>CBFGPE010000042.1:0-45813 GCA_965650625.1 uncultured Azospirillum sp. | reverse complement strand
CCTCACCCTCCCCGCCTTCGGCGGGTCCCCTCCCTCTCCCGGGGCGGGAGAGGGCAATATCGCTTTCCCTCAGTTCATGCGGCGATCCGGCAGGTCCAGGATGAAGTCGCCGCCTTCGTCGTAACCGGCGGTGCGGATCACGCCATATTGCGGCGTCTGCGGTGCCTCGCTGGTCACGTCGGCGCGGACCTCCTGGTAGAGCGCGTAGCCGTTGCTGTCCTTCGGCAGGGCCATCACCCGCTTCTTCAGAGCCACCGCGAAGGGGGAATTCACCTCGCCGTCGGCGACCGGCTCGTCGCCGCCCGACGACAGGGCCATGACGGAGCGGCGCTGGCGGATCTCCTGCTCGTTGGCGAGGCGGCTGGCGTCGATCTTCTGTTCCTTGGTGAAGGCGCCGGAATAGCAGCTGTCCGACACCACCATCACATGCTTGGCCGGCATGCGGCTGAGGAAGCGGCCGATGTCGTTGTTGGACACCCAGTTGCGGGCGCTGGTCGTCTCCGCATCGGCCGGCAGCCAGTAGCCGGTGCCGGTCTCCGCCAGTTCGTAGCCGTGGCCGGCGTAATAGACCATCACCTGATCCTGCTCGCCGACCTCGCGGCCGAGCTTGCGCAGGGCCTCACCGATCTGCGCCTTGGTCGGGTTGCGCAGGGTCCGCGTCTCGTAGCCGAGATGATCGTTCAGCGCCTGCGCCACCGCCTTGATGTCGGCCTCGGGCGTGGCGAGCGTCGGGATGGCGCTGTCGCGGTAGCTGTCGACCGCGATCATCAGGGCGATCTTGCGCGGCTTCGGCGGGGCGGCGGGATCGGGGGCGGCGGTGGCGCTGTCGATGGCGATGCGCTGCTCGGTCGTCTTGCCGGCCTCGTCGGTCATGGTCAGGGTGGCTTCGGTCGCCCCCGGCTCCACCGGGATGCTGGTGCGGAACTGGCCCTTCTCGTCGATGAAGACCCAGCGGCCGTTCACCCGCGCCTCCGCCAGATTGGCGCTGTCGGCAACGATGCCGCGCAGGGTCATGCTGCCGCCGCGGGTGCGGCCGCCGCGCGCCTGCTGCAGGCTGGGCGGGGCCGAGGAGGCGGTCGGCCGGCCGAACATGTCCGCCGCCCGCGGGTTCGCCACCAACTGCCGCAGCGCACCGGAGAAAGCCTGGGTGCGCTGCTCGCGCTCCACCCGCTGCACCATGGCGAGGTAGGTGCGGGCGACCTGGGGCGGCAGGTTGGCCTGGGTCACCGCGGCGCGCACCTGGGCATAGCCGCCGGACTGGCCGGACGCGCTGTTCTGCAGGATGCCGCCGACGCGCACCGCCACCGGATCGTTGCTGGCGGTCAGGCCGCCGATCAGGGTGGGGACGGGAACGCTGGCCAGCACCGCGCGCTGTTCCGGCAGCGAGAGGCTGCCGGTCGAAAGGCTCGTCACCGCCTGGACCATGCCGCCGCTGCCGGCCGCCTGGATGAGGCTGCTGGCCGCCGCCTGCACTTGCGGCGCGGCGAGAAGCTGCGGCCCCGGCTGCGACAGGGTGGCGCCGGAGGTATAGGCCTGCGTCGCCTCCGCCGTGAAGGTGACGGAGCGTCCGGACGGCAGCACCACCGTCGCCGGTGCGGGCGGCGGTGGTGGAGGGGGCGGCGGAGAGGTCGGGCCGTTGCCGGCCTGCTGGGTGCCGTCGGAGGTCTGGCCGCCCTGCCCGGTCCCTTGACCTGTTCCCTGCCCTGCCCCCTGCTCCAACCCGGCCAGGAAGGTCTGCGGGGTGGTCGCGGTGGTCGGGGAGCCGATCGATGGGTTGGCCGATTGGGTGGCCGATGGGCCGGTTGTGACAGTGGGGTTGGTGCCGGCGGTCGTCGTCCCCGTTGGGTTGGCTGCGATCTGTGCCACCGTCTGCAGCACCGTCTGCACGGAACTGCTGCCGGTCGTGGTGGACCGTGTGGTCGACGATGATGTCGTGTCGGTCGTTCCGGTGCCGCCGGTGTCCGTTCCGCCGGTGTTCGTCCCAGACGTGTCGGTGCCGGTGGTCGGCGTGCCGGTTCCGTCTCCGCTGTCAGGGGCGGGGGTGGTCGGCGTGGTCGGCGTCGTGGGCGTCGTGGGCGTGGTCGGGGTCGTCGGAGTGGTCGGTGTCGTCGGGTCGTCCGTAACCGGGGGCGTCACTGGCGGCGGAGGTGGGGGCGGCGGCGGCGGAGGAGGAGGTGGTGGTGGTGGCGGAGAACTGCTGACCACCACGTTCCCGTTGCTGTACAGCGCCATCGCCTTCTCGCCGGTTCCGGCGGTGCCCTGCAGGCTCACCTCCCCGCCGCCCGCGGCGACGCGGATGCCGCCGCCCGTATCGGCGTCCAGACCGATGCCGGCGACCTCGTAGGTGACGGCCGATGCGCCGCCCTTGCCGATGATGGCGACGCCGCCGGACGAGGCGATCGCCGCCGTGCCCTGGATTTTCACGCCCCAGGCCTCGTCGGCATCCACCTGCGTGGCGTCGCCGTCGATCAGGATGGCGTCGGATGCGGTGGAGTCGGAGCGGATGATCGGGGTGCCACCGCTGGCGGCTGCGGCGATCAGCACGCCGGCATTCCAACCGTAGTTGGACACCGCCTTGCCGCGGATGGTGGTCGTGCCGGTGCCGGAGAGGATCGCGCTGGTCCCGGTGATGGAGACGCCGTGGCTCTCGCTGTCGTAATCGGCTCCCTCGCCGCGGATGGAGATGGCGCCACCGCCGGAGTCCAGCGTGGCATTGTCGATCGCCACGCCGGCCGGGCCTTCCCAGTCGCCCTTGGCCGCCTGCTGCGTCGGATCGCTGCCGCCGCCGAGCGTAATGGCGCCGCCCGAGGTCGTGATGCGGCTGGTGAACAGGCGGACGGCCCCGCCGGACTGTCCGATGTTGCTGTCGAGCGTAACCGCCGAGCCGCCGGTCACGATGGTGCTGTCCGACAGGGCGACGGTGCTGGCGGCCTTGAGCGTCACGGCGCCGTCGGAATAGAGGCTGGTGCCGTAGTCGAGCAGCAGGTTGCCGCCGGACTCGAAGGTGATGGGAGCGGCGTCGTTGTAGATCTCCGCGCCGTTCAGCACGATGTCGCCGTCGGAATAGGTGCCGCTCCGGATGGTGATGGCGCCGTTGCCCAGCACGGCGATGGTGGAGGTGCCATCGATGTTGACGGCGTCGCTGCCGATGCTGCTTTCGCCGCCGCCTTCCGTACCGGTGATCTGAATGGCGCCGCCCGCGGTCTGCAGCACGGAGTCGGCAATCATGACGCCGCCATTGGCGCCGTAATACATGCCGTTGCCGCCCTCCCCGTTCAGGGTGATGGAGCCGGTCGTGGTCTCCAGGCGGCTGTTGCTGAGCAGGATGCCGGTGTTGCCCTCGCCGTTGTTCTCGCCGCCCTCGCCGTTGATCAGGATTGCGCCGGCCCCCGTCTTGACGGTGGCATAGCTGAAGGCGGCACCGACGCGGTTGTCCGACGGGGAATAGTCGCCATACATGCCGATCGCCGGCTTCTGCGTCGGGTCCGACCCGCCGCCGACGATGAAGGCGCCGCCGTTGGTATCGATGGTGACCGAGGCGGCGGAGGTCCCCGCCACCTGGACCACGCCCTTGCCGGACCCGGTGGCGGAATTCAGCGTGACGGACAGCGCACCGGCGGTGGAGGTGATGCTCTTGAACACATAGATGTTGCGGTAGGCCTTCAGCGTCAGCGAGGCGTCGCCGCCGGACGATTTCAGGATGGTCTGGTCAACGGTGATGTCGCCGGCCTCGGACCCGGTCGTATCGGTCTGCAGCGTGACGCTGGTGCCGCTGTTCAGCGAGGCCTGGATCTCGGTGGCGGTGATGGTGCCACCGGTGTCCGCCACGATGATGTTGGTCGGGTCGAGCAGCCAGGAACCACCCTTCCCTATCGCTGCACCCGCATCCACCCTGCCCCGCACATGCAGCGACAGCTTGCCGGAGGTCTCAACAAAGCCGCCGTCGCCGCCGGCCGCGCCGCCGCGGGCGGAGACGGTGCCGTCGAAGCGGGTGGAGTTGTCGGCCCACACCACCACCTTGCCACCCTTGCCGCTCTGCGTGGCGTCGGCCGTGATGGTGGCGCCCGGGGCCACCACGGTGTCGGTGGAGGGCGGCACCGGCTTGCGCGCCGGGCGGATGTTGTAGCCGGCCAGCGTGGCGGCGGACGCCTTGCCGCCCTGCACGTCGCCGCCGATCAGCACCTCCCCGCCCCCGGCCGGACCGGAGGCATTGATGCGCGCCGATGCCGCCAGCGTCGTGCGGTTGCCGGAGACGGTGACGGAACCGCCGGTTTGCCCGGGGGCGTTGCCGCTGGCGTCGAGCGTGCCGGAGACCTCGACTTCGCCGCCGTCGCCGAGCAGGACGATGTCGCCGCCCTGCTGCTCCACCCGGCGGGCCTGCACGGTGCCGGACATGTTGACGACGCGGTCGACCAGCCCCCTGGCGGCGCTTGCCGTCATCTGCACCCGGCCGCCGTCGGCGAAGATCTTGCCGCTGTTGCTGACCAGCGCATCCACCGGCTTGCCGTTGGCGCCGACGGGACGCGCATCGGCTTTCGCATCCACCGCGATGTTGATCTTCTGGTCGCCGAACAGGTCGACGACGTAGCGCCGGCCGGATGCCAGCGTCACCTCGCCCAGCCGGGTCTGGATGGTGCCGCGGTTGGCGACGCCGGGGGCGACCAGCGCCGCCAGCCCGGCCTCGGCCACCGTGATGGTGCCCTCGTTCTCCACCGTCGCGGTGGAGCCGGCGCGGCCTTCGAACTGATAGCGGCCGGCCATGAAGTCGTCGTTGCGGATGTCGTGGGTGGTGGCGAGCAGCCCGCCGACATCGACCTGGGCGTTCGGCCCGAACAGGATGCCGTTGGGGTTGACCAGCCAGACCTGCCCGTTGGCGGTCAGCCGCCCCATGATCGCCGACGGGTCGGGGCCGGTGACGCGGTTGAGGGTGATGGAGCCGGCGTCGGGCTGCTGGAAATTGGTGTGCTCGCCCTCACGGATGCCGAAGCGCTGCCAGTCGATCACCGCCTTGGAGGTCGATTGAATGATATCGAGCCGGCCGGGAGCGGTCGCCTGGATGGTGGCGGCGCCGTCGGTGACCACGCCGCCTTCGGGATTGGCCAGGGCCGGGAGGGCCAGAGCCAGAGGAAGGGCCAGAGGGAAGGAGGTGATCGCGGCGACGATCGCGAGACGGGCCGCCCCCGCCAGCGCCGTGCTGTGGCGCAACGCCGTGCGGTGCTGCGCCTTGCCGCGCCGTCCCGCCGTCCCGCCGAACACCCCTGATACTCGCATCACCGATCCAATCCCCTCGCCGCCCCCGAAACCAGACGGGAAGGCAATACGCTGTCAGAAACCAAGGAATACGAAACATTTTAGCGATCAGACTGCTGCACGGAAATCCCGAAAGTGGTGACGGAATGTTTCGTGCCGGCAACAGAGATGGCGATTGTTGTTGAACCGGAAGCGTTACCGGTAACGGATCCGGTGGGGCAGGCGTTACCGGTAACGGCTTTCCCGGTACAGAGAAGGCCTATTTCCATGGCGCAGGTATCGCCTTTGCCCTTTCGAGCCGACCGCCGATCCGCTAATAAGAAGGCCATCAAGTAGACTGGCACGCGATGCAGGGGAAACAGATGGCCGATCCGACCGCCGTCGCCACGAGGAAGTCTGCGGGCAAATCTTCAGGTAAATCAAGCGGCAGGCAGGCGATCCAGGGTGCCGGAGAGCCGGTAAAGACTGCCGCCCCGAAGCCGGCGCGCTGGGTGGTGTACAGTGCGCCGAAGGGCGGCACCGGCAAGACCACCAGCTGCAAGAACACCGCCGTCGCCGCGGCCAAGGACGGCATGCGGGTGGCGACCCTGGATTTCGATCCGCAACGCACGCTGGGACAGTGGCACGAGTTGCGCCGGCCGCACGACGTGGCGACCATCGACCATTACGAAGGCACGCTGGACGAGATCGACGCCGCGCTCGCCCAGATCGACCCTGCCCGCTACGACGTGGTGTTCATCGACACGCCTCCGTCGGTGGAGCTGTATCCGGAGGCGACCAAGATCCTGCTGCGCCGCGCCGATCTGGTGTTGGTGCCGACCGGGGTCGGGCGCTTCGACAAGATGAGCGTGATCCCCTGGATGGAGTTCCTGCGCGACTACGGCCGCCCTGCCGCCTTCCTGCTGAACCGGGTCAAGCGGCGGTCGGTCAGCCTGCGCGAGGCGAAGCTGGAGCTGGGCCGCGTCGGTCGGCTGGTGCCGCACGAGGTGCCGGACATCGAGGACATGCACCGGGTCGACGACATCGGCTGTTCCATCGTCGATGTCGGCGCGGTGAACGGTGCCGACGAATGCCTGGGCGCCTGGTACTTCATCCGGCACGAGCTGGGGATCTGAACATGGCCAACGTGAAGTCCTTCATGAAGAAGGTGGCGGAGCAGGGCAAGGCCGCTCCCCCGCCGGCGGCCAAGCCGGAGGTAGCGTCTACCCCTGTGCGCTCAGGGACGGCGGTGGCGCCGTCCAAGGCGGATCGCCGGGCGTCGGACATCAGCGATGCCATCGTGCCCTGCCACACCCGGCAGGAGTTCGCGCAGGAGATCCGCTATCACTGGAACCGCAGCCGCAAGGAATTCCTGTCGATCGGCCGGTATCTGAACCGCGCCAAGGAAATCCTGCCGCATGGCGACTTCGAAGCGATGATCGAGAGCGACATGCCGTTCTCGGTCGAGACCGCTTTCCGGTTCCGCGCGGTGGCGGAGGCGGTGGACACCGGCCGCCTGTCGTTGGAGGTGCTGCCCGGGGCGGAAAGCGTCGCCTACCAGATCGTCACCATGACGCCGGACGAGCTGGAGCGGGCCAAAGCGCAGGGGCTGATCCGTCCCGACGTGACCCGCCGCCAGCTGATCGACTTCAAGCGGTCGCTGCGCCCGCCGAAGGACGTGACGCCGAACGACCGGCGCCGGCAGCTGCTGGCTGAATATGCCCGGCTGCGCGCCCGCATGGCGGAGGTCCGCGACGAGCTGCGCCGCGACCATGGCATCGACCCGGAGCATGACCATGGCCGGTCCGGCCGCACCGGCGTCACCATCGACGTCGAGGCGGAGGACATCGGTCCCGCTGCGGACGGCGAAGCCTGATTCCAGGGCCTGACTTCAGTGATTGTGTGACGAGTGGGGGGCGATGCCGTCCCGGCTGCCGCTGCGGCCGGGGGAGGAGCCGCCGCTCAGCAGGTCGGTCAGCGCGTTGAAGTCACGCTGGAAGTTGCCGAAGAAATCGACGCTGCCGCCGTTGCGGGACGCCCGCGCGGCGGAGGCCGTCATCTCGTGGGCCTCGCTGTGGCTGGACCGGCGGCTGGCGCTGCGTGCATGGCGCTTGGGGGCTTTCGGCTTGCGCAGCGGCGTGACCGCCGGCGGGGGAGGGGCATCCGGTAAAGAGGCGGTTTCCGATGCGCTGGCGAAGGCGTCGTTGCACAGGCCGCGGTCGGCCGCCCGCTCCAGCCGGTTGGGGTCGAGAATCCAGCAGTCGAAGGCGTCGGTCTGCGGCCGCTTCGGCGCCTCTACCGCGACAGCGACCGGCATGGCCGGGGGCGACGCCACCGGCTCCGGAGGGGCGGGGGAGGGCAGGGGGCTGGCGGTCTCCGGCGCGTAGAGCAGCGGTTCCGCAGCAGCCGGTCCTGCGGCGGAATTTGCGAAAAGGGCGGCAAGCAGGGCCGCGAGTGCCACCGCCATCACCGTTCCGCTTCCGCTCATCGTCCGGCCCTCGCCCGGCATCCTCCGCCCTTTCGATTGTCGCGCTCGCGTCTCTCAACAGATAAACGCATCAGCGCGCCTGTTCGTCCGCGCGAAATGGGGGCGGTGCCCGGGAGACGCGGTACTCCTTCCGGGCGGGCTCTTTCGGCGGTGGGGCTGGCTCCCGGGGTGCGCTGTTGTCGCAGGGGCGGGTTGGCGCTCTTGTCAGGCGGGCGGGTTGGTGGGACAGTTCGGCCCCTGTTTCCCCAGCGAGAACGGACGGCGGCGCCGGCGACATGGCCGATTTCAACTGGAACGACCTGCGCTTTTTCCTGGCGGTGGCCCGGGCCGGCACGCTGACCACGGCGGCCCAGCGCCTGCGTGCCGATCACACCACGGTCAGCCGCCGCATCACCGCGCTGGAGGACGCGCTGCGCGTCACCCTGTTCGAACGCCGTCCCAGCGGCTTTACCCTGACGCCGCAGGGCGAACGGCTGAAACAGACCGCCGAAGTGATGGAGAGCGCGGCGCTGCTGGCGCAGGGGATGGTCGCCGACGGCGACCTGTCGCTGGCCGGCGCCGTGCGGATCGGCGCGCCGGACGGCTTCGGCAGCTGTTTCCTGGCGCCGCGCATCGGTGCCTTGTGCGAACGCCATCCGGAGCTGGAGGTGCAGCTGGTCGCCATGCCGCGCGTCTTCAGCCTGTCCAAGCGCGAGGCCGACATCGCCATCAGCCTGTCACGCCCGCAGGAAGGGCGGCTCTATGCGCGGAAACTGACGGATTACCGGCTGGGGCTCTACGGCACCGCCGCCTATCTGGACGCCCGGCCGGCGATCCGCAGCCGCGCCGACCTGCGCGGCCATTCCTTCATCGGCTATATCGACGACCTGATCTTCGCGCCCGAGCTGGACTATGTCGAAACCATCGGGGAGGTGGCGCCGCGCATCAAGAGCAGCAGCCTCGTCGCCCAGCTGAAGGCGACGCTGGCCGGCGCCGGCCTGTGCATGCTGCCCGCCTTCATCGCGGCCGGCGAGCCCGATCTGGTGCAGGTCTTGCCGGAAGAGGTGACGATCACCCGGTCCTTCTGGCTGATCGTCCACGAGGATCTGCGCTCTCTGGCGCGGATTTCGATGACCGCCGACTACATCGCCGAACTGGTGCGGCGGGAGCAGGCGCTGTTCCTGCCCCCCACCGCAGCCTGATTTAACCCTCGCCGCGCAGCATGCGGATGATGCCGGAGAAGTCGGTGCCGCCTTCGCCTTGCGCGTTCATCATGGCGTAGAGCTGCGCCGCCGCGGCACCCAGCGGGGTGGGGGCGCCGGCGCTCTGCGCCGCTTCCTGGGCCAGCTTCAGGTCCTTCAGCATCAGCGCCGCCGCGAAACCGGGCTGGTAATCGCGGTTGGCCGGGCTGGCCGGCACCGGGCCGGGGACCGGGCAATAGCTGGTCAGCGACCAGCACTGGCCCGACGAGGTCGACGACACGTCGAACAGAGCCTGATGCGACAGGCCGAGCTTTTCCGCCAGGACGAAGGCCTCGCAGACGCCGATCATCGAGATGCCGAGGATCATGTTGTTGCAGATCTTCGCCGCCTGACCGGCACCGGCGCCACCGCAATGGACGATCTTCTTGCCCATGGCTTCCAGGATCGGGCGGGCGCGTTCGAAGGCGTCCGCTTCGCCGCCGGCCATGAAGGTCAGCGTGCCGGCCGACGCACCGCCGACGCCGCCCGACACCGGCGCGTCGAGCGAAGCGGCACCCTTGGCGGCGGCCAGCGCATGCGCCTTGCGCGCGGAGTCGACGTCGATGGTGGAGCAGTCGATCAGCAGCGTGCCGGGCTTTACCGCCGCGACGATGCCCTTGTCGCCGTCATAGACGCCCAGCACATGCTTGCCGCCCGGCAGCATGGTGATGACCACCTCCGCCGCGGCGGTGATGGCGGCGGGAGACTCACCGATGGTGACGCCGGCCGCCTTGGCCGCGTCGATGGCGGCGGTGGACAGGTCGTAGCCAACCACCTGATGCCCCGCCTTCACGAGGTTCGCGGCCATCGGGCCGCCCATGTTGCCCAATCCGATGAAACCGATCATCGCCATCGTCGCGTCTCCCGTTGGTTTGATATTTTTATGGTTCGCTCTTACGCCATCCGCCCGATCTCGCTGCGCGAGACGATCAGGCGCATGATCTCGTTGGTGCCTTCCAGGATCTGGTGGACACGCAGGTCGCGGACGATCTTCTCCACGCCGTAATCGGCGAGATAGCCGTAGCCGCCGAACAGCTGCAGGGCGTTGTTCGCCACCTCGAAGCCGGTGTCGGTGGCGAAGCGCTTCGCCATCGCGCACAGGCGGGTGGCGTCCTTGCTCTTGGCGTCCAAGGCCGAAGCGGCGCGGTGGACGAAGGTGCGGGCGGCCTCAAGCTCCGTCGCCATGTCGGCGATGCGGAACTGCAGCGCCTGGAAGCGGTCGAGCGACTGGCCGAAGGCCTTGCGCTCGCCCATGTAGGTCAGCGCCTTGTCCAGCGCCGCCTGGGCGCCGCCGATGGAGCAGGCGGCGATGTTGATGCGGCCGCCGTCCAGCCCCTTCATGGCGAACTTGAAGCCCATCCCTTCCTGGCCCAGCAGGGCGGAGGCAGGGACGCGGGCGTCCTCCATGATGACGGCGCGGGTGGGCTGGGCATTCCAGCCCATCTTGTGCTCGTTGGCGCCGAAGGAAAGGCCGGGGGTGTCCTTAGGGACAAGAAAGGCGCTGATGCCGCCGGGGCCGTCCTCGCCGGTCCGGGCCATGACGAGATAGAGGTCGGAGCTGCCGGCGCCGGAAATGAACTGCTTGGCGCCGTTCAGGATGTAGCTGTCGCCGTCGCGCACCGCCCTGGTGCGCAGGGCCGCGGCGTCGGAGCCGGCGTTGGCCTCGGTCAGGCAGTAGCTGGCGAGCCATTCCATGGTGCAGAGCTTCGGCAGCCAATGGGCCTTCTGCTCGTCGTTGCCGAAATTGTCCACCATCCCCGCCACCATGTTGTGGATGGAGATGTAGGAGGCGATGGTCGGGCAACCCTGGCTCAGCGCCTCGAAGATCACCACGGCGTCGAAGCGGCTCAGCGCCGAGCCGCCATGGTCCTCCGACACATAGATGCCGCCCATGCCGAGTTCGCCGGCGGCGCGCAGGGTATCGACGGGGAAATGCTTCTTCTGGTCCCACTCGACGGCGTTGGGCGCCAGCTCGTCGCGGGCGAAGGACAACGCCATGTCGCGGATGGCGATCTGGTCTTCGGTCAGTTCAAAGGACATGCGTCACCTCATTCAAGGCCCTCTCCCGCCCCGGGAGAGGGAGGGGACCCACCGTAAGGTGGGGAGGGTGAGGGGCAATCCGAACATGGATCTTGATCCTTGGACCACCCCTCACCCTTCCCATGCTGCGCATGGGCCCCTTCCCTCTCCCGGGACGGGAGAGGGAGGCTTAAGGGCTCACATCAATCCATGGTCGGAATGACGAAGCTGGCGCCTTCCTTGACGCCCGAGGGCCAGCGGGAGGTGACGGTCTTGGTCTTGGTGTAGAAGCGCACCGAATCCGGCCCGTGCTGGTTCAGGTCGCCGAAGCCCGACCGCTTCCAGCCGCCGAAGGTGTAGTAGGCGAGCGGAACCGGGATCGGAACGTTGATGCCGACCATGCCGACATCGACACGGCTCGCGAAATCGCGGGCGGCGTCGCCGTCGCGGGTGAAGATCGCCACGCCGTTGCCGTACTCGTGGTCGTTCGGCAGGGCCAGCGCCTCTTCGTAGGAGTCGGCACGGACGACGGAGAGGACCGGGCCGAAGATCTCCTCCTTGTAGATGCGCATGTCCGGCTTCACCTCGTCGAACAGGCAGCCGCCCATGTAGAAGCCGTTCTCGTAGCCCTGCATGCTGAACTCGCGGCCGTCGACCGCCAGCTTGGCGCCTTCCTTGACGCCGAGATCGACGTAGGACTTCACGCGCTCCAAGTGCTCGCGCGTCACCAGCGGGCCGAAATCGGCGCTGCTGTCGGTCGAGGGGCCGACCTTCAGGCCTTCCACCCGCGGGATCAGACGCTCCATCAGGGCGTCGGCGGTCTTCTTGCCGACCGGCACGACGACGGAGATCGCCATGCAGCGCTCGCCCGCCGCGCCGAAGCCGGCGCCGATCAGCGCGTCGGTCGCCTGGTCGAGGTCGGCGTCCGGCATCACCAGCGCGTGGTTCTTGGCGCCGCCGAAGCACTGGACGCGCTTACCGGCAGCGCAGCCGCGGTTGTAGATGTATTCGGCGATCGGGGTGGAGCCGACGAAGCCGACCGCCTTGATGTCGCGGTCGTCGAGGATGGCGTCCACCGCCACCTTGTCGCCATGGACGACGTTGAGGATGCCCGCCGGCAGGCCGGCTTCCAGCATCAGCTCGGCCAGCTTGACCGGCACGCCCGGCGTGCGCTCAGACGGCTTCAGGATGAAGGCGTTGCCGCAGGCGATGGCCGGGGCGAACTTCCACATCGGGATCATGGCCGGGAAGTTGAACGGCGTGATGCCGGCGACGACGCCCAGCGGCTGGCGCATCGAATAGATGTCGATGCCGGGGCCGGCGCCGTCGGTGAACTCGCCCTTCAGCAGGTGCGGGATGCCGCAGGCGAACTCCACCACCTCCAGGCCGCGCTGGATGTCGCCCTTGGCGTCGATGATGGTCTTGCCATGCTCCAGCGACAGCAGCAGCGCCAGCTCGTCATAATCGCGCTGCACGAGGTCGAGGAAGCGCATCAGGACGCGGGCGCGGCGCTGCGGGTTGGTGGCGGCCCAGCCGCGCTGCGCCTCCTTGGCGTTCTCGACCGCGGCGCGCATCTCCTCCACGCTCGCCAGCGGCACGCGGGCGCGCACCTCGCCGGTCATCGGGGAGTAGACGTCGGCGAACCGCCCCGACGTTCCGGAAACCAGCTTGCCGCCGATCAGGTGCTGAAGTTCGGTGGTCATCCTATTGTCCTCCCTCGGGATTGTTTGTCACCATGTGGACCTGAGCGGCCCTTCGAGGCGACCCGAAACTTTGCGCATCGGTTGTGCAGGAATGCGGCAAGCGCCCCCGATGGCCGCCCGCAACCCCCGAACGTGTGGGGAGACTTGGGCGCGCCCGGCGCTTATAGTGCGCCCGCGCTCCAGCCACGGGAAAGCTTGGTATGGGGCGGGGGATAGCCGCAGAAACGGCGAAGCGGAATGGACATGACCAGCCACGAAGACGTCTTCGACACGCCCGAGACACGGCAGCCGACCATCCTGTCGGTCTACAACCAGAAGGGCGGCGTCGGCAAAACGACCACCTCGGTGAACCTCGCGCTGGCGCTGGCGGCGCTGGGCAAGAGCGTCGTGCTGATCGATTTCGACCCGCAGAGCAGCGCCACCAGCAATTTCCTGCTGCGCGACAAGGCCAAGGTCGGCATCAACGACCTGCTGCGCAAGGAAACCTTCGTCGAGGACGCCATCACCCCGACCGCCTTCGACGGGCTGTCGATGATCGTCGGCGCGCGCAAGCTCTATTCGCTGGAACATGCGCTGGACAGCCGCGGCGGCTCGCAGCGGGGCTTGCGCAAGGCGCTGCACTTCTCGCGCAACCCGCCGGATTATGTCGTCATCGACTGCCCGCCGGCGCTGGGCCATCTGGCGGCCGGCGCGCTGGCGGCGTCGGACCGGCTGATCGTGCCGGTGTTCCCGGGGCGCTATGCGCTGGACGGGCTGCGGCGCACCCTGCAGGTGGTGGAGCATATCCAGAACGGGCTGAACCCCAGCCTGTCGCTGGCCGGCATCCTGATGCTGTCGATCACCAACGACGAGGTCGGCCGCGAATCGCTGACCCAGCTGCGCAACGAGTTCCCGGAGCAGATGTTCCGCACCGCCTTCCCCTATGACGTGGATGTGGTGAAGGCGACCTACCGCCGCATGCCGGCGATGATCTTCACGCCGGAGGGGCGGACGACCAGCCGGTTCGCGGCGCTGGCCTGGGAAATCGTCCATGGCCGCGGCAGCGCGCCCGACGACGCCCAGCTGAAGCCGGCGCTGGAGCGCATCCAGGCGTGGCACGAGGCGACCGACACCTCCTACAGCGCGCGTCGCGCGTCGTCGCTCGACGAGGGCGACGAGCCGTCGGGCGGCGGCAATGGGGCGCGGCAGGCGGAGCGCAACGGGTCGCGGTCCGGCGGCGGGAAGGGGGCGGGCCTTATCGGGCTGGTGATCGGGCTGCTCGCAGGCTTCGCGCTGGGGGCGGCGGTAGGGCAGCCGATTTTGGCCAGGCTGCTGGGGCTGGGGGGATGAGATTTGCCCTCTCCCGAGGTGGGAGAGGGCACTCGTTTGCGTCTACGATCAACAAGAAGAGGGCACTCATGCTTCCTGTCGATGCCGTTCTGCGCAAGGTGGACGAGTCCTTCGAGGAGTCGGTCGGCCGGCTTTGCGAGCTGTTGCGCATTCCCTCGGTCAGCACCGATCCCGCCTATGCCGGCGAGGTCCGGCGCGCTGCGCGCTGGTGTTCCGACAGGCTGACGGCGATGGGATTCAGCGTCACCATCCACGACACGCCCGGCCACCCGATCCTGGTCGCCCATCATCCGGGGCCGGAAGGGGTGGAGACTCCGCATGTGCTCTATTACGGCCATTACGACGTGCAGCCCGCCGACCCCATGGAGCTGTGGAACAGCCCGCCCTTCGATCCGGTGATTGTCGAGGCCGAGCGGGGCCGCCGCGTCGTCGCCCGCGGGGCCGCCGACGACAAGGGCCAGACCATGACCTTCATGGAAGCCTTCGAGGCGTGGCACGCCGTCCACGGCTCCATCCCGATCCGCGCCACCGTGCTGCTGGAGGGCGAGGAGGAGACCGGCAGCCCGTCGCTGCCGCGCTTCCTGACGGAGCATGCGGCGGAGCTGCAAGCCGACTTCTGTCTGGTCACCGACACCAACGCCTGGGATGTCGACACCCCGGCGATCACCACCCGGCTGCGCGGGCTGCTCTATCTGGAAGCCACCGTCACGGGTCCGAGCCACGATCTGCATTCCGGCCTGTTCGGCGGCGCCGTGCCCAACCCGCTGAACGTGCTGAGCGGCATCCTGGGCCAGATCCACGATGCCGACGGGCGGGTGCGCTTCGATGGATTCTATGACGGTGTGCGCGAGCTGCCGGACGAGCTGCTGGCGCAGATCCGCGGCCTGCCGCTGGACGAGGCGCAGTTCCTGGGCGCTCTCGGCCTCACCCGCAGCCATGGCGAGGCGGGGCGGACGCTGCTGGAGCGCATCTGGACCCGGCCGACCTGCGACATCAACGGCATCTGGGGCGGCTATACCGGCGAGGGGTCGAAGACGGTCATCCCGGCCAAGGCGTCGTGCAAGCTGAGCTGCCGTCTGGTGCCCGGCCAGGACCCGGCGGCGGTCGAGGCGTCGGTCCGGCGCTTCTTCGAGGAGCGGCTGCCGGCGGACTGCACGATCGGCTTCCGCAGCTTCAGCTCCTCGCCGGGCATCGAGGTGCCGACCGACACGCCCTGGATGCAGGCGGTGCGCGGCGGGCTGAAGGAAGCCACGGGGCGCGACGGCGTGCTGATCGGCGGCGGCGGATCGATCCCCATCGTCGGCTGGTTCCGCCAATATCTGGGGCTGGACACCATCCTGGTCGGCTTCGGGCTGGACGACGACCGCATCCATTCACCGAACGAGAAGTTCGAGCTGAAATGCCTGCGCAACGGCATCCGCAGCCATGCGGCGATTCTGGGGCGTCTGGCGGCCGGGCGGGTGGATTGACGGGTGGGGGAGGGCGGCCGGGGCCGTCCCTCCCAACCCTCTTCTCAGGCGGTGATGCTCAGCCGGCCTCGGCCGAGGAGGAGGCGCTCCACAGATTGATGCCGGCGTCGGCGACGGCGTGGGTATCGATCTCCGCCAGTTCCTCCGGCGTGAAGGACAGGTTGTTCAGCGCGTCCAGCGAGTTGTCGAGCTGCTCGACATTCCGCGCGCCGATCAGGGCGGAGGTCACGCGCGGGTCGCGCAGGACCCAGGCGATGGCCATCTGCGCCAGCGTCTGGCCGCGCCGCTTGGCAATGGCGTCGAGCGCGCGGATGCGCTCCAGGTTTTCCGGCGACAGGAAGTTGGCACGCAGCGTCCCGCCCTTGGCGGCGCGGGCGTCGGCAGGTTGCCCCCCTAGATACTTGTTGGTCAGCATGCCCTGGGCCATCGGCGAGAAGGCGATGCAGCCCATGCCGAGATCCTCCAGCGTCTCCAGCAGTCCGCCCTCGACCCAGCGGTTCAGCATGGAGTAGGAGGGCTGGTGGATCAGGCAGGGGGTGCCCAGTTCCTTCAGGATGCCGGCCGCCCGCCGCGTCATCTCCGGCGAGTAGGAGGAGATGCCGACATAGAGTGCCTTGCCCTGGCGGACGATGTGGTCGAGCGCGCCCATCGTCTCCTCCAGCGGGGTGCGGGGATCGACGCGGTGCGAATAGAAGATGTCGACATAGTCGAGGCCCATCCGCGTCAGGCTCTGGTCCAGGCTGGAGACCAGATACTTGCGGGAGCCCCAGTTGCCGTAGGGGCCGGGCCACATCTCGTAACCGGCCTTGGTCGAGATCACCATCTGGTCGCGGTAGGGACGGAAATCGGTGGCGAGGATGCGGCCGAAATTCTCCTCCGCCGAACCCGGCGGCGGGCCGTAGTTGTTGGCGAGGTCGAAATGGGTGACGCCGCGGTCGAAGGCGCGGCGCAGCACGGTGCGCCCGGTGGCGAACACGTCTGTGCCGCCGAAATTCTGCCAAAGCCCCAGTGAAATGGCCGGCAGGTCCAGCCCGCTGCGGCCGGTGCGGCGATAGCTCATGCCTTCGTATCGCTGGTCGGCGGCAAGATAGGGCGGCTGCATGGCGTTCTCCCGATGTGATCCTGATTGATATATCAGCATAGGGCGGCGCTGGGGCCGGGCGCAATGGCGCGGCCGGTCATATTACTCCCGGTTCTCACGACCGGATGGCGGGGCGCACACCCGGCGGACGCAGCCGCGCAGCCAGCGGTGGGCCGGGTCGGCGTCCAGCCGGGGGTGCCAGATCAGGGAGACGGTGATCTCTGGCGCCGGGAGGGGCAGGGCGAAGCTGTGGAGGCCGGCGCGCAGCCCCTCCGTGTGCCGTTCGGGGACGCTGACGATCAGGTCGGTGCCGCGCAGCAGCGCCAGCGCCGCGGCGAAGCCGCCGACCGTCGCGACCACGCTGCGCCGAAGCCCCAGCCGGTCCAGTGCCTCGTCCACCAGCCCACGGTCGTCGCCGCGCCGCGACACCAGCACATGGCGGCCGGCAGCATAGCGGGCGGGGGTGATCTTGCCCGTTGTCAGCGGATGGCCGGGGCGGACCACGCCGATGAAGCGGTCGTGGAACAGCGCCTGGGTGCGCAGTTCGGGGCCGCTGTCCCTGACGACGACCCCGGTTTCCAGATCGACCGAGCCGTCGCGCAAGGGGCCGTTGTCCTTGTCCGGCTTCGCCAGGAAGCGGATGCGGACGCCGGGCGCTTCAGCGGCCAGCAGGGTAAGCAGGGCGGCGCCGTAGCTTTCGACGAAACCGTCGCTGGTCCGCAGGGTGAAGGTCCGGGCCAGTCGGCTGACATCGAGATTTTCGGCCGGTCGCAGCGCCGCTTCGGCCTCCTGCACCAGCAGGCGGACGCGGTCGCGCAGCTCGACCGCGCGGGGTGTGGGGACGAGGCCGCGCCCGGCCCGGACCAGCAGCGGGTCGCCGGTCGTCTCGCGCAGCCGTGCCAGAGCCCGGCTCATCGCCGACGGGCTGAGCCGCAGGCGCCGCGCCGCACCGGCGACGCTGCCTTCCGTAAGCAGGGCGTCCAGGGTGACGAGCATGTTGAGGTCGGGGGCGCTCATGCGCCGGATTGTACCACGGCTTGTCCCGATCGGTGCCGCCCGGATATGGCGCGGCATGCACGAATACAATGCGGATGCTGCGCGTTCCGCCATGTCGCTCCGGGTCCTAGCCTTTGCACCTGTCATTCAGAGAAGGAGAGGTGTCATGAGGCAGGCGGTTGCACCGGAGGGCGGGGCGGCGGACGTGGCCGGTGGAGCGGTGAACAGAAGGGCGGGAGGGGCGCTGGCCGGGCTGGCGCTGGCGATGCTGCTGTCGTCGCTCGGCATCAGCATCGCCAATGTCGGGTTGCCGGCGCTGGCGCAGGCCTTCGGGGTACCGTTCCGCGAGGTGCAGTGGGTGGTGCTGGCCTATCTGCTGGCGATCACCACGCTGATCGTTGGGGTGGGGCGGCTGGGCGACATCGTCGGGCGGCGGCGCCTGCTGTTGGCCGGGATCGGTCTGTTCACGGTGGGCTCCGCCGCCTCCGCCGCCGCGTCCGGCCTGTGGATGCTGGTCGCGGCGCGGGCGGTGCAGGGGCTTGGGGCCGCCGCGATGATGGCGCTCGCCACCGCCTTTGTCGGCGATGCGGTGCCAAAGGAGCGGATCGGCCGGGCGATGGGGCTGATGGGAACCACATCGGCGATCGGCACCGCGCTGGGCCCGACGCTGGGCGGCCTGCTGATCTCGGCGTTCGGTTGGCCGGCGATCTTCCTGGTCACCGTGCCGCCGGGGCTGGTGGCCTTCCTGCTGGTGCGGCGTTGCCTGCCGGCCGACCGGGTGGAGACAGCGCGCGGAGCGGGGCGGGAGAGCTTCGACATTCCCGGCACACTGATCCTGGCCCTGACGCTGGGGACCTATGCACTGGCGATGACCGGCGGGCGCGGCGGCTTCGGCTGGTCCGACATGGCGCTTCTGCTGGCGGCGGCCGGGGGGACCTGGCTGTTCCTGGCGGTGGAGGCACGGACGGCGTCGCCGCTGCTGCGGCTGGAGATGCTGCGCGACCGGACGCTGCGCGGACGCCTGGCGATGAACATGCTGGTGGCGACGGTGCTGATGGCGACGCTGGTGGTGGGGCCGTTCCACCTCGCCCGTGCCCTGGGGCTGGAGACGGGCATGGTCGGCCTCGCCATGTCGGCCGGGCCGCTGGTTTCGGCGATGACCGGCGTGCCGGCCGGCCGACTCGTCGACCGGTTCGGTGCGGTGCGCATGGCCATCCTGGGGCTGAGCGCGACGACGGTTGGCTGTGTGCTGCTGGCGCTGCTGCCGGCGACGCTGGGCGTGGCCGGCTATGTCGGGCCGCTCGTCGTCGTCACCGCCGGCTACGCGCTGTTCCAGGCCGCCAACAACACGGCGGTGATGGCGGATGTGGAGAAGAACCGCCGCGGCGTTGTGTCGGGGGTGCTGAACCTCTCGCGCAATCTGGGGCTGATCACCGGCGCCTCGGTCATGGGGACGGTGTTCACGCTGGGCGTGGGGGTGGAGATCGCCGCTGCGGCACCGGACGCCGTCGCTGCGGGGACCCGGACGACCTTTGCCGTCGCGGCGGGGCTGATTGGCGTGGCGCTCGTCCTCGCGGCCAGGATGCGGCGGCGGTGAACGGAGGCCGGCGGGCGGGGGCTATGTGATCGGGACAATCCCGCCATTCGGCCGTGACTTGTCACACGAACGATCGGCAGGTGCGAACCATCCGTGGGTGGATGGGGAGGCGGATCGGTGAACACCCCGGTATCCCAAGGGTTTTTAAAGATCCGCTGGGGACAGGGCGGGGGCTTTCCCCGCCCTGTGGCCGAAAAGATACATCCGACATCGGAAATGTAATGGTGACAATGTTCCGTTTGACCCCGCCGATTACGTCTCCATAATCCTGATTGTCTCGATTGTTCGAGCGTTGTGCGCCAGATGATGGAGGATCCGATGCGCCACACCGACGTGACCCGCAGTTCCGGCCCGTACACGGCAGCCCCGGGCGCCGTCCCGGTCGCCGACCGCGTCACCCGTGTCGCCTCGCGCTCGCTCTGGCGGCTGCTCGACGTGTTGTTTTCCGCGATGGAACGGCGCAAACAACGTCATGCACTGATGAGGCTCGACGACCATCAGCTGAAGGACATCGGCGTCAGCCGGTCCGAGGTGGAGCAGGAGGTCTCGAAGCCGTTCTGGCGGGGATGAGACGATGGCCGACAAATCCATTCAGGGCGAATCCATTCAAATCGAATATGCGGTCGAACCGGACCTGAGCGCCGACGATTTCATCGACGTTCTGGAACGCTCCGGGCTGGCGGAACGCCGGCCCGTGGGCGACCGCCCGCGGGTGGAGGCGATGCTGCGCAACGCCGGCCTGATCGTCACCGCAAGGGACCAGGGCCGGCTGGTCGGCGTCGCCCGCTCGATCACCGACTTCGTCTATTGCTGCTATCTGTCCGACCTCGCCGTCGACCGCGCCCTGCAGGGGCGCGGCATCGGCAAGGAGCTGATGCGTCGCACCCGCGACGCGATGGGGCCGGGCACCATGTGCCTGCTGCTGTCGGCGCCCAAGGCCATCAGCTTCTACGAGCAGGCCGGGCTGAAGCGGCACGAGCAGGCTTTCCTGTTCACCGATCTGGAATAAGACACCCGGGAGGAGCACCGCCGCCATGCCCGACACGATCACCAGCACCGTGGCCGACAGCAGGATCGACACTGCCGGCCTTGCCATCTCCTATGCCGACGTGGCCGGGGCGGCGGAGCGGATCGCCGGCGTCGCCCACCGCACGCCGGTGCTGACCAGCCGCACCGCCGACACGCTGACCGGCGGCGAGCTGCTGTTCAAGTGCGAGAATTTCCAGCGCACCGGCGCCTTCAAGATCCGCGGCGCCTACAATGCCGTGTCGCGCTTCACCCCGGTCCAGCGTGCGCTGGGCGTCGTCGCCTATTCGTCGGGCAACCATGCCCAGGCGCTGGCGCTGGCCGCGTCGATGCTGAAGGTGAAGTCCACCATCGTCATGCCGCAGGACGCACCGGCGGCCAAGCTGGCGGCGACGCGCGGCTATGGCGCCGATGTGGTTCTGTACGACCGTTATGCCGAGCCGCCGGACGCTGCCGTCGCCCGCGTGCTGGAGGAGCGGGGCGGCGTCCTGGTCCCGCCCTTCGACCATCCGCATGTGATGGCCGGGCAGGGCACCGTTGCCAAGGAGCTGATCGAGGAGGCCGGACAGACCGGCGGGCCGCTCGACCTGCTGGTGGTGCCGACCGGCGGCGGCGGGCTGCTGTCCGGCTGCGTCATCGCCGCCAAGACGCTGAACCCCGGCTGCCGTGTCGTCGGCGTCGAGCCGGAGGCCGGCAACGATGCCCAGCAGAGCCTGCGCAGCGGCGCCATCGTCCGCATCGACGCGCCGAAGACCATCGCCGACGGCGCCCAAAGCCGCGCGGTCGGCCAGCTGACCTTCCCGGTGATGCAGCGGCTGGTCGACGACATCGTGACCGTCACCGACGACCAGCTGGTCGACGCCATGCGCTTCTTCGCCAGCCGGATGAAGATGCTGGTCGAGCCGACCGGCTGTCTCGCCGCCGCCGCCGTGCTGTCCGGCAAATTCGATGTCCGCGGCAAGCGCGTCGGCATCGTCGTCACCGGCGGCAACGTCGACCTCGGCCGCTTCGCCTCGCTGGTGCAGGCGGGCTGAACGCCCTTTCTCAGCGACTCACAGTCCCCCAAGACGTAAGGGATCCCTCTCATGACCGGGAAAGCCATGCGCCTGCCCATCTATCAGGTTGATGCCTTCACCGACCGCGTCTTCGCCGGCAACCCGGCGGCGGTCGTGCCGCTGGAATCCTGGCTGCCCGATGCGCAGCTGCTGGCCATCGCGGCGGAGAACAATCTGGCGGAGACCGCCTTCTTCATCCGCAATGGCGAGGAGTTCGAACTGCGCTGGTTCACCCCGGCGGTGGAGGTCGATCTGTGCGGCCATGCCACGCTGGCGACCGCCTTCGTCATCGCCACCATCCTGGAGCCGGGCCGCGAGCGCATGGATTTCGCCACCCGGCAGGCCGGCACGCTGACCGTCACCCGCGACGGCGACCGCTATACGCTGGACTTCCCCAACCGTCCGGCCAAGCCGGCTGAGCGCGTCGATCCCAACCTGCTGGCTGCGCTGGGCGGCCCGGCGCCGGCCGCGATTCTGAGCGGGCGCGACTATCTGGTGGTCTACGAGTCGGTCGACGCGGTGCGGGGGCTGGCGCCGGACATGGCGCTGCTGTCGAAGCTCGACCTGTTCGCGGTCTGCGTCACCGCGCCGGGAGAGAATGGGGTCGATTTCGTCTCGCGGCTGTTCGCCCCGGCCCAGGGCATCCCGGAGGACCCGGTCACCGGCTCCACCCACTGCATGCTGACCCCCTATTGGGCGGAGCGGCTGGGCAAGACGGTGCTGAAGGCGCGTCAGGTCTCGGCCCGCGGCGGCGACCTGCTGTGCGAACTGGCCGGCGACCGGGTGAAGATCGGCGGGCAGGCGGTGCTGTATCTCGAAGGCTCGATCCTGGTGTGAGGCTGCAATGGACGTTCGGTTCGAGCGCATAGCGCCGATTCTGCCGGTCCGCGACGTGCGGGCGGCGCTCGCCCACTACCGGCGTCTCGGCTTTGCGGTGACCGCCTATGACGAGGCCGCCGCGGACCCGGTCTATGGGTTCCTGGACTGGAATGGGGTGAGCCTGCATCTGGCGCTCGTTCCGGACCTCGATCCCGAACGCTCGACCGTCGCCTGCTATCTCTATGTCAGCGACGCCGACGCGCTGCATGCGGCGTGGCAGGCGGCGCAGGTCGGCGGCAGCCTGACGGCGGTGTCCGACACGCCCTATGGCCTGCGCGAGTTCGCCCACATCGACCCGGACGGCAATTTGCTTCGGGTCGGGGCAGAAGTACGGAGGGATGGCGATGGCTGAGGATACGGTCCTTCTGTTCTCCTACGGCACCCTGCAGCAGGAAAACGTGCAGATGGCGTCCTTCGGCCGGCTGCTGGCCGGACGGGCGGACACCATGCCGGGATACCGCCGCGACATGCTGGAGATCACCGATCCGGAGGTGATCCGCACCAGCGGCAAGCGCTTCCACCCCGTGGTCAGCGAAAGCGGCAATCCGGCCGACGAGGTCGCCGGAACCCTGTTCGAGATTACCCCGGAAGAGCTGGCGGCTGCCGATTCCTACGAGGTCGCGGATTACAGGCGCGTCATGGTCCGGCTGACGTCGGGGGCGGAGGCCTGGGTCTATGTGAAGGCGTAAGGGTGGGGTCCGTCACCGCTTGGCCGCCGCTATCGCATCACCTTCTCGAAGCGGAACATCTCGCCGCCGCCGGGCAGGCCGGACGGGCCGGGCCAGTGCGGGTCCGGGTGACGGGCGCTGAAGAACTCGACGATCCTGAAGCCGCACTTGTTCACGTAGAAGTGGATGTTGCGCTTCTCGAAATAGGGCGTGTGGGTTTCCCAGACCAGCGTCCCGGGATAGCGCCGCTCTATCGCCATCCAGGCTTTGTAGCCCAATCCCCGGCCATGCTCCGCCGGCGACAGGAAGAAGAGATCCAGCGAATTGCGCTGCGTCGCCTCGTCGATTACGACGACGGCGCCGCCGACCCTTCGGCCATCGCAAAGGATATGCAGAAGCTCGGTGCCCGGCGCGTTCATCGACTCGTCGAGTTCGCTGCCGCGTGGAATCGAATCGTCGGGTAGGCACCCGAACTCCTCGATGACGGCGACCGCGAAGGACGCCTCCATATCGCTCTTGAAGGCCGGCAGATCGCCGGGCCCGACCGTGGCGAGGGAAACCTCGCCGTCCTGCCTGGTCCTGGTCATAACGCTGTTGCGGCGGGCGGGTTTCCCCTTACGCCTCCGTCTCCATCTTCTGGTCTACCGCGGCGGCCTTGATCGCCTTCTGCAGCTTTTCGAAGGCGCGCACCTCGATCTGGCGGACGCGCTCGCGGCTGATGCCATATTTCTGCGACAGGTCCTCCAGCGTCGTCGGCGCCTCGCGCAGGCGGCGTTCGGTCAGGATGTCGCGTTCGCGGTCGTTCAGCGCGGTCATGGCGTTCGCCAGCAGCTTGCGGCGCTTGCCCAGCTCCTCGCGGTCGGCCAGCGTGATTTCCTGGCTGGCGGTCTCATCGACCAGGAAATCCTGCCATTCGCCCTCGCTCTCCGCCCGCAGCGGGGCGTTCAGCGAATGGTCGGGGCTGGCAAGGCGCCGGTTCATGTTGACGACGTCCTGTTCCGGAACGTCCAGCTTGGTGGCGATGGCCTGGACCTGCTCCGGCGACAGGTCGCCTTCCTCGATCGCCTGCATCTGGCCCTTCAGCCGGCGCAGGTTGAAGAACAGCTTCTTCTGGGCCGCCGTCGTGCCCATCTTCACCAGCGACCAGCTGTGCAGGATGTATTCCTGGATCGCCGCGCGAATCCACCACATCGCATAGGTCGCCAGCCGGAAGCCGCGGTCGGGATCGAAGCGCTTCACCGCCTGCATCATGCCGACATTGCCTTCGGAGATCAGCTCCGACAGCGGCAGGCCGTAGCCGCGATAGCCCATGGCAATCTTGGCCACCAGACGCAGATGGCTGGTGACGAGCTGATGGGCGGCGCCGGAATCCTCATGCTGCTGCCAGCTTTTGGCGAGCATGTATTCCCGCTCCGGCTCCAGCATCGGGAACTTGCGGATCTCCTGGAGATAGCGGGACAGATTGCTCTCGGACCCGATGGCCGGAAGATTGGATGCCGTCGCCATGACCAAACCCCTCTCCTGACGGCCGGTATACCCATGAGAAGGAATTCATGGGCATGCGGCCATTCTTCAGCGCGGGTTCCAAAGGCCCCTCGCAATGAGCGGGCGGCGGAACCTCGCCATTGACCGGGAGTCTATCCAAGAAAGATTTCCCGGTGTACCGTTTTAAAGCGACTCCAAGGTGACAATTATTTCATGAATATCCGCCGGAATTGGGGAGCGGAAAGCCACAATTTCGCCACTGACCGGATGACGGAAGGTCAGCGCCGCGGCGTGCAGCGCCTGTCGCGGAAATCCAACAAGGGTGCCCCGAACCGGTTCCGGCAGTTGCGAGGCGAATTTGCCCCCCGGCCGCCCCGACCGGCCGCGGCCATAGAGCGGATCGCCGACCAGCGGATGGCCGATGTGGGTCAGGTGGACGCGGATCTGGTGGGTGCGCCCGGTCTCCAGCACGCATTCGACCAGCGAGGCGGCCATGCCGAAACTCTTCACCACGCGGTACTTTGTGGCGGCCGGTTTGCCGCCGCCGGTCACCACCGCCATCTTCTTGCGGTCGGCGCTGCTGCGGCCGATGTTGCCCTCGATCCGGCCCTGCGTCGGGTTGGGTACGCCCCAGACCAGCGCCAGATAGGTGCGGCTGAGCGTGCGGTCGGAGAACTGTTCCGACAGGCCGTGGTGGGCGCGGTCGTTCTTGGCGACCACCATCAGCCCGCTGGTGTCCTTGTCCAGCCGGTGAACGATGCCCGGCCGCTTCACCCCGCCGATGCCGGACAGGCTGTCGCCGCAATGGGCCAGCAGGGCGTTGACCAGCGTGCCGTCCGGGTTGCCGGCGGCGGGATGCACCACGAGGCCGGCCGGCTTGTCGATCACCAGAACGTCGGCATCCTCGTACACCACGTCGATCGGGATGTCCTGCGCCACCGGTTCGGCGGCCTCCGCCCCCGGCACCTCGACCTCGAAGCGCTGGCCGGGTTTGACCCTCAGGGACGCGTCCGTTATCGTCCGGCCGTCGCCGCGCACGCAGCCCTGGTCAATCAGGGCCTGGACGCGCGACCGCGACAGGTCCGGCAGGCCCGCCGCCAACGCCTTGTCCAGCCGCTGGCCCGCCGCCTCGTCGGGGATCGTGTAGGCGAGGGCACGGGCAGCGGCGTAGGCGGGGGAGCCGGCGTCGTCGTCCGCATCGAGGAAATCGTCGGCCAAATCGTCGGCCAAATCGTCGGGTGTGTTGTCGTCCGGTGTGTTGGCGGCCATAAGCTTTGCGTATCGCGTCCTGTTTCAATCGTCCGGGAGTGGACCCCAAACCGTGCAGATCCTCAAGGCACTCGTCGTCATCATGGGCGTTCTGATCATCGCCGGCTTCACTTATCTTGGGGTGGAGCTGTACAAGCGGATGTCGGACCCCAACCGCGCCTCCCTGACCGGACCCTCCACCACGACCACGGTGCTCGACCGCCCCGCCGAGGTGACGCTGGACGTCCCGGCCGGCGCCCGCATCGGCGAGATGCTGGTGGCGGGCAACCGCGTGCTGTTCAAGGTGACCCTGCCGCAGGGTCCGGACCGCCTCTATCTGATCGACCCGCGCACCGGCGCCGTCACCGCGACGGTCACCGCCGGAAAAGCTGCACCTTAACGGACAGGTTTCGCGATCATGCATGATTTCCGCAGCGACAATGTCGCCGGTGCCGCGCCGCAGGTGATGACGGCGCTGGCGGCGGCGTCCGCCGGCACCGCCTCCCCCTATGGCAACGATCCCTGGACCGCGCGGGTGACCGAGCGGCTGTGCGCGATCTTCGAGACCGAGGTCGCGGTCTTCCCGGTCGCCACCGGCACGGCGGCCAACTCGCTGGCGCTGTCGGCGCTGGTGCCGCCCTATGGCGCGGTGCTGTGCCATGAGGACGCGCACATCGCCACCGACGAGTGCGGCGCGCCGGAATTCTTCACCGGCGGCGCCAAGCTGGTGCCGCTGGCCGGCGAGCATGGCAAGCTGACGCCGGACGTGGTGTCGCGCCACATCGCCAAGGCCGGCGTCGGCGTCGTCCACCGCGTCCAGCCCGCCGCCCTCAGCCTGACCCAGGCGACGGAGGCCGGCACCGTCTACACGCCCACGGAGGTCGAGGCGCTGGTCGAGACCGCCCATTCCAACGGCATGGCCGTGCATATGGACGGCGCCCGCTTCGCCAACGCCATCGCCCGGCTGGGCTGCGCCCCAGCCGACGTGACGTGGCGCGCCGGGGTCGACGTGCTGACGCTGGGCGGCACCAAGGGCGGCTGCCTCGCCGCCGAGGCGGTGGTGTTCTTCAATCCGGCGATGGCCGAGGATTTCGGCTTCGGCCGCAAGCGCGGCGGTCATCTGGTGTCGAAGATGCGCTTCCTGTCGGCGCAGCTGGACGCCTGGCTGGACGACGGCCTGTGGCTGCGCCTGGCCGCCCACGCCAACGCCATGGCCGACCGTCTGGCCACCGGCCTGACCCTGCTGCCCGGCGTCGAGCTGGCCCACCCGGTGGAGGCCAACGAGCTGTTCGTCCGCCTGCCGGATGCCTATGCCGAGGCGCTGGAGGGGGCCGGCTACGGCTTCTACCGCTGGGACGACGGCACGGCGCGGTTCGTGACGGCGTTCGACACGCCGGCGGCGGCGATCGACGGATTGCTGGATATTTTGCGCCGACTCCAAGAAAAGGCTTGATCGGCGGGGCGGGCTTGGTTAGAAACCCGCCCACGCCGATGACGTCCCCTTCGTCTAGAGGCCTAGGACACCGCCCTCTCACGGCGGTAACAGGGGTTCGACTCCCCTAGGGGACGCCAACCTTCCAAGGTTGGGTCGCGCGGCCGGTGGCAGCCTCCACCGTCGCGAGCCACGCATCGGGACCAGACGTCCCCATCGTCTAGAGGCCTAGGACACCGCCCTCTCACGGCGGTAACAGGGGTTCGACTCCCCTTGGGGACGCCATCCACGCGCTGGATGCGTTTTTTGAGCGCGAGTTGAAGGTACAACGTCCCCGTCGTCTAGAGGCCTAGGACACCGCCCTTTCACGGCGGCGACACGGGTTCGACTCCCGTCGGGGACGCCACTTTCTTAATGAATAACCTCTCTCCTTGATCATGTACGATTTTGTTCCCGGAATGAGATGGGATCTTCGATTTCGTCTGCAAGGCTTGCAATCGATGAAACTATTATTGAAAGTTCATCATATGAGATTTCACAGTCTCTTGTAGAAAGTCCAGAATTCGTAAGCCACATTGGGACTGTCTCTATTTCCGCATGGGAGCCATTTATTATTTCTTCCCCATAGTGCTTTATCTTGTTAGCTATTGAATAGGCTCTCTCTTCTTTTGAATTGTCCCCTCCGCGGAAGGCTTTTTCACCACTGAACTCTAAATTAATCTTGTTCAAAATATCGATGAATATTTGAGTGTTCAACAAACAGGACTCCCAGCGCGATAATGCACGAAAATAGACGCGTACGTGCGGAGCGTTAGGTTTTCCTGCTTCTATGAATTCTCTAGTTAGTGATCTTGCCTCATGATAGTCGGAGAACGCCACTTGCGCGCGATATAAATGATTGATCGCATATTGCTTGAATTTTCCAGTATAGCTCCCACGTGCTATCGAATTAAGAAAATGGTTTGCGATCCAGTGAGTTGACTTCGGGTGCCTCGCAGAAATATCGGGCGCATC
This sequence comes from uncultured Azospirillum sp., assembly GCA_965650625.1. Lineage (GTDB taxonomy): Bacteria > Pseudomonadota > Alphaproteobacteria > Azospirillales > Azospirillaceae > Azospirillum. The sequence continues at coordinate 17,875 of CBFGPE010000042.1, read as the reverse complement.
GAATTGAGAAAAGTCTGCAATAGCTGGAGCTAAATATAAATTTAAGTCTTCCCTACTAAAGGTGGCGCTCATTTTTCATATCCTTTTTGCAGTGATGATTCGGACTTTCCAAAATTCTAGGGTGATTGTTTGATCTTTATTGGAATACAGGTGTTGGCTCTCATCCCAACACCCCCGTCAGATACAGCGTCACCCTAATCCCCCCGTTAGACACCGACACCCCGCCCTCCTGGAACGGCAACTCCGTCGCCTTCGCCAGCGCCGCCTCGTTGGTGATGATGCCGACGCGCCAGCCGGCGAAGCGCGTTTTCAGCGTCTGACCCATGGCGTGGTAGAGCGGGATCAGGGACTTGCCCTCGCCGATGCGGGCGCCGTAGGGCGGGTTGACGATCACCAGGCCGGGGGGACCCTCGGGCGGGGTCAGGTCGCTGATGGCGTGGTGGGTGAACTCGGTCCAGGCGGAGACGCCGGCACGCTCGGCGTTGGCGCGGCTCATGGCGATGGCACCGGCGTCGCGGTCGCTGCCGTGGAAGCGCACCGCGGGCGTCGTGGACGTGCCGCCGGCGCGCAGGCTCTGCCACAGGGCGGGGTCGAAATTGGCGAGCTGTTCGAAGGCGAAATGGCGGGAGCGGCCGGGCTTCAGGCCGGCGGCGATCTCGGCGGCCTCGATGACGAAGGTGCCGGAGCCGCACATCGGGTCCACCACGGGCTCGCGGCCGTCATAGCCGCACTGGCGCAGGAACAGCGCGGCCAGGGTCTCGCGCATCGGCGCCTTGTTGACCGCTTCCTTGTGGCCGCGCTTGTGCAGCGACTCGCCGGAGCTGTCGACGCTGATGGTGCAGAGGTCGTCGTCGATGCGCGCCTTGATCTGGACGGCGCGGGTGTCCTCCGCCTCGGTATCCCCGGTGGTGTCCTTGCGGGCGTTCTTGCCGGTGGGCTTGGGGGCGGCCTTGACGATGGGGGCGCCGAGTTCCTCGGCGATGGCGCGCTCGATGCGCTGGGCGGCGGCGCCGGCATGGTAGATGCGCGAGGCCTTGCAGGACGCCTCGACCCGCACCGGAACATCGCCGCGCAGGATCTCGGCCCAGGGAACCCGGCGGGCGCGCTTGTCCAGCTGCGCCAGATGCAGGGCGCGGAAGCTGGCGATGCGCGCCAGCACGCGGGTGGCGCCGCGCAGCTCCAGATTGGCCCGCCAGACCTCCGGCCAGCCGCCGGTGACCGTCACCCCGCCCTTCACGGCGGTGGGGTTGGCGAAGCCGCGGTCGTGCGCCTCGGCGCACAGCACGGATTCCAGGCCGGGGGCGGCCACCAGGAAAATCTCGAAGGGCTGCGCGGCGGCGGTCTTGTCTTGGTCGGTGTTCATCCCGCCTACATAGCCCGAAGGCCGGCCGTCTACGACAGGATTCTCGCAAATCCCAGGGGGCGTGGCCGACCCGGCAATTGACGGCGGGCCGCCGCCCCCTATGATCGGATTGGAACACGAACAATCAAGCCGGTTTTCGATTCCGAACACGGAATAAGCCGGACAGCAGGGGAGACCGCGCGTCATGACCGCAACCGACACCGCTACCAGCATCGGCACTTGGCCCGCCGACCTGCTGGCCCAGGAATTCCGGGGCAAGCGGGTGCTGGTCACCGGCAGCAGCCGCGGCATCGGCGCCGCGGTGGCGGCGGCCTTCGCCCAGCTCGGCGCCCGCGTCGCCATCCATGGCCGTGACCGGGCGGCGGCGGAGACAGTTGCGGCCGGTATGGGCAACGGCGTGGTCGGGCTCGCCGGCGACTTCGCCGACAAGGGGCAGACCCGCGCGGTGGTGGAACAGGCGGTGGACCGGCTGGGCGGGCTGGACGTGCTGATCAACAATGCCGGCACCATGCTGGGCCGGGTGGCGCTGGCCGACATCGACGACGAATTCCTGCAACAGCAGTTCGACCTGAACGCCGCCTCGGCGGTCGTCGCCAGCCGTGCCGCCCTGCCGGCGCTGATCGAGTCGAGAGGGGCCATCGTCAACACCGGCTCGATCTCCGGCCGGACCGGCGGCAGCGCCGGCTCGTCGCTCTACAGCGCCGCCAAGGCGTTCCAGGCCAGCCTCGCCCGCTCGCTGGCGACGGAGCTGGCGCCGCACGGCATCCGCGTCAACGCGGTGTCGCCCGGCACCATCGACACCGATTTCCACCAGCGCTACTCGACCGCCGACAAACTGGCGCAGACCGCGGCGCGCATCCCGCTGAAACGGCTGGGCACGGCAGAGGATTGCGTCGGTGCCTACCTGTTCCTCGCCTCCAACCGGCTGGCCGGCTACATCACCGGCCAAACGATTGAGGTAAATGGCGGTCAGTACTATAACTAAAGGATGGTTTTGCGATTGCGAAGATCAAGCTTTGGCGAAATGCAAAGCAATCTCAGTGATCTTGGCAAATTGCGAAGGGTGAGTTGCGCAATCTATTGGGAGTAGAGCAATTCCACAGGGCAGAAAAACCCCGCTGCGTTAATAGTCCCTTGGCACTGTTCTTGTAGGGTACCTCGTTGATAACCGGTCGCACGCAAGATCGGAGAGTCGTCAGCAGTCGGGTCAGAAGACGAGGTCCCCAGCCATGAACGCCACCAGCCCAGCCCAACCGGCCCAAGTCCAGCCGACCAAAGCCGGTCCTTTCGCCAATCTGCGCACGGCGACCAAGATCTACACCGGCTTCGGCGTGACGCTCGCGCTGCTGGTCGGGCTGGGGGCGGTGTCCTGGACGGGCTTGAGATCGAGTGACGACGCGCTCCGCCGCTATGCCGGGCAGTCGCATGTCGCCATGGCGGTGGCGGAGGCGGACACCAACATGGCCGACGCCCTGGGGGCGGCGGAGGAGTTCGTGTCGAGCGGGTCCCCGGCCGTGGCCGACCGTTTCCGCGCCGACGTGGGCAAGTTCGCCAAGAAGCTGGACGCCGCCACCGCGCGCATGACCAGCGCGGCCGACCGCCAGGCGGCGCAGGAGATCGCCAGCCTGCAGAAGACGCTGACCGGCGGCTTCGACCAGCTGGTCGCCGCACGGACGGAGCGCGACTCGATCGTCGCGTCGGTGGTGAACAAGCTGGGCGCCGACATCCGCCGCACGCTGAGCGAGACCGTCAAGGCGGAGAAGGATCTGGGCGATCTCGACCGCACGGTGAAGGCCGCCGACGTCAGCGAACAGTATCTGCTGGTCCGCGTGCTGGTCGCCCGCTTCGTGGCGGAGACCCAGGCCGAGGATCTGGCACGCATCCGCAAGGATCTGGCCGATGTGACCGCCAAGGCCACGGCGCTGCGCGACGGCATGGCGGACGGGCCGGTCAAGGCCAAGCTGTCGGACGCGGTCGCCAAGCTTCCGACCTATGGCGCCGGCATCGACCGCATCGCCACGCTGAGCGATCAGCTGAAGTCGCTGAACAATGAGACGCTGGGCAAGGCCGGCAAGGAGATCGGCGGCAAGATCGGCCTGATCCGCTCCCACTCCGCCGAGTTCCTGTCGCAGTTGGAGAGCAGCGCCGCCGCCGAGGTGAAGGCGGCCGAGGAGCGCGGCACCATGGTGACGGTCGCCGCCCTGCTGATCGGCCTGCTGCTGGCCTGGGCGATCTCGCGGGCGATCACCAAGCCGCTCGGCAACATCACGCGGGCGATGGGCCGTCTGGCCGAAGGCGACCTGAGCGTCGCCGTCACCGACGACGCGCGCCGGGACGAGATCGGCGCGCTGGCCCGTGCGCTCCAGGTCTTCAAGACCAACGCCTATGAGATGGAGCGGATGCGCAAGGCGCAGGAGGAGAGCGAGCGGCAGGCCGCCGCCCAGCGCCGCCAGACCATGATGCAGATGGCCGACAGCTTCGAAAGCGCGGTGAAGGGCATCGTCGACACCGTCGCCAACGCCGCCACCGGCATGCGCGATGCGGCGACGGAGCTGACCGCCACCGCGCAGGAGGCGACCGAGCGGTCGATGCTGGTCGCCTCGGCCTCCGAACAGGCCTCGGCCAACGTGCAGACCGTCGCCACCGCGACGGAGGAGCTGTCGGCCTCCATCTCCGAGATCGGCCAGCAGGTGGAGAACTCCACCCGCATCGCCACCCAGGCGGTGGCCGACGCCGACGGCGCCGACCGCACCATGCGCGATCTGGTCTCCGCCGCCGAGCAGATCGGCGCCGTGGTGGAACTGATCAGCGGCATCGCCGCGCAAACCAACCTGCTGGCGCTGAACGCCACCATCGAGGCGGCCCGCGCCGGCGAGGCCGGCAAGGGCTTTGCCGTGGTGGCGAGCGAGGTGAAGGCGCTCGCCAGCCAGACCGCGCGCGCCACCGACGAGATCCAGGCCAAGGTGCAGGAGATTCAGCAGACCACCGGCGGCGCTCAGAAGGCCATCGGCAGCATCGGCAAGACCATCGGCCAAATGAGCGAGATCACCACCGCCATCGCCGCCGCCATCGAGGAACAGGCCGCCGCCACCCGCGAGATCGCCTCCAGCGTCACCCAGGCGGCGCAGGGCACCGAGGAGGTGTCGAGCAACATCGCCGGCGTCAGCACCGCCGTCCACGAGACCGGCGACGCCGCCGGCCGCGTCCACGGCACCTCGCAGGAACTGGCGGTCGAGGCCGAGCGCCTGCGCAAGGAGGTGGGGACCTTCATCGCGACGGTGCGGGCGGCGTAGGGGGAGCGCGGCGGGCGGCGGGCCTATCGGCCCAGCGTCTGCCGCACCCACGTCACCAGGGCCGGAAGCGGCATGGCGCCGGCGGTTCGGGCGATTTCGCGGCCATGGTGGACCAGGACCAGCGACGGGATGCTGCGGATGCCGAAGCGGCCGGCGAGGTCGGCAGAAGCCTCGGTGTCGATCTTGGCGAGGCGGACGTGGGGTTCCAGCTGGGCCGCGGCCTGGGCGAAGACGGGGGCCATCATGCGGCAGGGGCCGCACCACTCGGCCCAGAAGTCGATCAGCAGCGGCAGGTCGCTCTTCTCGGCATGCGCGGCGAAGCGGCGGGCGTCGAGCGCCACCGGCTTTCCTTCGAACAGGGCATTGCCGCAACGGCCGCACTTGCCGCCGCCCAGACGGGCCGGAGGCACGCGGTTCAGCGTGTCGCAATGCGGGCAGGCGATGTGCAGGCTGTCGGCGGCTGTGGACGAACCGGGGCCTGTGTAAGACTGGGCGGTGGGCGGCATGGCGGGGCTCCTTCCCCTGGCTGCTTGTCCACCGTCGATGTATGGGGGCGGAGCCGCCCGCTCAAGATGGGCGGGCCTACTCCTGATGGCCCATCAGGCCTTCCAGCTTTGCGAAATCCACATATTGCGTCGGCCGGTCCTTCAACAGGTCCGGGGTCGCCTGGGCATTCTCCCGCGCGCATTCGGCGACGTAGCGGGCCAAGAGGTCGCGCATGACCTCGGCCAGAGGCGTCTGCCGCTGACGTGCGTAATTCTTGGCGACATCTTTGATTCGGCGATCAACGCGCAAAGAGATCGTCGCCTTCTTTGGATGAAACGGATCTCCGATCATGACGATCCCCCACCAATCTTGCTGATCCACGTTAGTTGGATATGCCGGATCGGTGGTGGATACAAGGATCCATGGGAAGGCGGGCGATAAAACTTGGGGATGATAACTTGTGAATTTGTGTGGATAAAATTTCCGCTGGTTTTCTTCTCCACAGAATCTGTGGATAGATGTGTGCGCAATCTCCGAACAGAATCATCCACACCCTTCCGGCTGGCCTGTCCGGCCTGTGGATGAGTGGGTTTGCCTATTTTTTGGGCGGATGAGGCTGCTTCTCCGACCCCGGCCCGCCGACCAGCCGCAGCCGGCCGGCCGGCGACAGGTCGGGCAGGATCGACAGCACGGTTTCCTCGGTCAGTTCGCCGATCTGGCGGCGCTTGGCGCGGGCGGCGGAGGTCGCGGCGCGCAGGGAGTCGAAATCCACAGGCTCGGCCTGGAGCAGGGCGCGCACCCGCTGTCCGGCCTCGCGGTAGTCCTGCGACAGCGCGTCGTAGCGCGGGCGCAGCGGCTCGAAGGCGGCGCGCAGGACGGCGGCGTCGGCATTGGACAGGTCGGCCGCCACATGCTCGACGAAACGGTCCGGCATCGGCCTGTAGGGCGGGGGCGGCGGGTTGCGGATCGTCGCCACCAGCATGGCGCCGAGGAACAGGTTGAGCGCCAGCGACGCCAGGGCCAGCGTGCGCAGACTGATCCGCTGGCGGAGCCTCGTCAGGACGGATGGCTGGGGGGCGGCGAAACCGCTCATCGGGAGTCTCCGTCGAACAGGGTGACGACCTCGTCGCTCAGCAGGGCCAGCTCCTGGCTGCGCGGTGCGGTGGGGGCGGGGCCGGCAAGCTGGCCGGTCAGCCAACCTCCAGTCAGCCAGCCGAGCATGAGAAGGGCGACGCAGAAGCCGGCGACCGTCCGCCGCGGCATCCGGCCGAGCAGCAGCACCGCGATGCTGTCCTGCGGCATGCCGCGCGCCGCCTTGCCGACGGCGGCCAGCAGCCGGTCGACGCGGGCGTCCTCCACCGGTGGGGCAGGGGTGGCGAGCAGCCGGTCGAAGGACTGCGCGTCCTCCAGCGCCGTGCGCAGGGTGGGGGAGCGGGCGAGCGCGGCGTCGGCCGCGGCGCGCAGCTCTGGCGGCCAGCGCTCCGGCGCGGCGCCGTAATCGTCCAGGTGGCGGAGGAAGTCTTCGTCGGTCATGGCATCCTCCCTCCTCATGGGGCGTCGGTGGCGGTGAGCGCGGTCTTCAGCGCGGCGCGGGCGCGGGCCAGCAGCGAGGCGAAGGCGCTTTCGCTCATGGTCAGGATTTCGGCGGCCTGCCGCAGGCTGAGCCCCTCCTGATGGAACAGCACGACGGCGGCGCGCTGGCGGTCGGGCAAGGTGGCCAGCGCCCGGTTGACCCGCTTGGCGGTCTGTCTCTCGGCGATGCGGGTCAGCGCGTCGGGGGACTCGTCTGGCGGATCGCCGGCCTCCTCCAGCGGCGACCAGCCGGGGCGGCGGCCACGGTCGATGGCGAGGTTCATGACGATGCGGTAGAGCCATGTGGTGAAGGCGGCCCGCGCCCCGTCCCAGCGGCCGGCATGCTGCCAGACCCGCAGGAATGCCTCCTGCGCGATCTCGTCGGCGTCGGACGGGTTGCCGGTCATCCGCTGGGCCAGCGCCACGGCGCGGCGCATGTGGCGGGCGGCCAGCCGGTCGAAGGCGGCGGCATCGCCACCGGCCACGCGCTCCATCAACCCGTCGTCGCTGTCGGTGTCGTGGGCCACCGGGGCTCCGCTCATGCCGTGGGCGAGAACTATGCCCAACAGGGCGGAGGGGCGCCAGCACGGCGCGACGTGAAGAGAGAGAACCGCACCCATTCGCCGCCCCCCTATTCCGCCGGAGCGGCGATGGCGTGGCGCCGGCTGCGCCGCAGGGCCAGCCGTTCCAGGGTCAGATAGACCACCGGCGTGGTGTAGAGCGTCAGCATCTGGCTGACCAGCAGGCCGCCGATGATGGCGATGCCGAGCGGGCGGCGGATCTCGCCGCCGGTGCCATAGTCGAAGGCCAGGGGCACGGCGCCCAGCAGCGCCGCCATCGTCGTCATCATGATCGGGCGGAAGCGGACCAGCCCGGCCTCGCGGATCGCCTCCAGCGGCGACAGGCCGCGTTCCCGCTCCGCCTCCAGCGCGAAGTCGATCATCATGATGGCGTTCTTCTTGACGATGCCGATCAGCAGGATGATGCCGATCAGCGCCACGATCGACAGGTCGTAGCCGGTCAGGATCAGCGCGATCAGCGCCCCCAGCCCGGCCGACGGCAGGGTCGACAGGATGGTCAGCGGGTGGATCAGGCTTTCGTACAGAACGCCCAGCACGATGTAGATGGTGATCAGCGCCGCCAGGATCAGCAGCGGCTGGCTGGAGGAGGATTGCTGGAAGGCGCGCGCGTCGCCCTGGAAGCCGGCGCGGATGCTGGCGGGCATGCCGATGTCCTCGGCAGCGCGCTGGATCAGCTCGGTCGCCTGGGACAGCGAGACGCCGGGGGCGAGGTCGAAGGTCAAATTGGCGACCGGGAAGCCGCTCTGGTGCTGGATGCTGGCGGCTTGGTTGCCGATGACGACGCGCGACACCGCCGACAGCGGCACCATGCCGCTGCGGCCCGTGACGTAGATGCGCTTGAGGTCGTCGGGGCCGAGCGCTTCCGACGGGTCGACCTCCAGCACCACCTTGTGCTGGTTCTGCGCCAGATACATGGTCGAGACCTGCCGCTGGCCGAAGGCGTCGTAGAGCGTCGCCTCCAGGCTGCTCAAGGATACGCCGAGGCGGGCGGCGGCGTCGCGGTCGACGATGACGTTGGCCTGGATGCCGCCGTTCTGGCGGTCGTTGGCGACGTCGACCAGCTCCGGCAGGGTGCGCATCTTCTCCACCAGCTTGGGCGCCCAATCGTTGAGCGCGCCGATGTCGGAATCCTGCAGGCTGTAGCGGTACTGGCTGCGGCCCTGGAAACCGCCGACGCGAATGTCCTGCACCGGCATCAGGTAGAGCTGCACCCCCGGCACCTTGCCGGCGCGCATGCGCAGCCGCTGGGTGACGGTGGGCAGGTCGTCGCGCTCCGCCTTCGGTTTCAGGGCGATGTAGATCTGGCCGGAATAGGTGCCGCCGGGACCGCCGCCGCCGATGGTGCCGCCGACGCTCGCCACCGCCGGGTCGCCGGAAACGGCCTCCTGCAGCGCGCGCTGGCGCGTCACCATGGCGCGGAAGGAGATGTCCGGCGGCGGATCGCTGAAGCCGATCAGCAGCCCGGTGTCCTGCTGCGGCACGAAGCCCTTCGGCACCTGACCGTAGAGCCAGACGCTGACGCCGATGATGGCGACCGTCGCTGCCAGCATGGTGCGGCGATGGGCCAGCACCCAGTCGAGGCCGCCGGCATAGAGGCCGAACAGGCGGTCGCCGATCCAGCCGAGCGCGCGGGCGAGGCGTCCCGGTGGCCTGCGCTCTGCCTCCGGCGCCAGCAGATGGGCGCACATCATCGGGGTCAGGGTCAGCGACACCACCGCCGAGACGGCGATGGCGACCGACAGCACCACGGCGAATTCGCGGAACAGCCGGCCCTGGATGCCGCCCATGAACAGGATGGGGATGAAGACGGCGACCAGCGACAGGCTGATGGAGACCACGGTGAAGGCGACCTGCCGGGCGCCCTTCACCGCCGCCTCGAACGGCTTGGCGCCCTTCTCGATGTGGCGGACGATGTTCTCGATGACGACGATGGCGTCGTCCACCACGAAGCCGACCGAGATGGTCAGCGCCATCAGCGAGAAATTGTCCAGGCTGTAGCCGACGATCCACATCACGCCGAGGGTCCCGGCCAGCGATAGCGGCACCGAGGCCGCCGGGATGACGGTCGCCCACAGCCGGCGCAGGAACAGCGCCATCACCATCACCACCAGCGCCACGGTGACCGCCAGCGTCTTCTGCACGTCGTCGATGGAGGCGCGGATGGTCGGCGTGCGGTCGGTGCGCACCGCGAGGCTGACCCCCGGCGGCATCCAGCCGCGCAGCGTCGGCAACTCCGCCCGGATGCGGTCCACCGTCTCCACCACGTTGGAGCCGGGCTGCTTCTGGATGTTGATGAGGACGGCGCGCTGGCCGTCCTGCCAGGCGGCGGTGCGGCTGTTCTCCGGCGCCTCGATCACCTCGGCGACATCGCCGAGGCGGATGGTGGCGCCGTTCTTCTCGGTGACGATCAGCCGGCGGTAGGCGTCGGCGCCGAACAGCTGGTCGCTGGCGCCGATCGACCAGGATTCGTGGGTGCCGTCGAAGCTGCCCTTCGGGCCGTTGGCGTTGGCCTGGGAGATGACGCTGCGGATCGATTCCAGGCTGACGCCCATGTTGGCGGCAGCGGCGGCGTTGACGCGCACGCGCACCGCCGTCTTCTCCGCCCCGTTGATGGAGACCTGGGCCACCCCCTCGATCTGGCTCAGGCGCTGGCCGATGATGCTGTCGGCCAGATTGTAGAGGTCGGCGGGGGCGAGCGTGGTGGAGGTCATCGCCAGCGTCATCACCGGCGCGTCGGCCGGGTTGATGCGCCGCATCTTGGGCGGGCTGGGCAGGTCGGCCGGCAGGTCGCCGCCGGCGGCGTTGATGGCGGCCTGCACGTCGCGCGAGGCCGATTCCACGTCGCGGTTCAGGTCGAACTGCACGACGACGGTGGTGCTGCCGAGCTTGCTGTTGGAGGTCATCTCCGACACGCCGGCGATGCGGGAGAGGCGGCGTTCCAGCGGGGTGGCGACGGAGGCGGCCATGGTCTCCGGGCTGGCGCCGGGCAGCGAGGCGGTGACGATGATGGTGGGGAACTCCACCTGCGGCAGCGGCGCCACCGGCAGGAAGCGGTAGGCCACCATGCCGAGGATCATCAGCCCGACCATCAGCAGCGATGTGCCGACCGGCCGCCGGATGAACAGGGCGGACAGCGAGGCGCCGGAGGGCAGGAGATTTGCGGGAAGCATGGCCGGCTACTCCGCCGCCGCCCGGCCGGGGGCCTGAACGGTATCTGGGTCGTTGCCCGCTTCCGAAACCCCTTTCCGCCGCCAGGGCCGCAGCCAGCGGCCCAGCCGGTTGCCGAGACGGTCCATGTAGAGATAGACCACCGGCGTGGTGTAGAGCGTCAGCACCTGGCTGAGCAGCAGGCCGCCGACGATGGCGATGCCCATCGGCTTGCGCAGTTCCGAGCCGGTGCCGTTCTCCAGCGCCAGCGGCAGGGCGCCGAGCAGGGCCGCCATGGTGGTCATCATGATCGGGCGGAAGCGCAGGAGCGAGGCCTCGTAGATCGAGCGCTCCGGCGCCATCCCCTGGTGCCGCTCCGCCTCCAGCGCGAAGTCGATCATCATGATCGCGTTCTTCTTGACGATGCCGATCAGCAGCACGATGCCGACCAGCGCGATCAGCGACAGGTCGTGGCCGGTCGCCATCAGCGCCAGCAGCGCGCCGATGCCGGCGGACGGCAGGGTCGACAGGATGGTGATGGGATGGATCGTGCTCTCGTACAGCACGCCCAGCACGATGTAGACGGCGACCACCGCAGCCAGGATCAGCCAGGGCTGGGTGTCGAGCGAGGAGCGGAACTCGGCCGCCGTGCCGGCGAAGCGGGCGGTCGCGGTGTCGGGCATGCCGATGCTGTCGCGCGCCTGCTGGATCGCCGCCACCGCCGCCCCCAGCGAGACGCCGTGCGCCACGTTGAAGGACAGGGTGACCGACGGGAACTGGCCCTGGTGGGTGATGACCAGCGGCGCGGTCCTGCGCTCCACCGACACCACGGCGCCCAATGGCACGACGGTGCCGCCGCTGGCCTTCACATAGATCTTGGACAAGGACGCCGGGTCCATCTGGAAGGACGGCTCGACCTCCAGGATCACGCGGTACTGGTTTGGTCTGGGTGTAGATGGTGGAGACCTGCCGCTGGCCGAAGGCGTCGTACAGCGTGTCGTCGATGGCCTGGGGCAGCACATGCAGGCGGCTGGCGGCGTCGCGGTCGATGGTCAGGTAGACCTGCAGGCCATCCGGCTGCTGGTCGGTCGCCACGTCGGTCAGTTCGGGGCGGGCACGCAATACCTCCAGCAGGCGCGGGGTCCAGTTCTCCAGTTCGCGCGGGTCGGCATCCTGCAGGACATACTGGTACTGGGTGCGGCTGACGCGGCTGTCGATCTGCACGTCCTGCACCGCCTGCATGAACAGCGAGACGCCCTTCAGGTCGCCGGTCGCGGCGCGCAGGCGGGCGATGATCTCCTCCGCCGAGGAACTGCGCTGGTCGCGCGGTTTCAGCGCGATGGTCAGGTTGCCGGTGTTGGTGGTGGCGTTCACCGTGCCGGTGCCGACGAAGCTCGCCACGCCGGCCACGTCGGGATCGCGCCGCACGATGTCGGCGACCTCGCGCTGGCGCTCCGCCATCGCCTTGACCGAGATGGAGGGGGCGGCGTCGGTCACGCCGATGATGACGCCGGTGTCCTGCTGCGGCAGGAAGCCCTTGGGCACCACGTCGTAGAGGTAGAGCGTGGCGGCCAGCGTGGCGATGGTGAAGAGCAGCGTCGCCGGCTGGTGGCGCAGCACGAAGCGTAGCGAAGCGGCATAGCCGTTCAGCAGGGCGTCGAAGCCACGCTCGGTCCAGCGGAACAGGCCGTTGGGCTTGCTCTCCGTTTCCGGTTTCAGCAGGCGGGCGCACATCATCGGCGTCAGCGTCAGCGAGATCGCCGCCGACACCAGCACGGCAATCGACAGCGTGATGGCGAACTCGCGGAACAGCCGGCCAACCACCCCGCCCATGAACAGCAGCGGGATGAACACCGCGATCAGCGACAGGGTCAGCGAAACGACGGTGAAGCCGATCTGGCGGGCGCCTTTCAGCGCCGCCTGCATCGGTTTCTCGCCCTGCTCGATGTAGCGGACGATGTTCTCGATCATCACGATGGCGTCGTCGACGACGAAGCCGGACGCGATGGTCAGCGCCATCAGCGACAGATTGTCCAGGCTGAAGCCGCACAGCGCCATGATGCCGAAGGTGCCGATCAGCGACAGCGGCAGGGCCGCCGCCGGGATCACCGTCGCCCACGCCTTGCGCAGGAACAGGAAGATCACCAGCACCACCAGCCCGGCGGTCAGCACCAGCGTCTTCTGCACATCCACCACCGAGGCGCGGATGGTCTCCGTCCGGTCGGTCAGCACCGCCATGTGGATCTGCGGCGGCAGGCTGGCCTGGAGCGACGGCAGCAGTTTGCGGATGCGGTCCACCGTGTCGATGATGTTGGCGCCGGGCTGGCGCTGCACGTTCAGCAGGACCGCCGGCTTGCCGTCATGCCACGCGGCGAGGCGGGTGTTCTCCACCGAATCGACCACGGTGCCGATGTCGGTCAGCCGCACCGGGCCGCCGTTCTTGTAGGCGACGATGATCGGGCGGTAGGCGGCGGCATTCTCGATCTGGTCGTTGACGCCGATCGACCAGGACTGGCGCGGCCCGTCGAAGCTGCCCTTCGGCGCGTTGACGTTGGCCTGGGTGATGGTGGTCCGCACATCCTCCAGCGTCAGGCCGAGACCGGCGACGGCGGCCGGGTTGACCTGGACGCGGACGGCGGGGCGCAACCCGCCCTCGATGCCGACATAGCCGACGCCGTCGACCTGGGACAGCTTCTGCGCCAGCAGCGTGTCGGCGGCGTCGCTGACGGTTTCGAGGCGCAAGCTGTCGGAACTCAGCGCCAGCACCATGATCGGCGTGTCTGCCGGGTTGACCTTGTCGTAGACCGGCGGATTCGGCAGCCCCTTGGGCAGCGTGCCAGACGCGGCGCTGATCGCCGACTGCACGTCCTGCGAGGCGGCGTCGATGTCGCGGGTCAGGTCGAACTGCAGGGTGATGACCGACAGCCCGAAGGAGCTGGTCGACACCATCGACGAGATGCCGGCGATCTGGCCGAGCTGGCGTTCCAGTGGGGCGGTGACCGAGGAGGCCATCACGTCGGGGGCGGCGCCCGGCAGTTGGGTGGTGACGCGCACCGTCGGGAAATCGACCGTCGGCAGCGAGGAGATCGGCAGGGTGCTGTAGCCCAGCAGGCCCAGCAGCACCACCGCCAGCATCAGCAGGCCGGTGGCGACCGGCCGCAGGATGAAGGGGGCGGAGATGTTCATGAGGGCTGCCGTCCCTCACGCGGGCCGTTGGGGGCGTTGCCGCTTCCGTTGTTCTCGCGCTGCTGCTGGCGTTCGCGCCGCCGTTCCTCGCGTGCGGCAGGGTCCTGCGGACGGTTGGGCGGCCGGTCGGCGGGGGCGGCTTCCGGTGCGGCGGCGGGAGCGGTGCCGGTGGGAGCTGCCGAGGCGATGGGCTCGACGATGCGGATCTTTGAGCCGGGTTGCAGGCGGTATTGGCCGTCCACCACCACCCGCTCGCCGGGAGTCAGGCCCTCGTCGATGATCGCCTTGGTCTCCTCCTGGCGGGCGACCTTGATCGGGCGCTGTTCCACCGTCAGGTCGTCCTTGATGACGTAGGCGTAGGTGCCCTGGGGGCCGCGCTGCACCACGGTCGCCGGCACGGTGGTGGCGCCGCGGCGGATGGTGGAGAGCAGGCGGACATTGACGAACTGGCCCGGCCACAGCTTTTGCGGGTCGTTGGGCATCTCGGCCTTCAGGCGGATGGTGCCGGTCCCGGTGTCGATCAGGTTGTCCACCACCGACAGCTTGCCGGTGTCGAGCACGCGGCGGCCTTCGCGGTCCTGTGCCTCCACCTTGACGGGCCCCTGCGCCTGGGCGGCGAGCACGGCCTGCAGCTGCTTTTCCGGCAGGGTGAAGAGGACGGCGATGGGCTGGATTTGCGTGATGGTGGCGATGCCGTTCTGGTCGCCCGCCCGCACCACGTTGCCCTGGTCGACGTTGCGCAGGCCGATGCGGCCGCTGATCGGGGCGGTGATGGTGGTGTAGTTCAGCTGGACCTGCACCGCCTCGATCGCCGCCTCGTCGGCGCGGATCTGCGCCTCGTACTGGGCGACCAGGGCGCGCTGGGTGTCGACCGTCTGGCGCGAGGCGAACTCCTTCAGGTTCATGTTGCGCTCGAGATCGCGGCGGGCGTTGGCGAGCTGCGCCTCGTCCTGCGCCTTCTTCGCCTGGGCTTGCGCCAGCTGGGCCTGGAGCGGGCGGGAATCGATGGTCGCCAGCAGGTCGCCGGCCTTGACCAGCTGACCTTCCTGAAGCGAGACACGCTGAAGCTCGCCATCGACGCGGGCGCGCACGGTGACGGTGTTGAAGGCCTGGACCGTGCCGATGCCGTCGAACCAGATCGGCACGTCTTCCTTCGCCACGGTGCCGGCCTGCACTGCGACCACGTTGCTGCGCGTGCCGGCCGGGGGGCGGCCCGGCTGTGTCGCCGCCTGGGGTGTCAGCTTTTGCTGAACCGCGTAGCCGACGCCGCCGACCAGACCGGCGAGAACCACACCGGTGACCACCGGCTTCCAACGAATCGTCATGACCTGTTCCGACGCTTGCCCTCGCGCTTGACCGGACGGCGCTTTCGGCCGTCCCGGTCTTGCTGTTCCTTCCTGATACGCAGCGGCGGGAGGGATTCGTCGGGGAGCGGCAGAGATTTTTTATGGCGAAACGGAATTGACCCAAGTCGGACGGGAACCCATAATCGGGATGTGTCGAGGTAAGCGCCGAAAGGCTGCGCTCGCTGCCCGTCCAGGAGGGGCCGTTTGGCACCGTCAGTCACTTAGACGGGGATGTAGGCGAAGCGCCGACACACCAACCAAAGCCGCCTTCGGGCGGCTTTCGGCTTTCTAGGGCTGACGGTAGGCCGTATCCAGCCAAGCCGGACGGCACTCGGCCATCTCCACCATCGAGATTTTGAACTGGCCGGCAGCCTCGGCTGCGGCAAGAAGCCGTCGGCAAGCCTCGGCATCCGGATAGTCACTGATGGCACGATGTACGGTGTTGGAGATCACGTCGGCAATCTGAATGCCTGGTGTCGCAACGCTGTTGGCGCATCCGACCGGAACCCGCGGCAGGGACGTGCGGCGCGAAACGGATGCGGCGATCTCCGCCTCGATGGCGCGGAGAATCGCCTTTTTGTATCGCCCACCGTCCGGAACGATACCTTGAACGCCTTGCCGATGGAGCGGCAGGCAGCATTCCACGATCAACTCACGCCAAATCTGATGCTCCTCCAGTGTTCCGGCGGCCCACCCGCCAACAAGATCATCGCGGCGGCAGACCACGGACACCGCGACGGCTTCGGGATGCCGCTGGATGACGCTGAAAACGGCCTCGATCTGCCGGATGTCCAGCATGTTGCCTTTCAACTCGGAGCCGGAGATGCCGGTCAGCTTCCGGATCGTCTTGAGCATTCGGAGCGCTTGGCCACCGTCAATCCGGACAGCCGACACGAGGAAATGCCCCTGTTCGATGCCGCCGCTTTCGTCACAGAAGATCTGCATGCCGTGTCGTCGTAGCCTTGGAATGAATTCTACCAAGAAATATCAGGAGCGGCCAAGCCGCCTTCGCTGAAGGTCGCACGGCTGACCCTGGTATGGCTTTGCGCCACGGGTGTCATTGCGAGGGGGCCGTCGACGATGCCGATATGATCGCCGAATGGCCCGCTAAGGCAGCCCCGCTTGGTTCACCGCCGGCACGATCCGATTGGTGCAGCACATACGCGAATAGGCATTGAACTTGATAATCATTTGCATTATGAGGGCTTTCAAATGCGAATGATTCTT
The DNA here is from genome assembly GCA_965650625.1 of uncultured Azospirillum sp. GTDB lineage: Bacteria > Pseudomonadota > Alphaproteobacteria > Azospirillales > Azospirillaceae > Azospirillum. The sequence goes on along the minus strand of CBFGPE010000042.1, from coordinate 1,674 downwards.
ATTCGTGTCGGGGGCAAGCAAGTGAAGAAACAGGTTGAGAGCGGCCGGGTGTCGCGTGGGGCGGCGTTCGGCGCCATGGTGCTGGGCGGTCTGATGGTGCCGGCGGTGGCGGGCGCGCAAAGTGCGGGCGGCCAGGGCGCTGACAATGGCGCCGCGCTGCAGATGCCGGCGGTGACGGTGACCGGGCAGGGGGAAACGGCGCTGTCGCCGGTGACCGGCTATGTCGCCAACCAGCAGGCGACCGGCACCAAGACCGACACGCCGCTGATCGAGACTCCGCAGTCGATCTCGGTCATTCCGGCCGACCAGATCCGCGACCAGAACGCCCAGACGCTGAATCAGGTGGTGCGCTACACCGCCGGCGTGACGGCGGAGACGCGCGGCGCGGTGGCGACCCGCTATGACCAGCTGAAGGTCCGCGGCTTCGATGCCGACACCTATCTGAACGGGCTGAAGCTGCAGTCGCTCTATTACGCGGCGTCGCAGATTGACCCCTATCTGCTGGAACGGGCGGAGGTGCTGAAGGGCCCGACCTCCGTGCTGTACGGCCAGTCGCCGGCCGGCGGCCTGATCAATCAGGTCAGCAAACGCCCGACCGCCACCGCGCTGAACGAGGTCGGGATCGAATACGGCACCGACAACCATTGGCGCGGCACCGCCGACTTCTCCGGCCCGATCGACAAGGACGGCAAGTTCCTCTACCGCCTGACCGCCGTGGGCCTCAGCGAGGACGGCCAGATCCGGATGACGGAGAACGAGCGCATCGCCGTCGCCCCCTCCTTCACCTGGAAGCCGGATGCCGAGACCAGCCTGACCCTGCTGGGCTTCTACCAGCACGACCCGAAGGGCAATTCCTATGGCGGCATCCCGCCGCAGGGCACGGTGCTGTCGAACCCGCTGGGCAAAATCCCGGTCGATTTCTATGACGGCGATCCGAATTTCGAGACGTTCGACCGCCGTCAGGCCTCGGTCGGCTACGCCTTCGACAAGAAGCTGAGCGACGTCTGGACCGTGCGGCTGAACGGGCGCTGGCTGAACGCCAAGGTCGCCTACGATAGCCTGTACGCCAATGGCCTCGCGCCCGACAACCGCACCCTCTTCCGCGGCATCGCCACCTCGCGGGAGGAGATGAACGCCTATGCCTTCGACAACCAGATCGAAGGGCGCTTCTCCACCGGTCCGGTCGGCCACACCGTGCTGGCCGGCGTCGATTACCAGCGGCTCGACGGCCATTACGCCGCCGGCTTCGGGCTGGCGCCGTCGATCGACGTGTTCAACCCGGTCTACGGCATCGCCGTCACCCCGCCGGCGGCGAGCCGCACCGACATCGACGGGCGGCAGACCGGCGTCTATCTGCAGGACCAGATGCGGCTCGGCGGCTTCATCCTGACGGTGGCCGGGCGCCGCGACTGGGCGAAGACCACCTCAAGCTCCGCCTTCGGCAGCAGCACCCGGTCCGATCAGGCCTGGACCGGCCGCGCCGGCCTGACCTACGTCTTCGAGAACGGCATCGCGCCGTACATCAGCTATGCCGAATCCTTCACGCCCAGCAGCGGCGTCGATTTTGCCGGCACGCCCTTCAAGCCGGAGGAAGGCACCCAGTACGAGGCCGGCGTGAAGTACCAGCCGCCGGGCATGAACAGCCTGTTCACCGCGGCCGTGTTCGACCTGACC
>CBFGPE010000041.1:0-46173 GCA_965650625.1 uncultured Azospirillum sp. | reverse complement strand
TCGAAGATCACCTCGTCCATGCGGCTGCCGGTGTCGATCAGCGCGGTGGCGATGATGGTCAGCGACCCACCCTCTTCCACATTGCGGGCGGCACCGAAGAAGCGCTTGGGACGCTGCAGGGCGTTGGCGTCGACACCACCGGTCAGCACCTTGCCCGACGACGGAACGACGGTGTTGTAGGCGCGGGCCAGACGGGTGATGGAATCCAGCAGGATCACCACGTCGCGCTTGTGCTCGACCAGCCGCTTGGCCTTTTCGATCACCATTTCCGCGACCTGGACGTGGCGGGTCGCCGGCTCGTCGAAGGTGGAGCTGATGACCTCGCCGCGGACCGAGCGGGCCATGTCCGTCACTTCTTCCGGACGCTCGTCGATCAAGAGGACGATCAGATAGGCTTCGGGGTGGTTGGTGGCGACCGAGTGGGCGATGTTCTGCAGCATCACCGTCTTGCCGGTGCGCGGCGGCGCCACGATCAGCCCGCGCTGCCCCTTGCCGAGCGGCGCCACCAGGTCGACGATGCGGCCGGTGAGGTTCTTCTTGGTCGGATCCTCGACCTCCATCCGGATGCGTTCTTCCGGATAGAGCGGCGTCAAATTGTCGAAGTTGATGCGGTGACGGACCTTGTCCGGCGTGTCGAAATTGATCGTGTTGACCTTCAGCAGGGCGAAATAGCGCTCACCGTCCTTGGGCGAGCGGATCTGCCCCTCCACCGTGTCGCCGGTGCGCAGGCCGAAGCGGCGCACCTGGCTGGGACTGACATAGATGTCGTCGGGACCCGGCAGATAATTGGCTTCCGGCGAGCGCAGGAAGCCGAACCCGTCCTGCAGCACCTCCAGCACGCCATCGCCGAAGATCGGAATGTCGTTTTCGGCCAGTTGCTTCAGGATCGCGAACATCATGTCCTGCTTGCGCAGCGTGCTCGCGTTCTCGATCTGAAGCTCCTCCGCGAACGCCAGCAGTTCGGCGGGGCTTTTGCACTTCAGCTCTTGGAGATGCATCGGATTGCCTGTGAAATCGTCATGCGGGGGAGTGGCCTTGGGGATGGGAGGTGCCAGAAGGTCCGGCCGACGGCGGTTGGCGGCGGGGGACGCCGCAACGCGGTCGCGTCGGGTGGGCAGCGGGTGGCGCTTTGGCGGGTGCGCGCCAGGGCGTCCGGATCATGGTCGCACGGGAGCGGATCGCCAGCCACCAGGCCCGGCTCAAGAACAGAGCGTCGGATCGGCAGATGTGGGCGTGGGAGGCCGCGGGGCGAAAACCCCGTGGTCCTGACATGGTTATCGGATCGGCGGGCGCAAGTCAAACGAAAGCGAAACCCGCAAAGGTCGCGGATTCCGCTTTTTCCGGGAGGTGGAAGACGGCGCCTTCACCTGCCGCCAGTCAGAAGGGCTTCACTACGACGAAGATGACGATGCCGATCATCAGCAGCGTCGGCACCTCGTTGGCGATGCGGTAGAAGCGCTGCGGCCGGGTGTTGCGGTCCTCGGCGAAGTCCCGGCGCCAGCGGGCCATCATCATGTGGCTGACGGTCAGCAGCAGCACGAACAGCAGCTTGGCATGCAACCAGCCCTGCTTCATCCATTCCGGCGTCAGCACGATCATCGTGATGCCGAACACGTACGCCGCGATCATCGCCGGGTTCATGATGGCGCGCAGCAGGCGGCGTTCCATCACCTTGAAGGTCTCCGAGGTCTCGGATCCGGCCGGCGCCTCGCAGTGGTAGACGAACAGGCGCGGCAAATAGAGCAGCCCCGCCATCCAGGCGATGATGCTGATGACGTGCAGCGCCTTGATCCATTCGTACAGCACCGGGCGTATCCCCTCTTACTTTGCGGTTCGGCCGTTGCCGTTCAGCGTTGCGGCTCAGGTCCGCGCCTGCGGACAGCCGGAGAAGTTGGACGGGCAGATCCGGTCGCCCTTCTGGGAGCAGATCGCCGCCTTGCCTGCGACGGTCTGCCGCACCAGCTTGGCCAGCCCGTCGATGAAGCCGGGATGCACCCCCACCGTCGGCACGCGGGTGAAGTGCGGCACCCCCGCTTGCCCGGCCAGATGGCGGTATTCGACCTCGATCTCCACCAGCGTCTCGGAATGCTCCGACACGAAGGCCATCGGCACCACCAGGATCGGCACGCCATCCTGGCCGGCGCGGCGAATCTCGGCGTCGGTGCTGGGGCCGATCCACTCCATCGGGCCGACGCGGCTCTGATAGCAGTTGATCCAGTCGAGATCGTCGATGCCCAGCGCCGCGGCGATGGATTCCGCCGTCCGCTCGCACTGCCACTGATAGGGGTCGCCGGAGGCCACCACCTTCTTCGGCAGCCCGTGGGCGGAGAACAGGACGCGCGGCTTGCCATGGGCCTTGGCCGTCTCGTACAGCGGGCGGATCAGGTCCGCCGTGCCGTCGATGAAGCCGGCCTGGGTCGGATAGCAGCACAGCAGTTTGGTCGGCGCCGTCAGTCCGACGGTGTTCGCCGCCTCTGCCCAGGCCTTGGCGCTCGACGCCGTGGTGGTGGTGGAGAATTGCGGGTAGAGCGGCAGCAGCACGACCAGATCCGGGTCGTAGGCCTTCACCCGGGCGGCCGTCTCGGCGCTCATCGGGTGCCAGTAGCGCATGGCGATAAAGACCTTGGTCTCCGCGCCGGCCGTCGCCGGATCCGCCCCCAGAGCGCTCTCCAGTGCCGCCGCCTGACTTAGCGTGTTCTCCAGCAGCGGCGACTTGCCGCCGATCTGGGCGTAGATCTCGGTGGCCGGCTTGGCCCGGCGTCCGCTGATAAGGCTGGCGATCAGGAAGCGGAACGGGTTCGGCAGCCGGATGATGGCCGGATCCGCGAACAGGTTGAACAGGAAGGGCCTCACCGCCTCCGGCGCGTCCGGACCGCCGAGGTTGAACAGCACGACGGCGACACGCCGCGGCTGGCCATTGGGAGTCGGGTTGCCGGGCGTTGCAGTGGTCGAGGCGGAGGTCTGGGAGAAGTGCTGGCTCATGGTGCCCGCTAAACTGGAGCGTCGCCGTCGCTCTGTCCAGACCCCCTCCGTCGCTTTTTCAGCCCCTTAGCGCCGGTCCGCCGGAAAAGCGCTCAGCCGCGCCCCGGCCACTCCCGCAGGATGCGGGTCAGGTCGGCCACATGCTGCGGCGGGGTCGACTGGATGACGCCATGGCCCAGGTTGAACACGAAGGGGCCGCCGGCCAAGGCCTCCAGGATGTCGTGCGTCGCCGTCTCCAGCGCCTTGCCGCCGGCCGCCAGCATGATCGGGTCGAGGTTGCCCTGCACCGGCAGCCGCGTCTGGAGGTTCTGCGCCGCCCACACCGGCGGGACGGCGGTATCGAGCCCGACGGCATCCACCCCGGACCCGGCGACATATTCCTCATAAGCATGACCGGCGCCGCGCGGGAAGCCGATCACCGGCGTGTTCGGGTGCTTCGCCTTCACCAGTGCGACGATCCGCCGCGTCGGCTCGATCACCCAGCGGCGGAACTCGGCCACCGGCAGCACGCCGGCCCAGCTGTCGAACAGCTGCACCACCTCGGCTCCCGCCTCGATCTGGCGGCAGAGATAGTCGGCGGTCACCTCGACGATCAGGTCGATCAGCTGGCCGAATCCCGCCGGGTCGCCATAGGCCCAGCGCTTGACGTGCGCATACTCCTTGGAGCCCGCCCCTTCGACCATGTAGCAGGCGATGGTCCAGGGAGCCCCCGCAAAGCCGATCAGCGTCGTCCCATCCGGAATCGCGGTGGAGAGCCGGCGCACCGTCTCGTAGACCGGCGCCAGCGTCTCGTGGAAGCGGTCGCGCGACAGGCGCTTCAGGTCCTCCACATTACGGACCGGATCCAGCTTCGGCCCCTCCCCTTCCAGATAGGCCAGCGGCTGCCCCAGGGCATGCGGCACCACCAGGATGTCGGAGAACAGAATCGCCGCGTCCATGCCGTAGCGGCGCAGCGGCTGCAGGGTCACCTCGACCGCGAAGTCGGGATTGTAGCAGAGGTCGAGGAAGCTGCCTGCCTTAGCCCGCAGCTCGCGATATTCCGGCAGATAGCGTCCGGCCTGACGCATCAGCCAGAAGGGCGGACGCGTCCGCACCTCTCCCGCCAGGGCGGCGAGCATCGGCTTCAGGGCAGGCATTGATGCCTGATTCTGGACGTCGTAGCTGGTGGCGGACAAGACGGTGCGTTCCTTGGCTTTGCGAATCTGGGATGTGCGAATCTGAATCCCTGCGATTCCAGCGCCGATTCCGCGCCGGATTCCGGGACGGGTTTATCCCCTCTTCTTCACTATATTTTTTAAAGGGAGAAAGGAAGAGGATGAGGTGGATGCCTGTGGATAACGGTGATCCCCATGAGGCGAGAATCTATCCACAGATCCGGGGGCTTGTGCGGTCATGTGCGCGGATCTGTGGACGATTCGGAGCACTACCGCCGGAAACGGCGGAAATGCTATAGCTGTACGAACGGGAGTCCCGTGGATAACAGGGCGGACGGGGCCGGATCTTCCCAGCTTCCGAAGCGGTCGGCGGAGTTGTTCCGCGCTTGGCCGTATCGGGGAGGAGGAGTCCCCCGGTCGGGACGAAACGAAGGCGGATCCGGTTGTCCACAGATCTGGGCCGGGTTCTCCACAGAATGTTGGGGACGGATGAAAGAGTTCCACCTACATCTCGTGTCCGATGCGACGGGCGAGACCATCAACAGCGTGGCGCGCGCCTGCGTCATCCAGTTCGACGACGTGCGTCCCATCGAGCATTTCTGGAATCTGGTGCGGACCGACCGCCAGCTCGACCTCGTGCTGGAGGGGATCCGGGACAACCACGGGCTGGTGATGTTCACGCTCGTCGACGAGACGCTGCGCCGCCGGCTCCAGGATTTCTGCCGCGAGATGCAGGTGCCCTGCATCCCCGTGCTCGATCCGCTGATCAACGCGCTCGCCGCCTTCCTGGGCGTGGAATCGCAGCGCCAGCCCGGCCGCCAGCATGTGCTGGACGCCGAGTATTTCAGCCGCATCGACGCGGTCGACTTCGCCCTGTCCCATGACGATGGCCAATCGAACTGGGACCTGCACGAGGCCGACGTGGTGCTGATCGGCGTCTCGCGCAGCTCCAAGACGCCGACCTGTATCTATCTGGCCAACCGCGGCATCAAGGCGGCCAATATCCCGCTGGTGCCGGGCAGCCCGCTGCCGGCCGAGCTGGACCTGCTGACCCGGCCGCTGATCGTCGGGCTGACCAAGGACCCCGACCGTCTGGTGCAGATCCGCCGCAACCGGCTGAAGCTGCTGAACCAGGGCGAAGGCTCCAGCTACGCCGATCCGGAGTTGGTCCGTGCCGAGGTGCAGGAGGCGCGCCGCCTGTTCAGCCGCCGCGGCTGGCCGGTGATCGACGTGTCCCGCCGCTCCATCGAAGAGACCGCGGCCGAGATCATGATGCTGCTCGCCCGCCGCCAGAGCGGCAACTTCAGCCCGGAGGGAAAGAAGACGTGAGCATGGCACCCAAGCTCGTCCTGGCGTCCGGCTCGCGCACGCGGGCGGTGATGCTGGAGCAGGCCGGCGTCAGTGCCGTCCTTGACAAGCCGCTGGTCGACGAGGACGAGGTGAAGGCCGCCGGCCGCGCCGAGGGCGTTTCCGCCGACATCGTCGCCGAGGCCCTGGCCGAGCTGAAGGCCCAGCGCATCACCCGCCGCCACCCCGGCGCGCTGGTGGTCGGCGCCGACCAGATGCTGGAATGCGAGGGACGCTGGTTCGACAAGCCGGCCGACCGTGCCGCGGCGCGCGCCCAGCTGCTCGACCTGCGCGGCAAGACCCACCGGCTGGTCAGCTGCGCCGTGGTGGTGCGCGACGGCGAGCGGATGTGGCACCAGATCGACAGCGCCCGCCTGACCATGCGCAACTTCAGCGAAGCCTTCCTCGACGACTATCTCGATCGCGTCGGCGACGACGTGCTGCACTCCGTCGGCGCCTATCAGCTGGAAGGGCTGGGGGCGCAGCTGTTCCATCGGGTCGAGGGCGACTTCTTCACCATCCTCGGGCTGCCGCTTTTGCCGTTGCTCGGCTTTCTGCGCGTGCATGGAGTGGGCAGGGAATGACGGCGGGTCACTTTATCAGCGGCAAGGCCAGGATCGCCGGGGTGATGGGCTGGCCGATCAGCCATTCGCGGTCGCCCCGGCTTCATGGATTCTGGCTGCGGCAGTATGGGATCGACGGCGCCTATGTGCCGCTGGCGGTGGCGCCCGAGCGCGCCGAACAGGCAATCCGTGCCCTGCCCGCTTTGGGTTTTCGTGGCTGCAACGTCACCGTCCCGCACAAGGAGATCGCCTTCCGCACCGTCGACCGGCTGGACGAGACCGCCCGGCGCATGGGTGCGGTCAACACCATCGTGGTGGCCGAGGATGGCGCGCTGGAAGGCGGCAACACCGACGGCTTCGGCTTCATCGAGAATCTGCGCGCCGAACAGCCAGGCTGGACGGCGGAGCGTGGGCCGGCGGTGGTGATCGGCGCCGGTGGTGCCGCGCGCGCCGTGGTGGTCGCGCTGCTCGACGCCGGTGCACCGGAGGTCCGTCTGGTCAACCGCACCCGCGCCCGCGCCGAGGAACTGGCGGCGGATCTGGCCGCTGCTGGATTGCACAGCGGCGTGACGGTGGTCGATTGGGTTTCACGTGAAACCGCGCTCGACGGAGCCGCGCTGCTGGTCAACACCACCACCCAGGGCATGGCGGGGCAGCCGGCGCTGGACCTGTCCTTGCGCGCCCTGCCCGTCTCGGCCGTCGTCAACGACATCGTCTATGTGCCGCTGGAAACCCCGCTGTTGGCCGAGGCCAGGATGCGCGGCAACCCGGTGGCCGGCGGCATCGGCATGCTGCTGCATCAGGCCCGCCCCGGCTTCAAGGCTTGGTTCGGCGTCGAGCCGCAGGTGACCCCGGACCTGACCCGCTTCGTCCTGGAAGGCTGAGGCTCGGGTCATGATCGTGCTGGGCCTGACCGGCTCCATCGGCATGGGCAAAAGCACCGCCGCCCGGATGCTGCAGGCGATGGGCGCCCCGGTCTGCGATTCCGACGCGGTTGTGCACGGGTTGCTCGGCCGCGGCGGCCGGGCGGTGCCGGCCATCGACGCCGCCTTCCCCGGCGTGGTGGTCGACGGCGCGGTCAGCCGGCCGGCGCTGGGGGCGGCGGTGTTCCGCGATCCGGATGCGCTGAAGCGGCTGGAAGCGATCCTGCATCCGATGGTCCAGGCGGCGCAGCGCGACTTCCTCGCCCGTGCCGCGCGGCGGGGGGCGAAGATCGCCGTCCTGGACATCCCCTTGCTGTTCGAGACCCATGGCGAGCGGCGGGTCGACGCCACCATCGTGGTCTCCGCCCCCTTTGCCGTCCAGCGCGCCCGCGTGCTGGCCCGGCCGGGCATGACGGCGGAGAAGTTCGCCGGCATCCTCGCTCGCCAGATGCCGGATGCGGAGAAGCGCCGCCGCGCCGATTATGTCGTGCCGACCGGGGCCGGTCGGCTGGTGACGCGGCGGGCACTTCAAGGCATTGTGCGTGACGTGATACGGCGGCCGAGCAGGCACTGGCCGCCGCGCGGCTATCAACCAGGGCAGATCCATCATGCGTGAAATCGTTCTCGACACCGAAACCACGGGCTTCAAGCCGGAGGAGGGTCACCGGCTGGTCGAGATCGGCTGCATCGAGCTGGTCAACCATCTCGCCACCGGCGAACGTTTCCACGTCTATCTCAATCCCGAACGCGACATGCCGCCGGAGGCCTTCGCGGTCCATGGGCTGAGTTCGGAATTCCTGGCCGACAAGCCGCTGTTCAACGACGTCGCCGCGGATTTCGTCGCCTTCATCGGTGACTCCCCGCTGGTGATCCACAACGCCGCCTTCGACATGCACTTCCTGAATTGGGAGCTGAAGATCGCCGGCTATCCGGTGATGCCGAAGGATCGCGCCATCGACACGCTGCTGATGGCCCGGCAGAAGTTCCCCGGCTCGCCCGCCACCCTGGACGCGCTGTGCAAGCGCTTCGGCGTCGACAACTCCAACCGCACCCTGCACGGCGCGCTGCTCGACGCCCAGCTGCTGGCCGAGGTTTATCTGGAGCTGTTGGGCGGCCGGCAGACCGGCCTCTCCTTCGCCGGTGGTCCCGCATCGAAGAGCGGCCCCACCGGCCCGGTCCGCATCGACCGCCCCTTCCGCGAAGCCCGCGTCTTCGCCGTCAGCGACGAAGAGGCCGCGGCGCATGCGGAGATGCTGAAGAAGATCAAGAACCCGCTCTGGGCGGTGGAGTAAAGGGGGCGGGGTACCCCACCCCCCGATGCAACTTCTTATGGCACCAGCACCGTCGACCCCGTCGTCGCCCGCGCCTCGAGCGCCCGATGTGCCTCCGCCGTCTCCTTCAGCGCGAAGCGCTGGTTGACCGTGAAGGTCACCCCGCCATTCTTCACCGCGTCGAACAGATCGGCGGCAGACGCCATCAAATCCTCCCGCTTGGCGGTGTAGGTCGCCAGCGTCGGCCGCGTCACATAGAGCGACCCCTTCGCCGCCAGCAGCCCCAGATCCAGCGGCGCCGGCGCGCCTGAGGCGGCGCCGAACAGCACCATCAGACCGCGCGGCCGCAGGCAATCCAGCCCTTTCAGGAAGGTCGTCTTGCCGACGCCGTCATAGACCACCGGCACGCCCTGCCCGTCCGTCAGGTCCTTCACCCGGGCGACGAAATCCTCGCGGGTGTAGTCGATGGTGTGGTGGCAGCCATGGGCCTTCGCCAGTTCGGCCTTCTCCTCCGACCCGACGGTGCCGATCACGGTGGCGCCGAGATGACGCGCCCAGGAACACAGCAGCAGCCCCACCCCGCCGGCAGCAGCCTGGACCAGGATGGTGTCGCCGGGCTGGACCACATAGGTGCTGCGCAGCAGATACTGCGCGGTCAGCCCCTGTAGCAGCGTGGCGGCGGTCGCCTGCTCGTCGAGCCAGCTCGGCAGCGGCACCAGCCGGTCGGCGGCAATCAGCCGGCTCTCTGCATAGGCACCGATCGACATGGCGTAGCCGACGCGGTCGCCGACCTTCAGCGTGGTGACGTCCGGACCCAGCGCTTCGACCTCGCCGGTGCCCGCCATACCGATCACCGCCGGCAGATCCGGCAGCTTATAGGCGCCGGAGCGGTGATAGGTGTCGATGTAGTTCAGCCCGACGGCGGTCTGGCGGATGCGCACCTGACCGGGACCGGGCTCTCCCACCTCGATCTCGTCCCAGCGCAGAACCTCCGGCCCGCCGTGTTCGTGGATGCGGATTGCATGAACCATGGTGGTTTGGTTTCCCTTCTTTTTGAGTTCTCAGGCGTCTCAGAGCAGCGCGAACTGCTCTGCCGCCGCGCCGTTGCCCTGCCCCACGCCGGCATGTCGGCGTTCCAGCGCCAGCAGCCACGCCTTGGTGTCCAGCCCGCCATGGCCGGAATAGCCGCCGGGCGCCCCGCCGCTGGCCAACACCCGATGGCAGGGAATGATGATGGGGATCGGATTTGCGCCGCAGGCCCCGCCGACCGCGCGCGGCGCGCTGCCCAGCATCTTCGCCATCCCGCCATAAGTCGCGGTGCCGCCATAGGGGATCGCCAGCATCGCATCCCAGACGCTGCGCCGGAAGGCGGTGCCTCCCGGCTTCAGCGGCAGGTCGAAGCGCTGGAGCCGTCCCGTGAAATAAGCCTCCAGCTGGCGCGCGGTCTCGGTCAGAACCGCGTCCGGTTCGTCATGGTCGAAGCGGCCCCAGCCGACCGAGGTCAGGGCGGATCCGTCCCCGCTCAGCATCAGGGGCCCCAGCGGACTGTCGATGGAAAGACGCGCCATGGTTTCCTCCCGTGGAAGTCAGCTTTTCGTTGCCAGAAGTGCCGCCAGATCCGCCGTCGCCGTCACCGGGGCTGAACAGGTCATGCCGCGGCAGACATAGGCGGTCGCCGCCGCGTCACGCATCCCCTTCCCTTGCGCCGGATGATTGGCGGGCAGATCCGCCTCCGGTGGGAGCACGGTCAGGATGCGGTTGGGCAGCGAGCGGTCCAGCACGGTGCGGCGCAACGCTTCCGTCTCCGCCGCTTTCGGCGGTCCGACGATGACGATCTGCAGCGGCGCCGTCATCAGCTCCACCGCGTTCAGGAAGGTCGGCAGCGGGAAGAAGTTGCGGGTCAGCTCGCCAGAGAAGGCGGCGGCGAGCGCCTCTGCCCGTTCGCGATAGGCATCCTCGCCGGTGCGCTGGAACAGCGTGGTCAGCACCGCCAGCATGGTGCCGTTGCCGCTGGGCGTGGCGTTGTCGTAGACGCTCTTGGTGCGGACGATCAGCCCCTCGGCATCGTCGGCGGTGAAGAAATAGCCGCCGCTGGCGCCGTCCCAGAAATGGGCGTCGAGCGTCGCCACCCAAATCTTCGCCTGATCGAGCGCCGCCGGATCCCCGGTCGCCTCGTGCAGGGCCAGGGCGGCGCGCGCCATGTGGGCATAATCGTCGAGCATCCCCGCATGCTTGCCCTGCCCGTGCCGCCAGCTGTGGCAGAGCCGCCCGGCGGTATCCATCCGGTCGCGGACGAAGGCGAAGGCGCGGCCGGCGGCGTCCAGCCACTCCGGCTCGTCCAGAGCCAGGGCGGCATGGGTCAGCGCCGCGATCATCAGTCCGTTCCAGTCGGCCAGCACCTTGTCGTCCCAGCCCGGCCGCACCCGCTTGGCCCGTGCCCGCAGCAGAATTTCCCGGCCCTTGGCGAGCGTCGTCTCGGTGGCATCGTCGGCCAGTGCCAAGCCGCCCAGCCGGTTCAGGATGGTGACGCCCTCCCAATTGCCCTGGGGCAGCACCTCGTAAACGCGTTTAAACGTCGCCAGCCCGTTGTCGCCGAGGGCGGGACCGAGCAGCCGGTCGACCTCATGCTCCTGCCATATATAGAAGAGTCCCTCTTCACCCTCGCTGTCGGCGTCCAGCGTCGCGGCGAAGCCGCCGCCGTCGGCGATCATCTCGCGCAGCAGCCAGCCGACCGTCTCGCGGATGCGGGTTTCCAGCAGAGGATCGCGCGTCTCCTGCCAGACCAGCGTCATCAGGTCGAGCAGCTCCGCATTGTCGTAGAGCATCTTCTCGAAATGCGGCACCAGCCAGCGTTCATCGACCGAATAGCGGGCGAAGCCGCCGCCGAGATGGTCATAGATGCCGCCCTGCGCCATGTTGGCCAGCGTGTGGGTCACCGCCTCGCGGAACGGCTCGCGTCCCGTGCGCTGCCACGCCCGCCACAGCAGTTCGAACAGCGGCACCTGCGGGAATTTCGGCGCGTTGCCGATGCCGCCGTGGATCGGGTCGACCTCCCGCAACAGCCGTTGCGCCACCTGATCCAGCACCCCGGCATCGACGGCGCCGGCCGACCGGTTCTCTCCCATCCCGGCAAGCGCCGATTTCAGCGCGTCGACATTTTTGCCGACCTTGTCCGGCTCCTGGGTATAGGTGCCGGCGATGCCGCGTAGCACGTCGGGGAAGCCCGCCCGGCCATAGCGCGGCGCCGGCGGGAAATAGGTGCCGCCCCAGAAGGGCTCTGCATCCGGCGTCAGGAACATGGTCAGCGGCCAACCGCCCTGCTGTCCCAGCAGCGCCAGTGCCGACTGATAGATGGTGTCGAGATCCGGCCGCTCCTCCCGGTCCACCTTGATGTTGATGAACAGCTCGTTCATCAGCCCGGCGATCTCGGGATTCTCGAAGCTCTCATGCGCCATCACGTGGCACCAGTGGCAGGCGGCATAGCCGACCGACAGCAGCACCGGCTTGTTCTCCGCCTTGGCGCGGGCGAAGGCCTCCGGCCCCCAGGGCATCCAGTGGACCGGGTTGTCCTTGTGCTGCAGCAGATAGGGGCTCGTCTCCCGGCCTAGCAGGTTCGCGCCCAACGGAGTGGCGGGCATGGCGGTGTCCGATCTGTTGGTGTGTCGTTAGACAATAGGTGGCGCCGGGGTGGCGTTGCGCCAGTGCATCCTATCTGTATAGTGGGGCATGAGCCGCTGTGGCGCTCAACCCCAAAATCAACGCGGCCAATGCCTGGACCGGTGCCGGATCCGGCGCCCGGTTCCCGGTCTGGAGGGGGTCCCATGAAAATCACCGTCGACATCGACTGCACCCCGGACGAAGCCCGGCACTTCCTGGGCCTGCCTGACGTGAAGCCGATGCAGGATGCCATGATGCAGGAGATCCAGGAGCGGATGCGCTCCAATCTCCAGGCCATGGACCCGGAGACCATGCTGAAGACCTGGCTTCCCGCCGGCATCCAAGGCATGGAGCAGATGCAGAAGATGTTTTGGTCCCAGATGGCCTCGGCCCTGGGCCAGGAAGGAAGAAAGTGACCGAACAGAAGCCCTACTTTGAAGCCCATGTCTTCTGCTGCACCAACCGCCGTCCCGACGGGCACAAGCGCGGGTCCTGCGCCGCCCACGGGTCGGAGAAGCTGCGCGACTATATGAAGGCCCGTGCCCGCGAACTCGGCTTCGACGGCAAGGTGCGGATCAATTCCGCCGGCTGCCTCGACCGCTGCGAACTGGGTCCGACGCTGGTGATCTATCCGGAAGGCGTCTGGTACACCTATCACAGCACCGGCGACGTCGATGAAATCTTGCAGACCCACCTGGTCGAAGGCCGCCGCGTCGAGCGCCTGATGCTGACGCCGGAGCAGCGGGAACTGCGGCCAGAGCAGCGCGGCTGATCCATCCCCGATGTTCACGACCACCATCTACGCTCTCGCCACCGCCCCCGGCCGATCCGGTGTGGCGGTGGTTCGCATTTCGGGACCCGAAGCCGGATCCGCCCTCTCGGCGCTGACCGGCCGCGTTCTGCCCGCGCCTCGCCGCGCCGTGCTGACCAAGCTGCGCGATCCACGCACCGGCGACGCGCTGGACGATGCGCTGGTCCTGCGCTTCACCGCTCCAGCCAGCTTCACCGGCGAGGACGTGGTGGAGTTGCATCTGCATGGTGGCCGCGCCGTCGTCACCGGCGTGATCGAGGCGCTTGCCACCTTGCCCGGTCTGCGGCTGGCCGAACCCGGCGAGTTCACCCGCCGCGCCTTCGAGAACGGCAAGCTCGATTTGACGGAGGCCGAAGCGGTCGCCGACCTGATCGATGCCGAGACCACCGCCCAGCGCCGACAGGCGTTGCGGCAGATGGAGGGTGCGCTTGGCAAACTCTACGACGGCTGGCGGGACCGGCTGACCCGCGCCCTCGCCCACATCGAGGCCGACATCGACTTCGCCGAGGATGATCTGCCCGGCGGTGTCACCGATGCCGTCCGTTTGGTCATCATCGGATTGGCCGACGAGATCGCAACGCATCTCAATGACGGTGGCCGCGGTGAGCGCCTCCGCGAAGGGCTGCACATCGCCATCGTCGGCGCGCCGAATGCCGGCAAGTCGAGCCTGCTGAATGCGCTCGCCCGCCGGGACGCTGCCATCGTCTCCGCCCGCGCCGGAACCACCCGCGACATCATCGAGGTGCATCTCGACCTCGGCGGCTATCCGGTCGTGCTGGCCGACACCGCTGGCCTGCGCGAGGCCGCCGCCGACGAAGTCGAAGAGGAAGGCATTCGCCGTGCCCGCGACCGGGCGGCGCGTGCCGACGTGAAGGTTGCTGTATTCGATGCCACCACCCTGCCCGATCTCGACCCGGCGACGCTGGGCCTGATCGATGCCGACACAGTGGTGGTGTTCAACAAGACGGACCTTGCGACGGGCAGAGACCTGCGGCCGGACCTGTCCCCGATCCTGGTCTCCGCCCACACCGGCGCCGGTCTGAAGGCGTTGGAGGAAAAGCTGACCGCATTCAGTGCCGACCGGCTCGCCATCGGCAGCGCGCCGTCCCTGACCCGCGCCCGTCACCGTGCCGCGCTGACCGAATGCCGGGAGTCGTTGCTGCGGGCGCTGAATGCCCCGCTGCCCGAACTGGCGGCGGAGGATGTGCGTCTCGCCAGCCGGGCATTGGGGCGCATCACCGGGCGGGTCGATGTGGAGGATCTCCTGGATGTGATCTTCCGCGACTTCTGCATCGGGAAGTGATGGCGGCAAGTGAGGGCGTGTTTCACGTGAAACAGCGCTGATACGCCTCACTTGTCCCTGCCCCGCCTCCCTGCCTCCCTCTTGGATCCGCGCGGCCATTCCGCTATGGTCCCGCGCATGCGGAACTTTGATGTCATCGTTGTCGGCGGCGGTCACGCCGGCTGTGAGGCGGCTGCGGCGGCAGCGCGCATGGGTGCGCGCACGCTCCTGCTGACCCACAAGGTCGAAACCATTGGCGAGATGTCCTGCAACCCCGCCATTGGCGGTCTCGCCAAGGGTCATCTGGTGCGGGAAATCGATGCGCTGGACGGCGTGATGGCGAAGGCCATCGACCGCGGCGGCATCCAATTCCGCATCCTGAACCGCAGCAAGGGTCCCGCCGTTCGTGGCCCGCGCGCCCAGGCCGACCGCAAGCTCTATCGGCAGGCGATGCAGTCGCTGCTGGCCGAACAGGAAAATCTGTTCATCGAAGCCGGCGGCGCCGAGGACCTGATCGTCGACGCTGACCATCGCATCACCGGTGTCGTCACCGGGTCCGGCGAGTCCATCCGCGCCGGTGCCGTGGTGCTGACCACCGGCACCTTCCTGCGCGGCCTGATCCACATCGGCGAAGAACGCACCCCCGCCGGCCGCGTCGGCGAGGCGCCGTCCATCGGCTTGTCCGACACGCTGGCCCGTCTCGGCTTCCCGCTCGGCCGTCTTAAGACCGGTACGCCGCCGCGCCTCGACGGCCGCACCATCGATTGGGATGTGCTGGAGAAGCAGCCGGGCGATATGCCGCCCCCGCCCTTCTCTTATATGACGAAGCGGATCGATACGCCGCAGATCGACTGCGCGATCACTTGGACGACGCCGGAAGCGCACGCGCTGATCCGCGCCAACCTGCATCGCGCGCCAATGTATTCCGGCCAGATCACCGGCACCGGCCCGCGCTATTGCCCATCGATCGAGGACAAGGTCGTCCGCTTCGCCGAGAAGGAGAAGCATCAGATCTTCCTCGAACCGGAAGGGCTGGACGATCCCACTGTCTACCCGAACGGCATCTCGACCTCCCTGCCCCGCGACGTGCAGCTCGGCATCCTCGCCAGCATGCCGGGGCTGGAGAAGGTGGTGATGATCCGCCCCGGCTACGCCATCGAATACGACTATGTCGACCCGCGCGAGCTGAAGCCGACGCTGGAGACCCGGCGGGCGCCGCGCCTGTTCCTGGCCGGCCAGATCAACGGCACCACCGGCTATGAAGAGGCGGCGGCCCAGGGCCTGATGGCCGGCATCAACGCCGCGCTGGCGGCGAGCGGCAATCGCGAGGGCTTCGTGCTCGACCGCGCCGACGCCTATATTGGCGTGCTGATCGACGACCTGATCGGCCGGGGCACCAACGAGCCTTACCGCATGTTCACCTCGCGCGCCGAATACCGGCTGCTGCTGCGCGCCGACAATGCCGACCAGCGGCTGACCGACAAGGGTGTCGCCATCGGTTGCGTCGGTTCCGAACGTCGCGATGTGTTCGCCGCCAAGAGCGCCGCGCTGTCGGCCGGTCGTACGCTGGTCGCTTCGCTGCAGGCGACGCCGGCCGAACTCTCCCGCCAGGGTGTCGCGGTGAACCAGGACGGCGTGCGCCGCAGTGCCGCCAACCTGCTGCGATACCCGGACATCGACCTCGCCGCCCTCGCCCGCCTGTGGCCGGAGTTGGGCGAGATCGCGCCGGAGATCGCTGAGCAGTTGGAGATCGACGGCAAGTATGCCGGCTATCTTGGGCGTCAGGAGGCCGACATCCGGGCCTTCCGCAAGGACGAGTCCCTCGCCCTGCCCGACGATCTCGATGTCGACGGCATCGGCAGCCTGTCCGCGGAAATCCGTCAGAAGCTGCGCCAGTCGCGCCCAGCAACTCTGGGGGCGGCGGCCCGCATTCCCGGCATGACCCCGGCGGCGCTGGTCGCCCTGCTCCGCCATGTGAAGCGCCGTGATGTGGTCTCGTCCGGGGTGGCCGCCGAATGAGCGGGTTCGACGCGGTTGCATTCCAGGAGGCCATGGGTGTTTCACGTGAAACGCTCGATCGGCTGATCGCCTATGACGGGTTGCTGCGCAAGTGGCAGCCGAAGATCAATCTGGTCGGCCCCTCCACCCTGCCCGACGCGTGGAGGCGCCATTTCCTCGACTCCGCGCAGCTCTACCCGCTGTTGCCGGAGGGGACGGGGGTGCTGGTCGATCTCGGCAGCGGCGCCGGCTTTCCCGGTCTGGTGCTCGCCATCCTCGGCGTGCCGCAGGTGCATCTGATCGAGAGCGACGTGCGCAAATGCGCCTTCCTCCGAGAGGTCGCCCGCGTCTGCGAGGCGCCGGTCACCGTCCACACCAAACGGATCGAGACCGTCACCGGCATCGAGGCCGATGTGGTCACCGCCCGCGCGTTGGCGCCGCTGACCGATCTCTTCGCCTGGGCTCACCCCTTCATCGGATCGCGCGGTCAATGCCTGTTCCTGAAGGGCGCCGCGCTGGACGACGAATTGACCGCCACCACGCAATATTGGAGACTGCGGACGGAGCGATTTGACAGCCGCACCGATCCGAGCGGAACCATCCTGCGCGTGAGTCATCTTGAGCGTGCGTGAAGACCGTGCCTGACACAGTTTCCCCGCCTTCTTCCCGCCAACCGGACTCCCGAGAGGCTGCCATGTCTGCCGTCACCCGTCCCCTTGCCCGAGTGGTTGCGATTGCCAACCAGAAGGGCGGCGTGGGCAAGACCACGACGACGATCAACCTCGCCACCGCGCTCGCCGTCATCGGCAAGCGGGTGCTGGTGATCGACCTCGACCCGCAGGGCAACGCGTCCACCGGTCTCGGCATTCCCCGCTCGGACCGCCGCGTCGGCATCTATGACGTGCTGTTCGACGACGTTTCGCTGGAGCAGGCGGCCACCCCCTCCTCCGTGCCGAACCTGTCGATCATCACCTCGTCGGTCGATCTGTCGGGTGCGGAGATCGAGCTGGTCGGCGCCGAGCGCCGCGAGTTCCGCCTGCGCGAAGCGGTCGCCAACAGCGCGCTCGAATACGACTATGTCCTGATCGACTGCCCGCCTGCGCTGGGTCTACTGACGCTGAACGCGCTGGTCGCGTCGCATGCGGTGATGGTTCCCCTGCAGTGCGAGTTCTACGCGCTGGAGGGTCTCAGCCATCTGGTCCGCACCATCGAGCGGGTGAAGCGCGCTTTCAACCCGAACCTGGACATCCATGGCGTCGTGCTGACGATGTTCGACAAGCGCAACAACCTGTCGGACATGGTTGCGGCGGACGTCCGCGGCTTTTTCGGGGAGAAGGTGTACGACACCGTGATTCCGCGCAACGTCAAGGTCTCGGAAGCGCCGTCGCACGGCAAGCCGGTGCTGATCTACGACATGCGCTGCCCCGGATCCCAGGCCTACATCCATCTGGCGGGCGAGGTGCTGCGCCGTGAGAAGAGACTGACCGCATGATCGACGACACCAAGCAAGGGGGCGCCCGCCGCGCCAGCCTGGGCCGCGGCCTTTCCGCCCTGTTCGGCGAGGCGACCGAGGATTACTCGGCACTCGACAAGGTGCGGCAGTCCAAGCAGGTGCCGATCGAGTTCGTGCACCCCGGCAAGTACCAGCCGCGGCGGAAGTTCGACGAAGAGGCGATCCAGGGCCTCGTCGACTCGATCCGCGACAAGGGCATCCTGCAGCCCCTGCTCGTCCGCCGCGATGGCGAGGACGCGAACTCCTACGAGCTGATCGCCGGCGAGCGCCGCTGGCGTGCCGCGCAGATCGCCGGCCTGCACGAGGTCCCGGTCGTCATCCGCGATCTCAGCGACCGCGAGGCGCTGGAAATCGCGCTGATCGAGAACATCCAGCGCCAGGATCTGACCCCGCTGGAAGAGGCGGAGGGCTATCGCCGCCTGATGGAGGAGTTCGAGCACACGCAGGAGGATCTGGCCCGCGCCGTCGGCAAAAGCCGCAGCCATGTCGCCAACATGATGCGCCTGCTGGCCCTGCCGGAGCCGGTCAAGTCGATGGTCCAGGACGGCGCATTGACCGCCGGCCATGCCCGCGCCTTGCTGACCGCCCCGGATCCGGCCGCCGTCGCCCGCGAGGTGGTGACGCGCGGCCTGAATGTCCGCCAGACCGAAGACCTGATGCGCGGCGACCAGCCGAAGGCGAAGAAGGGCAAGGCCGCAAGCGGTGGAGCCGGATCCACCCCGGCGATGAAGGACGTCGACCTGATCAATCTGGAGGAGGAGATCTCCGCCCGCATTGGGTTGAAGGTGGCGATCAACCCGCAGGGACAGCGCGGGACGATCACCATCCATTACCAGACGCTCGACCAGTTGGACGACGTTCTGCACCGGCTGGGCGGCGAAGAGTAACGGGTATACGGGGGCGCTCGCCCCCTACCCGCGCACCTTCTCGAAGTCGATGTAGCGATAGAACAGCCCATTCTCTTCCATGGGCGCGCTCGACCACACCTCGGCCCATTCCGCGCCGATGGGCGGCATCAGCGTGTCGCCCTCCACCGCACTTTCGATGCGGGTCAGGTGCAGGCGATGGGCGATCGGCAGCGTCTCGCGGAACAGGGCGGCACCGCCAATGACGCACAGTTCGGCCGCGCCGGCGCCTTGTGCCCAGGACACCGCCGCTCCGAGGCCGGTGAACCAGCGGGCGCCGTCATGCTCGCCGACCAAGCCCTTATGGCTCACCACCAGATTGTCGCGGCCGGGAAGTGGGCGGCGCGGCAGGGACTCCCAGGTCTTCCGACCCATCAGGATCGGCTTGCCCATCGTCAGTTCCCTGAACCGGCGCAGATCGCTGGGAAGATGCCAGGGAAGACCGCCGTCACGGCCGATCACGTCATTCGTCGCGGCGGCGACGATCAGACTGATGAGCATCCCCTGCCCTTTCCCCATTGAAGACACGGGATCTTACGCCAGAATTGCGCTGAGCACCGCGTTCAGACGCTGTAGCCCCTCCGATGTCGCAACCAGACGGTCGGCATTGCGGGTCAGGAAACCGCCGTCGATCAGGCGAGACAGCGCCGCCGGATCGACGAAATCCTCCAGCGTCCGGCCGCTTTCCTCAAGCAGACGGTCGAGGCGCACCCCCTCGCTCAGCCGCAGCCCCATCATCAGCAGCTCGGTGCCGCGGGCGTCACGGTCGATGGGATCGGGGGCGGCGGCACCATGGCCGTCGCGCTCAACCCGCTCCAGCCAGATTTCCGGGGCACGATGGGCGCGGGTGGCGAACTTCTCGCCATGCAAAGTCAGCCGGCCATGAGCACCGGGACCGATGCCGACATAATCGCCATAGCGCCAATAGGTCAGGTTGTGGCGGCTTTCCTCGCCGGGTCGGGCATGGTTGGAAATCTCGTAGGCCGGCAGCCCAGCCGCCGTAAGCTGGCTCTGCGTCGCCTCATAGAGGTCGCCGGCCAGTTCGTCGTCGGGGAGCACCAGTTCGCCGCGGGCATGCAGCGGATAGAAGGCGGTGCCCTCCTCGATCGTCAGCTGATAGACCGAGAGATGGCCGACGGCGTAGTCCAGCGCGCGCGCCAGCTCCGCCTGCCACGCCGCCACCGTCTGGCCGGGGCGGGCATAGATCAGGTCGAAGGAAAAGCGGTCGAAGGTCTTCGCCGCCAGTTCGATGGCGCCGGTCGCCTCCGCCGCATTGTGCTGGCGGCCGAGGAATTTCAGGCTGGCATCGTCCAGCGCCTGGATGCCCAGCGAAACCCGGTTGATCCCGGCACTGCGGAAGGCGCGGAACTTGTCGGCTTCGACGGAGGTCGGGTTGGCCTCCAGCGTCACCTCCAACCCGTCGGCGACCTGCCAGCGTTGGGCGACGCGGTCGATGATGGCGCCGACCGTGGCCGGTTCCATCAGCGACGGGGTGCCGCCGCCGAAGAAGATCGAGGTGACGGTGCGGCCGGCGGTCAGGTCGGCGTAATGGTCCAGTTCGCGCAGCAGCCCGGCCCGCCAGCGGTCATGGTCGACCCGCTCGCGGACATGGCTGTTGAAATCGCAGTAAGGACACTTCGACTTGCAGAAGGGCCAGTGAACGTAGACGGCAAAACCTGGGCCGGAGAAGCCGGGATCAGACACGCTCACTGGAAACACCGCTCCACCAGCTGGCGGAAGGCGTCGGCACGGTGGCTCATCTCGTGTTTCTTGGCCGGATCCATCTCGCCGAAGGTCAGCTCGTGGCCATCCGGCAGGAACATCGGGTCATAGCCGAAGCCGTGCGGCCCCCGCGGCGGCCACACCAGCGTGCCGTAGCAGCGGCCCTCCACCGTCTCGACATGGCCGTCCGGCCAGGCGAGCGACAGGGCGCAGACGAAATAGGCGCTGCGGTCGCTCTTTCCGGCAAGCCCGTCCTCGACCTTCTGCATCGCCATGGCGAAGTCCTTGGTCGGGCCGGCCCAGCGGGCGGAATAGATGCCGGGATCGCCGTTCAGCGCCGGCACCACCAGCCCGCTGTCGTCGGCGAGCGCCACATGGCCGGCGGCCGCAGCGGCCTTCGCCTTCAGCTCCGCATTGGCGATGAAGGTGGTCCCGGTCTCTTCCGGTTCGGGTAGGCCCAGCTCCCCGGCCGAGGTGAAGGTGGCGACATAGGGGCCGAGCAGGTCGGCGATCTCGCGCACCTTGCCCTTGTTGTGGCTGGCGATGACGAGGGTGTCGCCGGTGAAGCGGCGGGGAGCGGACATGGGAACGGACCTCTGGGTGATGAACCTCTGGCAGATGCCGGCTTACTTGATGCCGAGGACCTGCTTCTGCAACGCCACCAGCTCGTTCACGCCCTTGCGGGCGAGCGCCAGCAGCTCCATGAACTGCGGCTCCGAGAAGGGGGTTTCCTCGGCGGTGCCCTGGATTTCGACGATGCCGGCCTTGCCGGTCAGGACGAAGTTGGCATCGGCCTGCGCCTTGGAATCCTCGTCATAATCGAGGTCCAGCACGGCGTTGCCCTGGTAGAGGCCGCAGGAAACGGCGGCGACCTGATCGGTCAGCGGCATGGTCTTCAGCGCGCCGATCTGCATCAGATGCTGGAAGGCCAGATGCAGGGCGACATAGCTGCCGGTGATGGCGGCGGTGCGGGTGCCGCCGTCGGCCTGGATGACGTCGCAGTCGATCTTGATCTGCTTCTCGCCCATCGCCGAGCGGTCGGTGACGGCGCGCAGCGCCCGGCCGATCAGGCGCTGGATCTCCTGGGTACGGCCTGACTGCTTGCCCTTGGCCGCCTCACGGTCGGTGCGGCTGTGGGTGGAACGCGGCAGCATGCCGTATTCGGCGGTGACCCAGCCGAGACCGGTGTTCTTCAGGAAACGCGGTACCGTCTCGTCGACGCTGGCGGTGCACAGCACATGCGTGTTGCCGAAGCGCACCATGCAGGATCCCTCGGCATAGCGGCTGAAGCCGGGCTCGAGAGAGACGGTGCGCAGTTGGTCGAAGGCGCGGCCGGAGGGGCGCATGGGCATCATTCCGAAGGTCGTTTGCGGTTCGGCGGCAAGCTAACGGCTCTGCCCGCCCCCGTCCAGCACGGCGTCGGCGATCACCGGTACAGGTGCCGGCATTGGTGCCGCGCGCGTCGCCCGTTCCAGCCACAGGGTCAGCAGCGGCACGGCAAGCCCGATGGTGATGGAGATGGTCGCCATGGTCGTCACATGCTCCAGCCGGCCGTCGGTGCCGTTCGTCAGGATCTCGGCCGATAGGAAGGCGCCGAAGGCGGAGCTGAGATGCTGCACCGCCGATACCAGCGCCATGAAGCCGGCGCGCTCCTGCGGGTCGGGCACGCGGGAGAAGGCTGCGCCGTTGGCGACCATGCGGATGCCGACGAAGGTCATGAAGAAGGGGAACAGGCCCAGCACCGGCATCCAGGGCCGGTAGCCGATGAAGGCGAAGAAGATCACCAAGCTCAGCCCCACCGTCGCCGCGAAGGTGACGGCGCTGGAGCCATGGCGGTCGACCAGCCGCCCGGCCCAGCGCGCGGCGAAGAAGCTCAGCGTGCCGCCGGTCATGTAGACCAGACTCAGATGGTCGCGCGGGAAGCCCAGATTGCCCTGCACATAGGCGGCGATGTTGGGGACGATCATGAATTGCTGGACCTGCACCAGTGCCACGGTGGCATAGGCCAGCCAGACCTTGCGGCGCGACAGCAGCGCCGTCATCCGCACCCAGGCCCCCGTCTTCACCCCTGCACCGGAACCGGCGGCCAGATGCGCACGCTGCGGCGGCAGGATGGCGATGGCGGCCACGGCGACGATCAGGCCGGCAAAGGCCACCGCGAAGAAAGGCAGCCGCCAGCCGCCATAGAGCGCCAGCTCCAGCCCCACCGGCACCCCGGCGATGGCCGACAACGAGAAGGCCGACATGACGGCCCCCATCGCCTGCCCCCGCCGCTGCGGCGCCACCTGATCGGTCACCGTGGCGATGGCGACCGCGACGGCCGGGCCGCCGAACAGGCCTGCCAGCACGCGCGCCGCCAGCAAGGAGTGGAAGTCCCAGGCAAGCCCGCCCAGCGCGGTCGAGACGATCAGCCCGGCCATGGCGACGGCGAGCGCCCGGCGGCGGTCGAACCGGTCGAGCAGCATCGAGCCGATCAATCCGGCCAAGGCCGCGGCGGCGGTATAGCTACCGCCGATATAGCCGATGTGCGCTGCCGGGATGTCCAGCGCCCGGGCGAAGTCGGGACCGAGCGGCATCACCATCATGAAATCGAGGATGTTGATGAACTGCACCGCCGCAATCACCAGCGTGATGCGGCGTTCGTCCGGCGTCAGCGCGGTGGGAGCCGCAGATTTGGGGGCCGCAGATTTGGGGTCCAGGGACAAGATGGCGGCTCCGGGAGGGGCTTAGAGCGTCGGTTGTGTTCCGCACCGCATGATACCAGCCGGCGCCGGGCCTCCCCAACGGCCACGGTCATGCAAGGCGAGCGGATCAGATAGGACGTGCAGCAAACTGGATGTGTCGCCAATCGTCAAAAAAATGCATGATTCGTACAAAAAGCGGGCAATGGAGACTTGGCGAGTTGCGCGTGCGGCGTATACCATCGCGGCCCCACCGTCGGCAGCGCACCGCACAAAAGGCAACAACGAAGACCGACGGGCATCAGCACTCCGTTGAGGAACACGACATCCATGTCCGACACCAAGCGCGTCACCGACGAAGAGGCCCTGCTGCTGCATTCCAGCGGCCGGCCCGGCAAGCTGGAAATCACCCCGACCAAGCCGCTGACGACCCAGCGCGATCTGGCGCTGGCCTATTCGCCCGGCGTCGCCGTGCCCTGCCTGCGCATCGCCGAGGATCCGTCCCTCGCCTATGATTACACGGCCAAGGGCAACATCGTCGCCATCATCTCCAACGGCACGGCGGTGCTGGGCCTGGGCGACCTCGGCGCGCTCGCCGGCAAGCCGGTGATGGAAGGCAAGGCGGTGCTGTTCAAGCGCTTCGCCGACGTCGATGGCATCGACCTGGAGGTCGACACCCGCGATGTGGACGAGTTCGTCAACTGCGTGCGCTTCCTCGGCCCCAGCTTCGGCGGCATCAACCTGGAAGACATCAAGGCCCCCGACTGCTTCATCATCGAGGAGCGGCTGCGCGAGCTGCTGGACATCCCGGTCTTCCATGACGACCAGCATGGCACCGCGATCATCGCCGCCGCCGGCCTGATCAACGCCTGCGACATCACCGGCCGCAAGATCGAAGAGGTCAAGATGGTGGTGAACGGCGCCGGCGCGGCGGGCATCGCCTGCGCCGAGCTGTTCTGCACGATGGGTGTTTCACGTGAAAACATCATCCTGTGCGACACCAAGGGCGTGGTCTATCGCGGCCGCACCAACGGCATGAACCAGTGGAAGTCGTCCTTCGCCGTCGACACCGACAAGCGCACGCTGGAAGAGGCGGTGGCCGGCTCCGACGTGTTCGTCGGCCTGTCGGCCAAGGGCGCCATGACGCCGGAGATGGTGAAGTCGATGGCGGCCAAGCCGATCATCTTCGCTCTCGCCAATCCGGATCCGGAGATCACCCCGGAAGAGGTCAAGGCGGTGCGCAGCGACGCCATCGTGGCGACCGGGCGGTCGGACTATCCGAACCAGGTCAACAACGTCCTGGGCTTCCCCTATCTGTTCCGCGGCGCACTGGACGTCCGCGCCACCACCATCAACGAGGCGATGAAGGTGGCCGCCGCCAAGGCGCTGGCAGCATTGGCGCGCGAGGATGTGCCGGACGAGGTCGATGCCGCCTATTCCGGGCGCCGGCTGCGCTATGGCCCGGACTACATCATCCCGGTGCCCTTCGATCCGCGCCTGATCGTCACCGTGCCGGCCGCCGTCGCCCAGGCGGCGATGGAAAGCGGCGTGGCGCGCAAGCCGATCCTCGACCTGACCAGCTACAAGCATTCCCTGCGCACCCGCCTGGACCCGACCGCCGACAGCCTGGAACTGATCCTGGAGAAGGTGCGGACCAACCCGCGCCGCGTCGTCTTCGCCGAGGGCGAGGAGGAGCGGACGATCCGCGCCGCCATGGCCTTCCGTGCTCACGGGTATGGCATCCCGGTTCTGATCGGCCGCGAGGAGGTCATCAAGGAACAGCTGGCGGCGATGGGCCAGCCGCACATCCAGTTCGAGATCCACAACGCCCGCCTGTCGGACGCCAACCGGCGCTATGCCGACCACCTGTACCGCCGCCTGCAGCGCAAGGGCGCCCTGCTGCGCGACTGCCAGCGGATGGTCAACCAGGACCGCAACGTCTTCGCCGCCTGCATGGTGGCGCAGGGCGACGCCCACGCCATGGTGACCGGCCTGACCCGCAGCTTCGGCGTCGCCTACGAGGAAATCCGCCGCGTCATCGACCCGAAGGCGAGCGAGCCGGTGTTCGGCCTGCACCTGTTCATCACCCGCAGCCGCACCGTCTTCATCGCCGACACCACCGTCCATGTCCGCCCCGACGGCAAGACGCTGGCCGACATCGCCGTCGGTGCCGCGGCCAAGGCCCGGCAGATGGGGCACGAGCCGCGGATCGCGATGCTGTCCTTCTCCAACTTCGGCCAGACGCCGCACCCGAACACCGATCCTCTGCGGGAAGCCCTGTCGATCCTCGACAGCCGCCGGGTCGATTTCGAGTATGACGGCGAGATGTCGGCCGACGTGGCGTTGGATTACCAGCTGATGAAGCGGGTCTACCCGTTCTCGCGGCTGTCCGGTCCGGCGAACGTGCTGATCATGCCCGGCTTGCATTCCGCCAACATCTCGGCCAAGCTGCTGAACAAGATGGCCGGCGGCCAGATGATCGGCCCGCTGCTGATCGGTTTGGACAAGCCGGCGCAGATCGTCAGCATGGGTGCCTCGGTCAACGACATCGTCACCGCCGCAGCGCTGGCGGCGCATGATTCGCTGCCCTGGTGAGGCGAGACGCTCCCTCCTCCGGCTCTTTGCGGAGGATATTCCCCTCTCCCGCCCCGGGAGAGGGAAGGGGCCCAAGCGAAGCTTGGGAAGGGTGAGGGGTGATCCGAGGAACCATGCGGTTCGGGATGCTTGGATCACCCCTCACCCTCCCCACGCCTACGGCGCGGGTCCCCTCCCTCTCCCGGGACGGGAGAGGGCGTCAAGGGAATACCCTCACCCCAGCGCCTTGTAAAAGTACGTCGTGTCGCAGAGCCCACCCTGCGGCCACAGGGCGTAGTCCGGGATGACGCCGACCTTCACCCAGCCGGCGCGCTCGTACAGGCGTTCGGCCTCGGGCGAGGCGGTGTCCAGCACCAGCAGGGTCTTGCCGGCGGTGCGGCCGGCTTCCTCGGCCGCTCGCATCAGGGCGGCGCCGACGCCCCGGCGGCGGGCGCGGCGGTGGACCAGCATCTTGGACAGGTCGGCGCGGTGCGGCTGGTTCGGCGGCTGGCCGACCACCAGCTGGACGGTGCCCAGCACGCCCTCCCCGTCCTCCGCCGCCAACAGGATGCGCTCCCCCTGCTCCACCCCGGCCACCACTTGGCCCCAGAAGGCTTCGGCGGTGGCGCGGTCGAGCGGCGCCATGAAGCTGACCGACGCGCCGCCTTCAACGCAGTCCAGCAGCACGTCGGCCAACCCCGGAACGGCTGCGCGAGCCTCCGCGGAAGACAGCACGCGCACCGTCACGGCGTCGGTTCCGTTCTCCTCACCCCGCCGGCCGGAGTCAAGGCAGGCACTGTCCATCGCATGCTCCTTTCAGCGTTTAACGGCGTTTAAAGCAGGGCGCCCGTCGGTGGTCAGCGCCACGATGTAGCGGGCGGCCCGGTCGGTCGGGTTGTGGAAGCCGGTCGGCCGGTCGAGCCGCATGGCAAGGCAGTCGCCGGTGGACAGCCGGTGCGTGACGTCTCCCACCGTCAGTTCGATGGTGCCGTCCAGCAGATAGACCTGCTGCTCCACCGTGGCGGCGCGGTTGCCGCTGTCGTAGGAGACGCGGGTGCCCGGCGGCAGCTCCACCTCCACCAGTTCGATCGGCGACGGATAGCCCGGCGGCGACAGGTTGCGGCGGCGATAGCCGGTGGCGGGGTCGGCCCAGGCGATCTGGTCGGCGCGGCGGGCGACCGGGCTGGCGTCGTCGCGCTCGGCCTCCGCGAACAAGGCCGCCAACGTCACCCCCAGCCCGGCCGCGAGCCGGTCGAGCACGGAGGCCGTCGGGCTGCTCTCCCCCCGCTCCACCAGCGAGATCATCGAGCGGCTGACGCCCGAGCGTTCGGCCAACCCGTCCAGAGTCAGGCCCCGATCCGCCCGCAGGGCGCGCAACCGGGTGGCGAGGCGGCTGTCGATATCGTTTCCGGCGTTTTCCATGAAGGTAGAATGCTAATCCAGGATAGTGGAGTCAACGATCCACCGCATTGTCATGCCCATGAATCTTTTATGACCGTCGCGCGGTGTGCGCGACGATGGTGTAGAAGGGCCGTGCAGAAGGACCGACCGTCACGCTGCCCGCCCCTCTCCATACTCGAACCCGGTGCCGACCCCATGCGCCCGAAGGCGTTGCCGCCCGTTCCGCTGTTGACCGCGATCCTGCTGATGCTGGTGCCGATGGCCGCTGTGCTCGCCTGGGCGGTCCATGCCGGGGCGCTGCATGGCGGGCTGGCGCTGGTGGCGGGCGCTGCGGCGCTGGTGGGCGCGCTCCTGGTCCTGCGCACCTACCGCAGCGATGCCGATGCGATGACCGACTACGCCGCCCGGCTGGCTGAGACCGACGAGCCGCTGGCCCCGGCCGGCACGCCACCCGCCCTGAAGGCGCTGGCCGCCACCATCGGCCGGCTGCACCGGGTCGGCCTGCGCCGGGCCGAGAGCGTGCGGCTGCAGCTCGACGCCGACGAGGCGGTGATCGACGCCCTGCCCGCCCCGCTGCTGCTGATGGATGCCGAACGGCAGGTGGTGCGCGCCAACCAGACCGCGCGGGAGCTGTTCGGCGACAAGGTCGTCGACCGCGACCTCGCCTCTTGCCTGCGCACGCCTGCGGTGCTGGAGGCGGTGGATTCGGTTCTGCGCGGCGGTGCGTCGCGCATCATCGAGTTCACGCTGCCGGTCCCGGTGGAGCGCAGTTTCGAGGCGCAGGTGAAGCCTTTCCAACGGCTGGTGCCCGAACCCGATCCGTCGCTGTTGGACGGCGAGATCGAGGAGGAACCGGCACCGCGCCCGCCCACCGTCGCCCGCATGGCGATCCTGACACTGCACGACGTCACCGCCGCCCGCCGGTCGGAGCAGATGCGCGCCGACTTCATCGCCAACGCCAGCCACGAGCTGCGCACGCCGCTGTCCTCGCTGCTGGGCTTCATCGAGACTCTGCGCGGCCCCGCCCGCGACGATCCGGAGGCGCAGGACCGCTTCCTGGCGATCATGCATGACCAGGCCAGCCGCATGACACGGCTGGTCAACGACCTGCTGTCGCTGTCCCGCATCGAACTGGACGAGCATATGCCGCCCAGCGGCCGGGTCGACGTGGTGGAGGAGCTGGAGAACGTCATCGCCGCGCTGCAGCTGAAGGCGGCGGAGCGCCGCATCCGCCTGCGTCTGGACGCGCCGGAGGAGCTGCCTGCCGTCGTCGGCGACGAGGACCAGCTGACCCAGGTTTTCCAGAACCTCGTCAGCAACGCGATCAAATACACGCGCGAAGACACCGACGTGACCGTCACCGTCGCGCTGGCCGACGGTGCGGCGGTGGGCTTCACCGGCCTGCCATCGCCCGGCGGTGTGGCAAAGGACAAGCGCACGGCGCGTGGCGGCACTGCCATGGTGGCGGTTTCGGTGCGTGACCGCGGCGACGGCATCGCCCGCACCCACCTGCCCCGCCTGACCGAACGCTTCTACCGTGTCGACGCCGCGCGATCCCGCGCCATGGGGGGCACCGGGCTGGGGCTCGCCATCGTCAAGCACATCCTGAACCGCCACCGTGGCCGTCTGACCATCGAAAGCGAGGTCGGGGTGGGCAGCGCCTTCACGGTTTATCTGCCGGCCGTGGGGGAGGTGGAAACACTGCGTGTTGTTCCCAAAGCTCCCGCCGCGCTCCCCCCTCACCCTAGCCCGCTCCCCGGTGGGGAGAGGGGATTTGGCGGAGTGTGAGAGAAACACGCCATTCCGTGACGCTGTCATGAAAGTGTCATAAAAACGCAATCATTCGGTCGCCCTCCGGGTCTATGGTCCGCGCCATTCCGATGGACCAGTCTCCGTTTCCTGAAGGAGGGGCACCCGTGACCACCCGGACGCATGTCTTCGCCGCGACCGCCCCGACCCTGATTCTAGCCTTGGCGCTCGGCCTTGCCGCCGCCCCCGCATCGGCGCAGTCGCGCGACCAGATCCGCGCGGTCGGCTCCTCCACCGTCTTCCCCTTCACCACCGCGGTGGCGGAGGCCTTCGGCAAGACCGGAAAGTTCAAGACCCCGGTGATCGAATCGACCGGCACCGGCGGTGGGCTGAAGCTGTTCTGCGCCGGCGTCGGCCCCGCCCATCCCGATATCGCCAATGCCTCGCGCCGCATCAAAAAGTCGGAAATCGACCAGTGCGCCGCCAACGGCGTCACCACGATCACCGAACTGAAGATCGGCTATGACGGCATCGCGCTGGCCTCGTCCAAGAAGGCCGCTCCGGTGACGCTGTCCACCGTCATCCTTTGGAAGGCGCTGGCGAAGGAGGTGCCGGTGAACGGCGCGCTGGTCGCCAATCCTTACCGGCTGTGGTCCGACATCGACCCGTCGCTGCCCAAAACGGCGATCGAGGTGCTGGGGCCGCCGCCCACCTCCGGAACGCGCGACACCTTCAACGAGCTGGCGATGCTCGAAGGCTGTAATAAGGTGGCCGAGGTCGCCAAGGCCGTTCCCGACGAGAAGGCGCGCGAGCGTGCCTGCATGACGATCCGCGAGGACGGCGCCTATGTCGAGGCCGGCGAGAACGACAACCTGATCGTCCAGAAGCTGACCGCCAATCCCAACGCCTTCGGCGTCTTCGGCTACAGCTATCTCGACCAGAATCGCGACACGCTGCAGGCTGCGAAGATGGACGGGGTCGATCTGACGGCGGAAACCGTCGCCGCCGGCCAATACGAGCTGGCGCGTCCGCTCTACATCTATGTCAAGAACGCCCATGCCGGCGTCATCCCGGGTATCCGCGAGTTCATCGGCGAATACACCTCCGAACGCGCGCTGGGCGACGACGGCTATCTGGTCGACAAGGGCCTGATCCCGGAACCGAAGGCGCTGCGCGAGGCGGCCCGCGTCGAGGCGGTGAGCCTGACGCCGCTCCAGTTCTGACCCCTCCCTCCTCCGCCTGCCTCTTTTCCGCCTGAGCGACCCGCATGCAGCTGACCCTCCTCGCCCTGATCCTGGCCCTGCTCACCGTGATCGGCTTCCTGATCGGCCGGTCGCGCGCGGCATCGTCGGTCGGCGGGCGGGTGGCGGAGCTGCATTCGGTCCCCTCCTACCACGGCGTCTATGTCGCGCTGTGGGCCGGGCTGCCGGCGCTGCTGCTGTTCGTCGCCTGGACGGCGTCGGAAGGCTGGCTGGCGATGCAGCTGGTGCTGTCGGCCTTGCCGGAGCGGCTGACCACCGGCGACGGCCAGTCGGTCGGACTGCTGAAGGCCGACATCCTCAATCTCGCCCACGGCATCGCCACCGGGCGTGAGGCCGATCCGTTGGTGATGGAGGCGGCCCGCCGCTACGCCGCCTTGCGCGACCTCGCCGACTGGAGCCTGCTGGCGATCGGCGCCAGCCTTGCCGTCGCCGGGCTGGCCTGGGGTCGCCACCGCATCGGTCCCGACCTGCGCGCCCGCCCGGCGGTGGAGCGGGTGGTGCGGGTTGTTCTGGTCGTCTGTTCGCTGGTCGCCATCCTGACCACGATCGGCATCGTCCTGTCGCTGCTGTTCGAGGCGCTGCGCTTCTTCACCGTCGTCTCGCCGCTCGACTTCCTGTTCGGCACCCATTGGAGCCCGCAGATGGCGATGCGGGCCGATCAGGTCGGGTCCAGCGGTTCCTTCGGCGCGATCCCGCTGTTCGCCGGAACGCTTCTCATCACCGTGATCGCGATGCTGGTGGCGGTGCCGGTCGGGCTGATGGCGGCGATCTACATGTCGGAATATGCCGGGCGCGGCGTGCGCACCTGGCTGAAACCGGCGCTGGAGATCCTGGCCGGCATCCCGACGGTGGTCTACGGCTTCTTCGCCGCGCTGACGATGGCGCCCTTCGTGCGTTCGGTGGGCGAGGCGCTGGGGCTGGACGTCAGTTCGGAATCGGCGCTGGCCGCCGGCATCGTCATGGGGGTGATGATCATCCCCTTCGTCAGCTCCCTGTCCGACGACGTCATCAACGCGGTGCCGCAGAGCTTGCGCGACGGCTCCTATGGTCTCGGCGCCACCAAGTCGGAAACCATCAAGCAGGTGGTGCTGCCGGCCGCCCTGCCCGGCATCGTCGCCGCGGTGATGCTGGCGGTCAGCCGCGCCATCGGCGAGACGATGATCGTCACCATGGCGTCGGGCCTGACCGCCAACCTGACCGCCAACCCGCTGCAGGCCGTCACCACCGTCACCACCCAGATCGCCACGCTGCTGGTCGGCGACCAGGAGTTCGACAGCCCGAAGACGCTGTCGGCCTTCGGTCTCGGCCTCGTGCTGTTCCTCGTCACGCTGTGCCTCAACATGGTCGCCCTGCGGGTGGTCCGGACCTATCGGGAAAAATATGACTGACCTCGTCGAGCAGGACGTGGCGGCCGTG
This sequence comes from uncultured Azospirillum sp., assembly GCA_965650625.1. GTDB lineage: Bacteria > Pseudomonadota > Alphaproteobacteria > Azospirillales > Azospirillaceae > Azospirillum. Next base: position 14,962 of record CBFGPE010000041.1, on the reverse strand, counting down.
ACGCCATCCCCCGCCCCCACCCCCGTGAAATCGCGCCTGCGCAGCGAGGCCTTCGCCCGCCGGCTGCGCGCCCGCCATGCCGCGGAGCGCCGCTTCCGGCTGGCCGGCGCCGCCGCGGTGGCGCTGGCGGCGTTGATCCTGGTGCTGCTGCTGGGCTCCATCGTCGCCAAGGGCGCCAGTGCCTTCCTGGAGGCGCGGATCCGGCTGGAGGTGACGCTGGATCCGGCGGAGGTCGCCGACCGCAACTACACCGCCCTGCTGCGCCGGGCGCTCTATGCCCAGTTCCCGCAGGTGACCGACCGCGCCGGCAAGCGCGTGCTGAACGACCTGCTGTCGTCGGGCGCGCCGTACGAGCTGGAGGCGATGGTCGCCAAGGACCCGGCGCTGGTCGGGACGACGCAGACCGTCTGGGTCCGTGCCGACGACCAGATCGACCAGCTGGTGAAGGGCGGCTACCGCCGCGACCTGCCGGAAAGCGAGCGCGGCCTCAGCGATGCCAAGGTTGCTGCAACCGACGCGCTGCTGGCCTCCGGCGCGCTGGCGCAGGGCTTCAACACCACCCTGTTCACCGCCGGCGACAGCCGTGAGCCGGAGCAGGCCGGCATCGGCGGCGCCATCGTCGGCTCGCTGCTGACCCTGCTGGTGACCATGGCGCTGTCGGTGCCGGTGGGCATCGCCGCCGCGGTCTATCTGGAGGAGTTCGCGCCGAAGAACCGCTGGACCGACCTGATCGAGGTGAACATCAACAACCTCGCCGCGGTGCCGTCGATCATCTTCGGCCTGCTCGGCCTCGCGGTGTTCCTCGGCTTCTTCGGCATGCCGCGCTCGGCGCCGCTGGTCGGCGGGCTGGTGATGGCGCTGATGACGCTGCCGGTCATCATCATCGCCTCCCGCGTCGCGCTGAAGGCGGTGCCGCCGTCGATCCGTCAGGCGGCGCTGGGCATCGGCGCCTCGCCCTTGCAGACGGTGCTGCATCATGTGCTGCCGCTGGCGATGCCCGGCATCCTGACCGGCACCATCATCGGCATGGCCCGCGCGCTGGGCGAGACGGCGCCGCTGCTGATGATCGGCATGGTCGCCTTCATCGTCGACATTCCCCATGGGCTGACCGACAGCGCCACGGTGCTGCCGGTGCAGATCTACATGTGGGCCGACAGCCCGGAACGTGCCTTCACCGAGCGTACCTCGGCGGCGATCCTGATCCTGCTCGGCGTCCTGATCCTGCTGAACGGGGCGGCCGTGATCCTGCGCAAGATTTTCGAGAGACGGTGGTGAACACCCCATGAGAATTACAAGTGGCATCCCGAGCCAGCTGAAGCTGCGGCCCCGTGGCGACCGGCAACCGGACCGGGCGGCCGCTGCGGCCCTGCCCGCCAAGATGACCGCCCGCGGGGTGAAGGTGTTCTATGGCGCCAAGCAGGCGTTGAAGGGCATCGACCTCGACATCCAGGAAAACCGGGTGCTGGCGCTGATCGGCCCGTCCGGCTGCGGCAAGTCGACCTTCCTGCGCTGCCTGAACCGGATGAACGACACCATCGAGGGCTGTCGGGTCGAGGGGCGGATCGCGCTGGACGGCGAGGACGTCTATGGCAAGGCGGTCGATGCGGTGCAGCTGCGCGCCCGCGTCGGCATGGTGTTCCAGAAGCCGAACCCCTTCCCGAAGTCGATCTACGACAACGTCTCCTACGGCCCGCGCATCCACGGTCTTGCTTCCGGACGCGATGAACTGGACGAGGTGGTGCAGACCTCGCTGAAGCGCGCCGGCCTGTGGGCGGAGGTGAAGGACCGCCTGCGCGAACCCGGCACCAGCCTGTCCGGCGGCCAGCAGCAGCGGCTGTGCATCGCCCGCGCCATCGCCGTCAGTCCCGAGGTGATCCTGATGGACGAGCCCTGCTCGGCGCTCGACCCCATCGCGACCGCCCATATCGAGGAGCTGATCGACGAGCTGCGGGCCAACTACACCATCGTCATCGTCACCCACAACATGCAGCAGGCCGCCCGCGTGTCGCAGCGCACCGCCTTCTTCCATCTGGGCGAGATGGTGGAGTGCGACGACACCGAGGAAATCTTCACCAACCCGCGCGACGAGCGCACCCAGGGCTACATCACCGGCCGTTACGGCTGAGCCGCTGCCCCTGTGCCCGATGCTGCCCCCCCTTCCCTCCTGTGTTGAAAAGGCTGTGCCATGCCGGTTAACGTCGAGACGCGCGCTGTGAACGGAGCCACCATGAACGCGGCCCTCAAGCCGCTCGTCCTGATCGTCGAGGACGAGGCCGACATCCTGACGCTGCTGAAGTACAACCTGGAAAAGGAAGGCTTCCGCGTCGCCACCGCCAGCGACGGCGAGGAGGCCTTGCTGGCCGCCGGCGAACAGACGCCGCACATCGTGCTGCTCGACTGGATGCTGCCGCTGATGAGCGGGCTGGAGGTCTGCCGCCAGCTGCGCCGCAACGCCAAGACCCGCGACATTCCGATCATCATGCTGACCGCCCGCGGTGAGGAAGGCGACCGGGTGCGCGGCCTGAATTCCGGTGCCGACGACTACATCACCAAGCCCTTCTCCCCCACCGAACTGGTGGCGCGTATGCGCGCCGTGCTGCGCCGCGCCTCCCCCGGCATGACGGACGAGGTGCTGACCTTCGCCGACGTGACGATGGATCTGGCCGCCCACCGCGTACGCCGCAACAGCCGGGACGTACATCTGGGGCCGACGGAATTCCGTCTGCTGCGCCACTTCATGCAGCATCCCGGCCGCGTCTTCTCGCGCGAACAGCTGCTCGATCTGGTGTGGGGCCACGACGTGTACGTCGAGCCGCGTACGGTCGACGTACACATCCGCCGCCTGCGCAAGGCGATGAACGAAGAGGACGAACTGGACCTGATCCGCACCGTGCGGTCGGCGGGCTACGCGCTGGATACGAAGTCGGTGTGAGGGTTGTTGACGTCGATTGCCCCCTCCCCATCCCTCCCCCACCTTCGGTGGGAGAGGGGGTAGGATGCTTGTCAGCGTGAATTGAATCGCGAAGCGGCGGAGTTCCCTCTCCCGCGATAGCGGGGGAGGGTTAGGGAGGGGGCAAAGCCGCAGAGAAGGCAAAACGTCATGATCCTGCTCTTCACCGACTTCGGCCTCTCCGGCCCCTACACCGGCCAGATGAAGGCGGTGTTGGCGCAACAGGCGCCCACCGTCCCCGTCATCGACCTCTTCGCCGACGCCCCCGCCTTCGACCCGCAGCTGTCCGCCTATCTGCTGGCCGCCTACGCCCCGGCCTTTCCCGCCGGCAGCGTCTTCCTCTGCGTCGTCGATCCCGGCGTCGGCACCGACCGGCGGCCGGTGATAGTGGAAGCCGACGGGCGCTGGTTCGTCGGCCCCGACAACGGCCTCTTCGCCCTGATCGCCCGCCGTGCAACGTCGCTAAACGCCTGGACCATCGACTGGATCCCGGACCGGCTGTCCGCCAGCTTCCATGGCCGCGACCTGTTCGCCCCCGTCGCCTCCGGCCTCGCCACCGGACGCAGCATCGAGCGCAGCCCGCTCGCCCCCGCCGCCATCGACCGTCCCGACTGGCCGGACGAACTGCCGCGCATCGTCTATGTCGACGTCTACGGCAACGCCATGACTGGCATGCGGGCATCCACCCTGCCCGCCGATGCGGTGCTGTCCGCCGCCGGCAGCCGCATCGCCCGCGTCCGCACCTTCGGCGCCGTCGGGCCGGGGCAGCCGCTGTGGTACGGGAACTCCAACGGGCTGGCGGAGATCGCCGTCAACCGCGGGCGGGCCGACCGGGTGCTGGGTCTGGCGGTCGGCGATCCGGTGACGGTGGAGACCTGAGCAAAAGAAAACCGCCCGGAAGCGGGGGCTTCCGGGCGGTTGCTGCTTGATCCGATGCTTGTCCGATCAGGCGTCTCGGGGTCAGTCGTTGTTGCGCTGGCCCAGGAACTGCAGCAGGAACTGGAACAGGTTGATGAAGTCCAGGTACAGCGTCAGGGCGCCCATCAGGGCCAGCTTGCCGGTGCTCTCGTGATCGTAGCCCTCGGCGTAGCTTTCCTTGATCGCCTGGGTGTCATAGGCGGTCAGACCGGTGAAGATCAGCACGCCGATGGCGGAGATCGCGAAGTGCAGGGCCGGCGACTGGAAGAAGATGTTCGCCAGACCGGCGATCACCAGGCCGATGACGCCCATCATCAGGAACGAGCCCATCTTCGACAGGTCGGCCTTCGTGGTGTAGCCGTAGAGGCTCATCGCCAGGAAGGTTGCGGCGGTGACGAAGAAGGTCAGCGCGATCGACGCCCCGGTGAAGACCAGGAAGATGGCCGACATCGACAGGCCCATGGCACCGCAATAGGCCCAGAAGATCATCTGTGCCGATGCGAAGGACAGGCGCTGGATGCCGAAGGACAGCACCATGACGAAAGCCAACGGGGCCAGCATGACCACCCACTTCAGCGGCGTGCCGAAGATGGCCTGGAGCATGGCCGGGCTGGAGGACACGAGCGCGGCGACCAGACCCGTCAGGATCAGGCCGGCACCCATGTAGTTGTACACGCGCAGCATGTGCTGGCGCAGGCCTTCGTCGAAGTATCCCCGATCTGTCGCGCGGCCTGCGGTCGCGAAGCGGTTATAGGTCGGGTCTGCCATGGTTTGGTTTCCTCGGTGGAATTGGGTGATCCCGTCGCAGGACATATTGGCGAGTCCGTCAGGCGGTTCAATAGGAATCGGCAGCGCTTTTTCTAGATGAAAAAGCTTTCACGATTCGTTTTTCCTGCGGCTTTCTGACGCGCGAATCATTCGTTCCGAAGCAATGGCGCCGAAGGCTGGCCCAGAGCCCGCCAAGTACCATAGAACCCGAAAGCGAGCGTGATCGCCGTGCTCAGCACTGCGGTGGTGATCACCGCCGACGGCAGGAAGCTCCACTCCCAATGCATCAGGAAGGTCAGCACCGCCCAGGCGGTCAGCGTGCCGATGACGCCGGCGATGAGCGCGGTCAGCAGGCCGAGCAGCCCGTATTCCAGCAGGAAGGCGCGCAGCACGTCGCCGCGCGTCGCCCCCAGCACCTTCAGCACCACCGCGTCATAGACCCGGCGGCGGTGCCCGGCGGCGACCGCACCGGCCAGAACCAGCGTGCCGGCGGCCAGCGTGATGCCGGCGACGATGCGCACCGCCGTGCCGATATGGCCCAGCATCTCCGCCACCGTGTCCAGCGCGTCCTTGACCCGGACCATCGTGATGTTGGGGAAGCGTTGCAGCACCGCGCGCTGCACCTGCGTTTCGGCCTCCGGCGTGGCGCGGACGGTGGCGACCCAGGTCTGCGGCGCGCCTTCCAGCGTGCCGGGGGCGAAGACCATGGTGAAGTTGATCGCCATGCTGCTGAAATCGGCGGAGCGCACGTTGGCGACCTTCGCCTCGATGCTGCGGCCCAGGATGTTGATGGTCATGGTCGCGCCGGGACCGATGCCGAAGGCCTCGGCGACGCTTTGGTGGATGGAGATCAGCGGCGGCCCGGCGTAATCCTGCGGCCACCAGCTGCCGGCGGTGACGGTGGAATGCTTCGGCACCGTCGCGGAATAGGTGATGCCGCGGTCGCCGGCCAGGATCCAGGCCTGCTCCGGGTTGACCAGCGCCTTTTCGGCCTCCTGCCCGTTCACCCGCTCGATCCGGCCGCGCAGGCTCGGCACCGCCTCGAAGGCGCTGGTGCCTGGGACGGCGGTCACGAGGTCGCGCAAGGGATCGAACTGGTCGCGCTGGATGTCGACGAAGAAGAAGGCGGGGGCGTCCTGCGGGATCGTCTCCGACACCCGGCGGGAGAAGTTGCCCTGGATCAGCGCGATGGCGACCAGCACCGTCAGGCCGAGCCCGAGCGACAGCACCACCGCCGCCGTCGGGTTGCCCGGCCGGTGCAGGTTGGCGAGCGCCAGCCGCAGCCCGGGACGACGGACGCGGCCAACCACTCTCTGGCCCACCCGCTTCGCCCCCCAGGTGACCAGCGCCGCCGCGGCGCGGAACGCGAGGAAGGTGGCGATCGACCCGCCGACGAACCACAGGGCGAAGAGCTTGTTATGCGCGGTCAGCACCGCCAGCCCGGCGAGCGCCAAAGCCGACAGGATCATCGCCACGGTATAGGGCGTGCGCGGATGCCCGCCGGCGGGAGCGATCACGTCGCGAAACAGGGCACCCGCCGGCACCTCGCGCGCCCGGCCGAGCGGCCACAGCGAGAAGGTCAGCGCGGTCAGCACGCCATAGAGCGCGGCGAGCGCCAGGGCTCCGGGATAGACGCCGATATGGGCCGACACCGGCAGCACGCCGTCGAGCAGCCGCCCCAGCGCCAGCGGCGCCACCGCGCCCAGCGCCAGCCCGATGACGATCCCCAGCACCGCCAGCGCCAGGATCTGCGCCAGATAGAGCTGGAACACCAGCGCGCCGGGCGCGCCGATGCACTTCATCATGGCGATGGTGCGGGCGCGCGAGTCCAGATGGCTGCGCACCGCGTTGCCCACCCCGACGCCGCCGACCAGCAGCGCGGTCAGCCCGACCAGAGTCAGGAACAGCGTCATGCGGTCGATGAAGCGTTCGATCTGCGGCGAGGCGTTGGTGTAGTCGCGCATCCGCCAAGGCGCATCGGGGAAGCGGGTGCGCAATCCCTCCTGCCACGCCTTCAGGTCGGTTTGCGGCGGCAGCGCCACCTTGGCGCTCCACCATGTAAGACTGCCCGGTTGCAGCAACCCGGTGCCCTGCAGCGACGGCAGCGCCACCAGCACTCTTGGTCCCAGCGAAAAGGCGTTGGAGGAGGCGCGGTCCGGCTCGCGGTCCAGCACGGCAGCGACGCGGTAGGCGCCTTCGCCGATGCGGATGGTGTCGCCGGGCTTCGCGCCCAGCCTGTCCACCAGACTGGCTTCGATCACGGCGCCCCAGCGGCCGTCCTTCAGCGCCAGCGCGTCGCGCAGGTCGCCGCCGCCCTCCAGCGTGACGGTGCCGTAGAGCGGATAGAGGTCGTCGACCGCCTTCAACTCGACCAGCGAGGAGCGCGTCTCGTCCGCGGCGCGGGCCATCGCCCGCATCTCGGCGGAGGTCGAGACCCGGCCATCGGCTTTCAGCACCGCCATCTGCTCGTCGGTCGGCGGGCTGTAGAGTTGCCGCAACGCGACGTCACCGCCCAGGATCGACCGCCCGTCGCTTGCCAGCCCGTCGAGCAACCCGCTCGACACCGACTGAACCGAGGCGATGGCCGCCACCCCCAGCGCGAGGCAGGCGAGGAAGACCCAGAACCCCTTCAGTCCGGTGCGCAGCTCCCGCCGGGCAAGGCGGAGCGCGAGGCTGAGGTTGGTCATCCCCCTCACTCCCCCGCCGCCTGCAGTTTCGCGCGCCGGGCCGCCTGCCCGTCGTCGGCGATGCGGCCGTCGGCCAGCCGCACCGTCCGGTCGCAGCGTGCGGCGAGGGTCTGGTCGTGGGTGATCAGCACCAGCGTCGTGCCGCGCCGCTCGGCCAGATCGAACAGCAGCTTCACGATGGTGGCGCCGGTGTCGATGTCGAGGTTGCCGGTCGGCTCGTCCGCCAGCAGCAGCGACGGTTCGGTGACGAAGGCGCGGGCCAGTGCGGTGCGCTGCTGCTCGCCGCCGGAAAGCTGGCCGGGATAATGGTGGATGCGGTGTCCGAGCCCGACCTGCTCCAGCCCGATGCGGGCGCGGTCGAAGGCGTCGGCAACCCCGGCAAATTCCAGCGGGATGGCGACATTCTCCAGCGCCGTCATGGTCGGCACCAGATGGAAGGCCTGGAAGACGATGCCGACATGCTGCCGGCGGAAACGCGCCAGGCCATCCTCGTTCAGGTGCCCGAGATCCTGGCCGGCGACGCGGACGGTGCCGCCGCTGGGGCGTTCCAGACCGGCCATCACCATCATCATGGTCGACTTGCCGGAACCGCTGGGACCGACCACGCCGACCCGTTCCCCGGCCGTCACCTGAAGATTCACGCCGCGCAGGATGTTGACGGGTCCGGCACCGCTGTCCAATTTCAGGTGGACGTCGTCGAGTTCAACGATGGAATCGTTGGAAGACCGGGCGATGGATTTTGACGACGTTGCAGGGGACTGAGCCTTGGGCATGCGACTCTCGCACAAGCGGAACGGACCATCGCCATATGGCACGACCCGCCGGGCTTTCAACACGGGCGCCTTCGCCGCGGCGCTGGCCTTCGTCTTTGCCGCAGGGGTATCGATGACCGTTCCGACCCGCGCGGATGCCGCGCAGCCGGTGAAGCTGCTGGCGCTGGGCGACAGCCTGACCGCGGGCTACGGCTTGCCGGAACAGCAGGGCTTCACCCGCCAGCTGGAGAAGGCGCTGGCCGCCAAGGGATACAGCGTCACCGTCATCAATGCCGGCGTGTCGGGCGACACCACCGCCGGCGGCCGGGCGCGGCTGGACTGGGCGCTGGCCGACAAGCCGGACGCCGCCATCGTCGAACTGGGCGCCAACGACATGCTGCGCGGGCTCGACCCCGATCAGGCCAAGGCGAACCTCGACGCCATCCTGAAGGCGCTGGCGGCGCGCAAGATCCCGACCCTGCTGGCCGGCATGCTCGCCTCGCCCAGCCTGGGCAAGCCCTACACCGACAAATTCAACGCCATCTATCCCGATCTGGCGAAGACCTACGACCTGCCGCTCTACCCGTTCTTTCTCGACGGGGTGGCGTTGCAGCAGGCGCTGATCCAGCCGGACGGGATGCATCCCAACGCCCAGGGCGTGGCGGTGATCGTGGAGCGCATCCTGCCCTCCGTCACCGCGCTGCTCGACAGCCTGCCGCAAATCCAGAAGACTACTGTCGAGAAGACAACGGAAAAGTCCGGAGGCTGACCCATGACCGTTACCCTGGACAGCGACACCCGCTTTCACGCCGCCTGCGCCGCCGGGGCGGAATGGGGGCCGACGGTCAAGGCCTGTCTCGACCGGCTGGGGCCGGTCGCCGGCTGCAACCTGGGCTTCCTCTACCTGACCGATGGGCTGGCGGAGCATGCGACCAGCATCGTCACCCTGCTGCGCGGGGTCACCGGCATCCGCCATTGGGTCGGCACCGCCGGCATCGGCGTGATGGCCAATGGCGAGGTCCTGTTCGACGAGCCGGGGATGGCGATCATGGCCGCCCGCCTGCCGGAGGACAGCTTCCGCCTGTTCCCCACCCTGACCGACGGGCTGGAGCCGCTGCGCGGCAGCGCCGGCGGCTGGCTGGACAAGCATGGCGCGGCGCTGGCGCTGGTCCATGTCGATCCGCACCATGCCGACATGGCCGGGCTGGTGTCCCGGCTGTCGGAGGAGGCCGGCGTCTTCCTGGTCGGCGGCCTGACCGCCTCGCGGGGGGAGTTCCCGCAGATCGCCGCCGGGGCCGAGGATGCCGATCCGGTCACCGAAGGCGGCGTGTCGGGCGTGCTGTTCGCGCCGAATCTGCCGGTCGCCACCGCCCTGACCCAGGGCTGCCGTCCCATCGGGCCGACGCGCACCGTCACCGCCAGCGACGACAACGTGATCCTGGAGATCGACAACCGCCCGGCGCTGGACGTCTTCAAGGAGGACATCGGGCCGGAGCTTGCCGCCGACCTGCGGCAGGTCGCCGGGGTGATCTGCGCCGGGCTGCCCATCGCCGGCTCCGACACCCAGGATTATCTGGTGCGCGACCTGATCGCCATCGACCCGCGCGCCGGCTGGATTTCCATTGCCGAGCGGGTGACCACCGGCCAGCCGGTGATGTTCACCCGCCGCGATCCTGAAACCGCCGCCGCCGACATGCGCCGGATGCTGGACAGCCTCAAGAAACGGGTGAAGGCGACGCCGAAGGGCGCGGTGTATGTCAGTTGTATCGCCCGTGGCCCCGGCCTGTTCGGCACCGCCAACGCCGAGCTGTCGATGATCCGCGACACCTTCGGCGACATTCCGCTGACCGGCTTCTTCGCCTCGGGCGAGGTGTCGCACAACCGGCTCTATGGCTATACCGGCGTGCTGACGCTCTTTCTGTAAAGATCATTTCGAATAAGGAACGTTCCGGATGCAGTATCGTCCGCTCGGCCGCACCGGCCTGTCGGTCAGCGCCATCGGCCTGGGCACCATGACCTGGGGCCGTCAGAACACCGAGGCCGAAGGCCATGCCCAGATGGACGCCGCTCTCGACCGCGGCATCAATTTCTGGGACACGGCGGAGATGTACGCCATCCCGCCCACCGCCGACACCTATGGCAAGACCGAGGCGGTGATCGGCAGCTGGTTCCAGTCGCGCGGCAAGCGTGACCGGGTGATCCTCGCCAGCAAGATCATCGGCCTGCCGGCCGGCGGCTTCGGCTGGGTGCGCGAGGGCAAGTCGCGGCTCGACCGCGCCAACCTCTTCGCCGCGGTGGAGGCCAGCCTGTCGCGGCTGAAGACCGACTACATCGACCTCTACCAGATCCACTGGCCCGACCGCGTCACCAACCGCTTCGGCGTCCGCACCTACCGCCACAAGCCCGAGCAGGACGGCGTACCGATCGAGGAGACGCTGGCGGCGCTGGCTGAGTTGGTGCAGGCCGGCAAGATCCGCCATGTCGGCCTGTCCAACGAAAGCCCCTGGGGCGTGATGCGCTGGCTGCGTGCCGCCGAGGTTGCGGGGCTGCCGCGCGTCGCCTCGATCCAGAACGCCTACAACCTGCTGAACCGGACCTTCGAGAATGGCCTGTCGGAGGTGGCTCTGCGCGAGGATGTCGGACTGCTCGCCTATTCGCCGCTGGGAGCCGGCACGCTGACCGGCAAATATCTGAATGGCGCCATCCCGCCGGGCAGCCGCCGCGCGCTCGACCACCGGCCGTCGCGCTACGCCACCGTCAACGCCGACGCGGCGACGGAGGCCTATCTGGACATCGCCCGCCGCCACGGTCTGGCGCCCAACCAGATGGCCATCGCCTTCACGCTGCAGCAACCCTTCGTCACCTCGTCGCTGATCGGGGCGACGACGATGGAAACGCTGATCTCCAACATCGACTCCATCGACGTGACCCTGTCGCCGGAGGTGATGGCGGAGATCGACGCCGTGCACAACCGCATGCCGGATCCGTGCCCGTAAAGCGCCGGCCGCAATTGCCCCCACCCTGACCCTCCCCCGCTGGGCGGGGGAGGGGATAAGTGCTGTTGCGGGAGAGTGGCGGCAGTCCCTCCCCCGCCCAGCGGGGGAGGATAGGTGGGGGTCTAATTCCCCGATAGATGGAGGCTCTCCATGCTCCGCCTGTTCGTCGCTCTCGACCTGAGCGAGGAGATCCGCCAGCGGTTGGCCGGTCTGGCCGGCGGGGTTCCCGGGGCGCGCTGGACCGACCCTGAGGCCATGCACCTGACCCTGCGTTTCATCGGCGAGGTGCCGGAGGATCAGGCGATGGACATCGACGCCGCCCTGGCGGAACTGCGGGCGCCGGCCTTCGCGCTCACGTTCGACGGCGTCGGCATGTTCGGCAGCGGTCGCAGGGCGCGGGTGCTGTGGGCGGGGGTGGAGCGCAACGAGGCGCTGGCCCATCTCCAGGCCAAGGTCGAATCTGCTCTGGTTCGCTGCGGCCTGCCGGCGGAGGAGCGGAAATTCTCCCCCCACATCACGCTGGCCCGGCTGAAGGATGCGCCGGCCGACCGCATCGGCCGCTTTTTGTCCGACCGCGGCCTGTTCCGCGCCGGGCCGATGCCGGTCGATCACCTCACGCTCTACCGCAGCCATCTCGGCAACGGCGGTGCGGTGTATGAGGCGTTGCGGGAGTATCCGCTGGAAAGCGGTGCTTAGGCGGTGATGCCGTCGCAGGGCTGGACGTCGGCGTCCGGTCCGTTGCCGCCGTCGGTCCCCACCACCCGATCCTTGCCGTCCTGCTTGGCGCGGTACATGCGCTGGTCGGCCAGTTCGACCAGGGATTCCCAGTCGGCGGGGCGGTCGGCCGTCTGTTCGGCGATGCCGATGCTGGCGGTCTGCAGGCTGCCGTCCGGCCGCTTGCCGAAACCGGCCCGGCGCATCCGCTCCACCGCGATCATCGCCCCCTCGACCGGTGTGTCCGGCATGACGACCAGGAATTCCTCCCCACCCCAGCGCACCAGCGCGTCGGACTGGCGCAGCAGGCTGCGGATGGTGTTGGCGGCGTGGCGCAGGACGCGGTCGCCCTCCTCGTGGCCATAGCGGTCGTTGACCGCCTTGAAGTCGTCCAGGTCGACGAAGATCGCCGACAGCGGCTGTGCCGTCCGTTCGGCATGGGCAACCTGGAGCTTCAGCAACTCCTCGCCGATGCGACGGGAGAAGGCGCCGGTCAGGGCGTCGTGCGCCGCCTGCTCCAGCAGCGCGATCATGAAATGCAGCTGGCTGATCGCCGCCAGCGTCGCCACCACCGCGATCAGCACCAGCAGCCACAGCGCGCTGATGTAGGAGGGGAACGGCATCACCAGCGAGCCGTAGAAGCCGGCGGCCAGATGGGCGCCCAGCATCGGGGCGGCGAACAGCGCGCCCTCCAGCGCGGTCAGCGGAAAGACGCTGAGCCCCGCCACCATCACGAAGGGCAGATAGCCGTAACCGGCGCTGACGGCGATGCGCAGGTCGTCGACGCCCTGGTTGTAGAGCAGCGGGTGCGATATGGCGAAGAACAGCGTCGGGATCGCCAGCAGGGCGGTCAGCCGCCACCAGGCGCAGGCCATGTCCTCGCAGGACCGGCGGTCGAAGGCGAGCGCCAGGAAGGCTGCGCTGGCGCTCAGGCGCAGCACGATCAGCCAGACCGCCAGCTTCCATTCGAAGACGGTGACGTCTATGGCGATCCACAGCGGTGTCAGCACGCCGAAGATCAGCGCCACCATGCGCACGCGCGACTGGATCATCGCGGCGCGGCGGCGCTGCAGGATCGGCGTGTGACCGGCCGGACGGATCAGGTCGGGCAGTTCGTCGCCGCGGACGAAGGCGCCGAACAGGGAGGCAAGAAGCCTGTCAACCCGCATCGGTCAGCCTGCCCCCGGCATGGGCCGGACATGTCGCCAATGGATTAGCCATGCTGGGTGATTACACGGGCATGAGGTCACCTTCAACGGCTTTCGCGCCGCAAGTGCTCTTCAGCCACCAGAAAACACGGAAAGATCCCGGCATGCGACAAAAAGTAACGGGCGGCGCATCATCGACACGCCGCCCGTTGATAATTTCCGCATTGGTGAAGGATCAGTCCTTCAGGTCTTCCCAAAGTTCCTTCACCTTGGCGAAGAAGCCCTCCGACTGCGGGTTCGACCCTTCCTTGGCGGCGCCCTCGAACTCGCGCAGCAATTCCTGCTGCCGCTTGGTCAGGTTCACCGGGGTCTCGACCACCGCCTGGATGTACATGTCGCCGCGCTGGGCGCTGCGCAGCACCGACATGCCCTTGCCCTTGATGCGGAACTGGTGGCCCGACTGGGTGCCCGGCGGCACCGTCACCTTGGTGCGGCTGCCGTCGATGGTCGGCACCTCCACCGAACCGCCGAGAGCCGCCGTGGTCATCGGGATCGGCACCCGGCAGTGGATGTTGGCGCCGTCGCGCTGGAAGATCGGGTGCGGCGCCAGCGCCAGGAAGATGTACAGGTCGCCGGCCGGTGCCCCGCGCAGCCCCGCCTCGCCCTCGCCGGCCAGGCGGATGCGGGTGCCGTCCTCGACGCCGGCGGGGATGTTGACCTGCAGGGTCTTTTCCTTGCGCAGCCGGCCGGAGCCGCCGCAGTTCTTGCAGGCGTCCTTGATGACCTTGCCGGCGCCGTGGCAGCCGGGGCAGGTCCGCTCGATGGTGAAGAAGCCCTGCTGCGCCCGCACCTTGCCGTGACCCTGGCAGGTCGGGCAGGTGATCGGCTGGGTCCCCGCCGCCGCACCGGAGCCGTTGCAGCTGTCGCACTGCACGGTGGTGGGCACGCGGATGGTGGTCTGGGTGCCCTTGAAGGCCTCCTCCAGCCCGATCTCCAGGTTATAGCGCAGGTCCTGGCCGCGGCCGGACGCCCCGCCGCCGCCGCGACGGCCGCCCATGAACTCGCCGAACATCTCGTCGAAGATGTCGGCGAAGCCGCCACCGCCGCCGAAGTCGAAGTTGAAGCCGCCGGCCCCGGCGCCCGCACCCGGACCACGGCCACCCTCGAAGGCGGCGTGGCCGAACCGGTCGTAGGCCGCGCGCTTCTGATCGTCCTTCAGGACGTCATACGCTTCGCTGATTTCCTTGAACTTCTGCTCGGCGTCCTTGTCACCCTGGTTGCGGTCCGGGTGGTACTGCATCGCCATCTTGCGATAAGCCTTTTTCAGCTCATCCGCGCTGGCGTTCTTCGCCACACCGAGCAGCTCGTAATAATCCTGTTTCGCCATGGGGGCCGACCGCCTTTGAGTCGTTCTGGTCCAAACTGTCCGCGTCGCGTCGGAGCCTGACCCCAGCATACCGAAGGCCCGCCGCCGGGAAAAGGCGGCGGGCCATCGATGCTCGCGTCAGGTCCGTATCAAAAAGAAGCTGGCCTAACCTCAGGCCGACTTCTTCTTGTCGTCCTGGACCTCTTCGAAGTCGGCGTCGACGACGCCCGGCTCGTTCGGCTGGGCGCCCGGCGCCTCGCCGCCCGCACCCGGGGCCTCGCCCTGGCCGGCCTTGTACATCGCCTCGCCCAGCTTCATCGAGACCTGGGCCAGAGCCTCGGTCTTCGCCTTGATGCCGTCCAGATCCTCGCTGTCCAGCACCGACTTCAGCTCGGCGACGGCAGCCTCCGCGGCGGTCTTGTCGGAGGCCGGGATCTTGTCGCCGTTCTCCTTGATGGTCCGCTCGGTGGTGTGGATCAGGGCGTCGGCATGGTTGCGGGCGTCGACCAGCTCACGGCGCTTCTTGTCGGCGTCGGCATGGGCCTCCGCGTCCTTCACCATCTTCTGGATGTCGGCGTCCGACAGGCCGCCGGAGGCCTGGATGCGGATCTGCTGCTCCTTGCCGGTCGCCTTGTCCTTCGCCGTGACGCTGACGATGCCGTT
>CBFGPE010000040.1:0-46502 GCA_965650625.1 uncultured Azospirillum sp. | reverse complement strand
GCGGGAAAGGTCCCGCTGCCGGCGACGTTTCCTCGAAGGGGCACAAGGCTGCGGCCGCGCGCCGGAGGGGCGGTGCGCGTCGGGCAGGCGTCGGAAGCGGGAAGGGCCGGGATCGGTGGCTGGCTTTCCGGCGAAGGGGTCGGGGAAAAGGACATCGGTCCCTCCAAGTGCGGTCACGCCCGTCGGCGCAAAAGCAGGTGAAGAGATCCGACATCGCGACCACGTCTAAGTCGCCAGAGGGGCCCGGATCCAGGTGATGAGCACGTGGCCCCGTCCCGCTTTGCTGTCAAGACGGCGCCCGAACAATTTGCGACCCGATGAGGACCGGGACCGGAGCGGGACTTGTCCCGGCGATTTCCCCCACCCTATAAAGGGCGATGGCAACATTGCAGGAAGCCCTGGTCGCGGCGCTGGAACATCAGGAGGCCGGGCGCTTCGCCAAGGCCGACATCCTGTATCGCCGCATCCTCGAGGCATCCCCCGGCCACCCCCATGCGCTTCATCTGTGGGGCATCCTGGCGGCGCTGACCGGGCGGGCGGACGAGGCGATGGACCGGATCCGCCGCGCCATCGCCGTCGCGCCCGACATCGCCGATTTCCACGTCAATCTGGCGCGGATCGAGACCGCGCTGAACCGGCCGGAGTGCGCCACCCGTCTCTACACCACCGCCGTCGCCCTGCAGCCGGAGGCGGTGGAACCGCGCTTCCAGCTGGCCGGACTTCTGCAGGATCTGGGACGGCCGACCGAGGCGGAGGAGCAGTATGGCGCCCTGCTGACGGTGGCGCCGCTCCATGCCAGCATCCACCTGAACCGGGCGCTGCTGCGCGAGGCGCAGGGGCGGTTCGCCGGGGCGCGGGACGGCTTCCGCGCGGCGCTGGTGCTGGAGCCGACGCATGCCAAAGCGCTGCTGCGGCTCGCCGCCACGGAGCGGGAGCTGGGGCGGAGCGATGCGGCCCTGGCCGCCCAGCGCCGGGCGATGACCGTCTTGGACGATCTGGCGGAGGCCGGGCTGTTCACGACCCTCGCCACCCTGCTGGCGGGAGAGGGGCTGCCGGAACAGGCCGCGCAGGCCGCGCGCAGCGCCGTGGCGCTCGCCCCCGGCGATCCGGCCTTGTGGAACGAGCTTGCCAACCGGCTGAAGGGGCTGGGACGGCTTGCGGACGCGGTCGCCGGCTATGGCCGCGGGCTGGCCCTACTGCCGGGGAACCCGGTGCTGCTGAACAACCGCGCCGACGGCTGGCTGAAGCTGGGCCGGCTGGAGCCGGCGGAGGCGGACGCTCAGGCGGCCGTCGCCGCAAACCCCGGCTTCGCCCCTGGATTTTCTGCCGGCTGGAACACGCTGGGCTCCGTCCTGATGGCGCGGGGAGAGGCCGGGGAGGCGCTGGGCGCCTTCGAACAGGCGATCGACGCTGATGGCGGCGACGCTCTCCAGGCGCGCTTCAACCGCTCCGTCGCCCTGCTGACGCTCGGCCGGCTGGCGGAGGGGTGGGACGACTATGAACTGGGCTGGGTCGTGCCGTCGGGCCGCTTCCCGCGGGCGGAATTTCCCCAGCCGCTCTGGGACGGCAGGCCACTGGGCGATGGCAGCCTGCTGGTTTGGGGCGAGCAGGGGCTGGGCGACGAGGTCATGTTCGCCAGCCTGATCCCGCAGCTGGCCGGGGAGGGGGTGCGGGTGGTGCTGGACTGCGACGCGCGGCTGGCCCCGCTGCTGTCCCGTGGCCTGCCCGACACCCTGCCGGGCGTCACCGTGGTGGCCCGTGGCGAGCCGCCGGACGGACGGCTGACCGCACCGGACGTGGTCGCGCAGATCCCGGCCGGCAGCCTGCCGCGGCTGATGCGCCGTCGGATCGAGGACTTCGCCGGCCGCCAGCCCGCCTTCCTGAAGGCCGATCCCGACCGGGTGGCGGAGTGGCGGCAGCGTCTTGGAGATGGCCGGCACTTGATCGGAGTGTCCTGGAGCAGCAAGAACGCCGCCGTCGGGCATCTGCGCTCCATCCCGCTCGCCCGGCTGGCACATGCGCTGGAGCGGCCGGACGTGAGGCTGGTCAGCCTGCAATATGGCGACGTCGCCGCGGAGACCGCCGCCGCCGGCGTCACCGACCCGGGGCTGGATGCCTGGGGCGACATCGACGGGCTGGCGGCGCTGATCTCCGCCATGGATCTGGTGGTGTCGGTCGACAACTCGACCGTCCATCTCGCCGGCGGGCTCGGGCGCCCGGCCTGGGCGCTGCTTCCCCATGCCGCCGAATGGCGCTGGATGCAGGGGCGCCACGACACGGTCTGGTATCCGTCGGTCCGGCTGTTCCGGCAGACCGCGCCGGGCGACTGGGACGGCGTGCTGCGGGAACTGGGCGAGGCGTTTTTGGTGGGCTGACGGGGCGGGCCGAAGGCACGATTTTGCCCCCGCCATTCGGCTTGCCTTTTGCTTTCAAAAGAACATATTGCGAACATCTTCAAGGGAGAGGGAAGCCTCCACGGTGGATGACGCGCTGCTCGACAAGCTCGAAATTCTCGCCGACGCGGCGAAATACGACGCCTCCTGCGCGTCGTCGGGGGCGAAGCGGCGGACGGGCGGGCCGGACGGCATCGGATCGACCACCGGGGCCGGCATCTGCCACGCCTATACGCCGGACGGGCGCTGCGTCTCGCTGCTCAAGATCCTGCTGACCAACTACTGCCTGTTCGACTGCGCCTACTGCATCAACCGCCGCTCCTCCAACGTGCGGCGGGCGCGGTTCAGCGTGGAGGAGGTCGTCCAGCTGACGCTGGGCTTCTACAAGCGCAACTGCATCGAGGGGCTGTTCCTGTCCTCCGGCATCATCCGCTCGCCCGACCACACGATGGAGCAGCTGATGCTGGTGGCGCGCACGCTGCGGCGCGACCATGGCTTCGCCGGCTACATCCACCTGAAGACCATTCCGGAGGCCAGCCCCTGGCTGATCGAACAGGCCGGGCTGTGGGCCGACCGGCTGTCGATCAACCTCGAACTCGCCTCCGACCGCAGCCTGAAGCAGTTCGCACCGGAAAAGGACGGCGGCGCGATCAAGGCGGTGATGGGGCAGGTCGGCGAACGCATCGTCGAGGCCAAGGAGGAGAAGCGCCGCTTTTCCCCCGCCGGGCAGAGCACCCAGATGATCGTCGGCGCCGACGCCTCCACCGACCTGTCGGTGCTGGAGACCAGCGACACGCTCTATCGCCGCTACGGGCTGCGCCGGGTCTATTATTCCGCCTTCAGCCCGATCCCGGAGGCGAGTTCCGCCCTGCCGGCCAAGCCGCCGCCGCTGCAGCGCGAGAACCGGCTGTCCCAGGCCGACTGGCTGCTGCGCTATTACGGCTTCACGGTGGAGGAGATCGCCGCCGGGGGCGAGGGCGGGATGCTGGATCTGGGCATCGATCCCAAGCTGGCCTGGGCGCTGAAGAACCGCGAGCGCTTTCCGGTCGACGTGAACAGCGCCGACCGCGAGATGCTGCTGCGCGTGCCGGGGCTGGGGGCGCGGGCGGTCGACAAGATCGTCGAGGCGCGGCGCCACACCACCCTGCGGCTGGAGGATGTGGCGCGGCTGTCGTCGGGGCTGAAGCGGGCGCGCGCCTTCCTGATCGCCGCCGACCACCATCCGGGCGGGCTGACCGACCGCGCCGATTTGCGGCAGCGGCTGGTGGCGCCGCCCAAGCAGCTCAGCCTGTTCTGAGCCATGCATCGCCCCATATACCGCGTAGACCTGAAGGACGGCGCCGACCTCGACGGCTTCCGCCGCGCGCTGCGCGGGCTGGTCGCGCTCGGCGTCGGGCCGGACGAGGTGGAGTGGAGCGCCGGGGCGGCGCCGTCGCTGTTCGGCGATGCGGCTCCGCTGCCGGCGGACGCGCCGCCGGTTTCGCTGCCGCGGCCGGTGGGGGCGCTGATCGAAAACGTGGTCTGCCACCGCGATCCGGAACGCTATGCCCTGCTGCACCGGCTGGTCTGGCGGGTGCTGCGGGGGGAGCGCGACATGCTCGACCACCATGCCGACCCGCTGGTCCACCGGCTGGCGCTGCTGGACAAGGCGGTGCGGCGCGACCTGCACAAGATGCACGCCTTCCTGCGCTTCCGCGAGGTGCGCGACCCCAACGGCGCCGAGCGTTACGTCGCGTGGTTCGAGCCCGACCATTTCATCGTCGAGGCCACCGCCCCCTTCTTCGTCGAGCGCTTCGAGAGTCTGGTCTGGACCATCCTGACACCGGTGGGGTCGCTGCAGTGGGACCGGCGGTCGCTGACCATCGGGCCGGCGGCTTTGAGGCCGGAGGGGCTCGACCGCGACGACCGCTTCGCCGAGGGCTGGCAGCGCTATTACGAGAGCACCTTCAACCCGGCGCGGGTGAACCCGACGGCGATGCGGGCGGAGATGCCGCGGAAATACTGGGCCAACCTGCCGGAAGCGGCGGCGATTCCCGGCATGATCCGCTCCGCGCCCGCCCGCGTGCAGGCGATGATCGAGGCGGAAGCCACCGCTCCCCGCCGCCGCAATCCCGACAAGGCCGTCGCCGCCATGGCCCGGCAGGAGCCGGCGACGCTGGCCGAGCTGAACCGCATCATCCGGGGCGCGGATCCGCTGGTACCGGGCGCCACCCAGGCCGTGCTGGGCGAGGGGCCGGAGGGGGCCGCCATCGCCATCGTCGGCGAGCAGCCCGGCGACCAGGAGGACATGGAGGGCCGCCCCTTCGTCGGTCCCGCCGGCCAACTGCTGACCCGCGCGCTGGAGGAGGCCGGGATCGAGCGGAGCGCCGCCTACCTGACCAACGCGGTGAAGCATTTCAAGTTCATCGCCCGCGGCAAGCGCCGCCTGCACCAGTCGCCGACCGCCGGCGAGGTGAAGCATTACCGCTGGTGGCTGATGAAGGAGCTGTCCTTCGTCCGCCCGCATCTGGTGGTGACGCTGGGCGCCACGGCGGCCCTGGCGCTGACCGGACGCAGCGTCTCGGTCCTGCGGGAGCGCGGGCCAATGGGCTTCGGCGATTGGAACGGCTTCGTCACCGTCCACCCGTCCTACCTGCTGCGCCTGCCGGCCGGGGAGGGGGCGGAGCAGGCCTATCGGGACTTCGTCACCGACCTGCGGCGGGCGCGGGGGATGGTGGAGGGGGCGGGTTAAATGCCCCCACCCTGACCCTCCCCCGCTTCGCAGGGGAGGGGACTGCCGCTGCTCTCCCGAACAAGTGCTGGTTCCCTCCCCCGCCCAGCGGGGGAGGGGTAGGGGGGCAAGACTGACCGCACGCCCCCTCAGATCACCCCGCGCCGCCGCAGTTCCTCGATCATCTGGGCGACCATCTCGTCGGCGGTCCGTTCGCCACCCTTCAGGGTGATCTCCGGGGCCTCCGGCGGCTCATAGGCGCTGTCGATGCCGGTGAAGTGGGGGAGCTGGCCGGCACGCGCCTTCTTGTAGAGCCCCTTGGGGTCGCGGGCCTCGCAGACCTCCAGCGGCGTGTCCATGAAGATCTCCAGGAACTCGCCGTCCTCCACCAGGGTGCGCGCCATCCGGCGCTCCTCGCGGAAGGGGGAGATGAAGCTGACCAGCACGATGAGGCCGGCTTCCACCATCAGCTTCGACACCTCGGCGACGCGGCGGATGTTCTCCACCCGGTCCTCGTCGGTGAAACCGAGATCCCGGTTCAGGCCGTGGCGGACATTGTCGCCGTCCAGGATCATGGTGCGGCGGCCGAGACGGTGCAACTCCTGCTCCAGCCGGTCGGCGACGCTGGACTTGCCGGAGCCGGACAGGCCGGTGAACCACAGCACGCAGGGCTTCTGCAGGCCGCCGGCGCGCGCCGCCTTGTCCACCTTCGTGGCGTGGCGGTGGATGTTCGACGCCCGGCGCAGGGGGAAGCGGATCATGCCGCAGCCGGCGGTGGCGTTGGTCAGCCGGTCGATCAGGATGAAGCTGCCGGTTTCGCGGCTGTCGGCATAGGCGTCGAACGGGATCGGCCGGTCGAGCGCCAGATTGCAGAAGCCGACGTCGTTGAGATCCAGATGCTTGGCGGCGGCATGCTCCTGGGTGTTGACGTTGATGCTGTGCTTCAGCTCCGTCACCTGGGCGCCGACCGTCGCCGTGCCGGCGCGCAGCAGATAGGAGCGGCCGGGCAGCAGCGGCTGCTCGTCCATCCACACCACATGGGCGGCGAACTGGTCGGCCACCTCCGGCCGGCCGGCGGCGGCGACGATCATGTCGCCGCGGCTGGCGTCGACCTCGTCGGCCAGCACCAGGGTGATCGCCTGTCCGGGCTCCGCCGTCTCCAGATCGCCGTCCATGGTGACGAGGCGGGCCACCCGGCTGGTCCGGCCGCCGGGCAGGATGGCGACATCGTCGCCGACGCGCACCGCCCCGCCGACCACCGTGCCGCTGAAGCCGCGGAAGTCCTGGTTCGGCCGGTTCACCCACTGCACCGCCATGCGGAAGGAGCCGAGCTTCTGTTCGGCACGGGCGTCGACGCTCTCCAGATGGCCGAGCAGGGTCGGGCCGCCGTACCAGCCCATGGCGTCGGACGGCTTGGTGACGTTGTCGCCGGTCAGCGCCGAGACCGGGATGCAGGTGACCTCGGTGATGCCGATGCGCTGGGCGAAGACGCGGTAGTCGGCGGCGATGCGCTCGAAGGTCTCGCGGTCCCAGCCGACGGCGTCCATCTTGTTGACCGCCAGCACGACATGGCGCACGCCCAGGAGCGAGACGATGGTGCTGTGGCGCCGGGTCTGGGTCAGCACGCCCTTGCGCGCGTCGACCAGCAGCACCGCGGCGTCGGCGGTCGAGGCGCCGGTGACCATGTTGCGGGTGTACTGCTCGTGGCCCGGCGTGTCGGCGACGATGAACTTGCGGCGCTCGGTGGTGAAGAAGCGGTAGGCGACGTCGATGGTGATGCCCTGCTCGCGCTCCGCCGCCAGCCCGTCGACCAGCAGCGCGAGGTCGAGCTGGCCGGCGCCGGTGGTGCCGAAACGGCCGGAGTCCGTCTCCAGGCTGGCCAGCTGGTCCTCGAACAGGCATTTGCAGTCGTAGAGCAGCCGGCCGATCAGCGTCGACTTGCCGTCGTCCACCGACCCGCAGGTGATGAAGCGCAGCAGATCCTTGCTGTTCTGGCGGGCCAGATACTCCTGCACCTCCGCGGCGGCATCGGGGGTCGCGGCGTCGGCGGGAGTGATGTCGGCGACGGCGATGGCGGCGGGATCGAGTTCCTTCAGCATCAGAAGTAGCCTTCCTGCTTCTTCGCTTCCATGGAGGCGGCGGCATCCTGGTCGATCACGCGGCCCTGCCGTTCCGAACTGGTGGACAGCAGCATCTCGCGGATGATCTCGGGCAGGGTGGCGGCGGTGCTGCGCACGGCCCCGGTCAGCGGATAGCAGCCGAGCGTGCGGAAGCGCACCCAGGCCATCTCCGGCGTCTCGCCGGGCTTCAGGGGCATGCGGTCGTCGTCGACCATGATGAGCGTGCCGTCGCGCTCCACCACCGGACGCGGCTTGGCGAAATAGAGGGGGACGACCGGGATGTTCTCCTGGTGGATATATTGCCAGATGTCCAGCTCGGTCCAGTTCGACAGCGGGAAGACGCGGATACTCTCGCCCTTGTTGATGCGCCCCTGGTAGAGGCTCCACAGCTCCGGCCGCTGGTTCTTCGGCTCCCAGCGGTGGGAAGCGGTGCGGAAGGAGAAGATGCGCTCCTTGGCGCGGCTCTTCTCCTCGTCGCGGCGCGCCCCGCCGAAGGCGGCGTCGAAGCCGTGGGCGTCGAGCGCCTGCTTCAGCGACTGGGTCTTCATCACGTCGGTGTGGACGGCCGAGCCGTGGGTGAAGGGGCCGATGCCCTGGCGCACGCCGTCCTGGTTGATGTGGACCATCAGGTCGATGCCCAATTCCTGCGCCGTGCGGTCGCGGAATTCGATCATCTCCCGGAACTTCCAGGTCGTGTCGACATGCAGCAGCGGGAAGGGCGGCTTCGACGGATAGAAGGCCTTCATCGCCAGATGCAGCAGCACCGAGCTGTCCTTGCCCACCGAATAGAGCATGACCGGCTTCTGGAACTGGGCCGCCACCTCGCGCATGATGTGGATGCTCTCCGCCTCCAGCCTTTGCAGGTGGGTGAGGCGGGCCGGCGTGGTCAGGATGGCGGGCAAGCTGTCCCCAGAATCGGGAGCGGAACCGGGAGCGGCCTCGGGGCGATCCTTGGCCGCGGGGCGGGGGTCGAGCAGTGGATCAAGCAGCATAGCCGGCCTTCTTCTGCATGTCTCCGGCCACGGCGTCGAACACGGTCCGACGCTTGCGCGACCAGTCGATCTGGCGCTTCGACGGATCGAAGCCTTCGGGTTTCTTGACGGGGGTCCAGCTGACCTCGCCATCGCGGCGCGAGACGCGGGACGATCCCAGGATGGGCAGATCGCCGATCCGCTCGAACGGATAGCGCTCCTCGTTCAGGTCCAGGAAGCGCAGCAGGTCGCGGGCGGTGCCGTCGGGGGAGGCCACCGCGTCCTCGAAGCGGACCAGACGGCAGGCGTCGGCACTCATCCGGCTCTGCGCCTCCAGCGCCGCCTCGGTGCCGAAGCTCCATTCGCGGCAGACGTCGGCGAAGGTCCGGCCCATGAAGCGCAAGGGCCAGGTGTCAATGGTGGACTGCACCGCGCGCTTGCCGTCGCGGAGCACGATCAGGCAGCGTTCCGTCGGGAACAGGTAGGGGAAATAGCGCATCATCCGGGTATGGGGCGACTTGATCACCACCGTCTTGTCCGCCGGGAATTCGGCTTCGATGCGACGGAGGAACCCACTGACCATATAGCAAAAGGTTTCCAGATCGCTGAAGGATTCCCGGTTGCGTTGATAGAGGCGCAGGAAACGCCCCTCATAGATGCGCGCATCCTCCACCGTGTTCAGGAAGGGAAGCTCCCGGACGCCGTAGGGGTTGACCACCACGTCGGGATGCAGTTCCAGCAGGCTCTGGAGATAGTTGGTGCCGCTGCGCGGCATCACCCCGTGCAGGAAGACGATGCGGGGGGCAGGCCGGGGAGTGGCGCCGTCCGCGCCGGCGGCATCCGGCGCGATCCCGCGGACCGACTGGGCGACCGACCGCAGGTGACGGGCGTTCTCTTCCGTGAACCAGGGATCGAAGAAGCTCGATCTTTCCGTGCTGGGAAGTCTAAGAAGCCGCTTTCCAACAAAACCGATCTCTTTCTGAAGACGATGAACCGCACCGTCACCGAAGTGATTTCTTAAAGATGCGGCATAGTGATCGGCTGTCAGGGTCTTTGCATTCCAAAACACAACGGCCTCCTTTTGCGTCACCGCTCTGCCGGACACTCCGGTTTTTCCCGGAATTCGGCAATCGGTGCGTCTTTCCTGCAAATCGGGCAATCGCCGCTTCTCAAGGCTAGTTATGGCCCTATCGGATGGGCTTTTTTAGCTCTAATCCGGATCTAACCCCATGGGCTTATAAAGTTACCGATGCGACCCTCAATGGTGGATCGCGCATTGGATAGCAACCTCATGACACGGCATGTCCCTATCCTGCGCATAGGAAAGTCACGTTTGATTTCAACTTGAAATTTACTGATACGCATAGGACACGGAACTCCGGCGCTGCCTGTGGCATTAGCCCGGATAGTGCAAACCATCTAAATGTTTACTGTAGAATTTTCTTTTGTGATAACGGAAATCCCTGCGCAGAGTCACCGCTTCTCCGATCTTTCGGGTAAACGGGGGAAACCGAAGGTCCGTTCCCCCTCCTGTTCTTTTTCAGGAGGCTCCACCCGGCGGACCGCTCCCGCTACCGCCCCTCCGGTGCCGGGCTCGGTGCCGGGCCCGGCACCGGGGATGCTTTCGCTTGAACGCCGCCGGGGCGGGGGTTATGGTCGGCCGGCCGCAGACGGGGAATACTCTAAATTGTTTAACTCTCAGTCGGGAAACCCTACGGTGGCGGGTTTCGGCGCCGGTCCCTTTGCCCTTTTCCAGACCGCCTGGCACCACAGGTCGCTGATCCTGCGGCTGGCCCGGCGGGAAATCGACGCCCGCTATCGCGGCTCCGTGCTGGGCATCGTCTGGGCGGTGCTGAACCCGATCCTGATGCTGGCGGTCTACACCTTCGTCTTCTCGGTGGTGTTCCGCGCGCGCTGGGGCACGCCCAGCGGAGCGGCGGGCGAGAGCAACACCGAATTCGCCCTGCTGCTGTTCTCCGGCCTGATCCTGTTCAACGTGCTGGGCGAATGCCTGAACCGGGCGCCCGGGCTGCTGCTGGAGAACATCAGCTACATCAAGAAGGTGGTCTTCCCGCTGGAGATCCTGCCGCTGGTGTCGCTGGCGGTCGCGCTGTTCAACGCCGGCATCGGCTTCGTCATCCTGGTGGTCTTCCATCTGCTGGTGGCCGGGCTGCCGCCGCTGACGGCGCTGCTGCTGCCGCTGGTGCTGGCGCCCTTGTGCCTGACCACGCTGGGGCTGAGCTGGTTCTTCGCCGCCGCCGGCGTCTTCCTGCGCGACCTGCGGCAGGTGGTCGGGGTGGCCGTCACCGTGCTGATGTTCCTCAGCCCGATCTTCTACCCGATGACCGCGATCCCCGAGCGCTTCCGCGCCATCCTGCACCTGAACCCGATGACCGCGATCCTGGAGCAGTCGAAGGACCTGCTGTTCTGGGGCCGCATCCCGTCGCCGGTGGACTGGGGTCTGGCGACGCTGGGCGCCTGGGTGGTGGCCTGGCTCGGCTATCTCTGGTTCATGAAGACCCGCCGGGGGTTCGCCGATGTCGTCTGAGACCGAGACTCCCGCCGCCGATGCCGCCGCCGGTCCTGCCGCCGACACCCCTGTGGTCATCCGGGCGGAGGGGCTGGGCAAGGCCTACGCCATCTTCAAGCGCCCGCAGGACCGGCTGAAGCAGATGCTGGTGCGCGGCCGGCGCAAATATTACGACGAGTATTGGGCGCTGCGCGGCGTCGACCTGGAGGTCCGCCGCGGCGAGACGGTCGGGCTGATCGGCCGCAACGGCTCGGGCAAGTCGACCTTCCTGCAGCTGCTCTGCGGCACGCTGACGCCGACCTCCGGCCGCATCGCGGTGGATGGGCGGATCGCCGCGCTGCTGGAGCTGGGCGCCGGCTTCAACCCCGAATTCACCGGGCGCGAGAACGTCTATCTCGCCGCCTCGGTGCTGGGGCTGTCGAACGAGCAGATCGCCCAGCGCTACGACTCCATCGCCGAGTTCGCGGGCATCGGCGACTTCATCGAACAGCCGGTGAAGCTCTATTCCAGCGGCATGTACGCCCGCCTCGCCTTCGCGGTGGCGGCGCATGTCGACGCCGACATCATGATCGTCGACGAGATCCTGGCGGTCGGCGACGCCTCCTTCACCCAGAAATGCATGCGCTTCATCCACCGCTTCAAGGAGCGCGGCACCCTGTTCTTCGTGTCGCACGACACCGGACAGGTGGTGAATTTGTGCGACCGGGTGGTGTGGCTGGACAACGGGTCGGTGCGGGCGATCGGCCCGGCCAAGGAGGTCTGCCACGACTATCTGGCGGCGCTCTACAGCGACCAGGACACCTCGCGCGGCTTCCGCATCGGCGGCGCCCGGCAGGCGCTGCCCCAGGCCAAGCGCGAGGAGCCGGTGGAGGACGCCCGCGCCGAACTGCTGAAAGGCTCGCAGCACCGCAACGCCATCGAGCTGTTCGACTTCAACGACAGCGGCCCCTGGTTCGGCAACCGCGGCGCCACCATCACCAACGTCTCGATCCTGGATGCCGAGGAGCATCCGCTCAGCGTGCTGGAGGGCGGCGAGGTCATCGTGCTGAAGGTGGACTGCCGGGCCGACCAGCAGGTCCACCGTCCGATCGTCGGCTTCTACGTCAAGGACAAGCTGGGCCAGAACCTGTTCGGCGACAACACCTTCCTGACCTACCAGCTCGACCCGGTCACCATCCCGGCCGGGCAGGATTTCGCCGCCCGCTTCCGCTTCCAGATGCCCTACCTGCCCAACGGCGACTTCTCCATCACCGTGGCGCTCGCCGAGGGCACGCAGAACGACCATGTGCAGCATCACTGGGTCGAGGACGCGCTGTTCTTCAAGGTCCACGCCAGCCATGTCGTCCGCGGGCTGGTCGGCATGCCGATGCTGGCGATCACGCTGGACGCGGAAGGGGCCTCCGCCCCGCGCTCCGTCCCTGCGACAAAATAGGGGCGGAGCGCCCATAAACCCGGAGTGAGGCAGGAAAACCGCACCCCCGGCTATTGTGGCCCCCCACCGGGCGGTCCAGGGTCAGCGGCTTGCATTCCGCCGGGGTGTCAGCGTATGTCTGTCGGCGGCTGTGACAGGGCCGTCCGGCGCCCGCAGACCGGATGTCTGGATGCCCGGATGTCTGGATGCCCGGACTGGGCGACAGGATCGAAGCAGCGGCCGGAAGCCCGGAACGGTCCCGGTGCGAAGGCAGGCAAAACAAGAGGCGACAGGTGGATTCGTTTTTGCAGGACGCAGGTTCCGATACTCTCCATCGCCTCTGCCGGCCGATCAGCTTTCTCACCCCCGATCTCATCGTCGCCCCGCCGTCCTGGCTCGGCCACACGCCCTTCGCGCTGTGGATCACCGAAGCGCTGCGCCCGCGGACCTTCGTCGAGCTGGGGACCCACACCGGCAATTCCTATTCGACCTTCTGTCAGGCGGTGAAGCAGCTCGGGACCGGCACCGCCTGCTTCGCGGTCGACACCTGGCAGGGCGACCCGCAGGCGGGCTATTACGGCGACGAGGTCTACCAGACGCTCGCCGACTTCCACGATCCGCGCTACGCCGCCTTCTCCCGCATGCTGCGGATGACCTTCGACGAGGCGGTCGTCCATTTCGCCGACGCCAGCGTCGACCTGCTGCACATCGACGGCCTGCACACCTACGAGGCGGTGCGCCACGATTTCGAGACGTGGCTGCCGAAGATGAGCGGCCGCGGCGTCGTGCTGTTCCACGACATCAACGTCCGCAAAGGCGATTTCGGCGTCTGGAAGCTGTGGGAGGAGCTGACCGCCCGCTACCCGTCCTTCGGCTTCCTTCATTCCAACGGGCTTGGCGTGCTGGCGGTCGGCGACGATCTGCCGGACGAGATCCGCTGGCTGTTCGAGGCCGGCCGCGACGGCCAGACCGCCCAGCAGATCCGCGCCTTCTTCGACCGGCTGGGCAGCGGCGTCATCGAGACCCAGCAGGCGCAGGAACGCGCCCGCCGGATCCTGGGGCTGGAGCAGGACATCGCCGGCCTGCACCAGGACGTCCGCAGCCGTGTGGACGAGATCCGCGGCCTGATGACCACGGTGGCCGAACGCAACGAGTCGATCGCCACCCTGCAGCAGTGGATCGCCGACCGCGATGCGCACATCATTGAACTGGGCGGCGAGCTTGCCTCCCTGCAGGGCAAAAGCGACACGCTGCGCCGCCAGCTCGAGGAGACGCTGGCCGAAGCCGCGCGGCTGCGCGCCGCCAACGACGAGCTGCATGGGGTGGTGCGCGCCCGCGACCATCACATCCACTCCCTGGTCAATTCCACCTCCTGGAAGGTTTCGGCCCCGGTGCGCAAGCTCGGCCGGCTGACGACCGAGCTGCGCCGCTTCCACCGCTCGCGCCGCCACGCCATCGCGCTGGAGCCGTTCCACG
Organism: uncultured Azospirillum sp.; assembly: GCA_965650625.1. Lineage (GTDB taxonomy): Bacteria > Pseudomonadota > Alphaproteobacteria > Azospirillales > Azospirillaceae > Azospirillum. The sequence continues at coordinate 32,891 of CBFGPE010000040.1, read as the reverse complement.
ACGTCGTCCGGCTGGAGGACGGCCGTTTCGAAACCCTGGGGGTCGATCCCGCCTTCCAGCTGGTCTCCGACCAGGGCCGCTGCCCGGCCGGCTGGTGCGTCATCCGCTATCGCGTCGTCGACGCCACGGTGCCGCTGGCCCCGGTGCTCTACATCGATTGCGGCGCCGGCTTCGGCGAGGGCGGCGTGCTGCGCCTGCCGCCGGTGGTCGACGGCGAGGCGGAGGCCCTGGTGCTGCTGCCCTACGAGACCAAGGCCCTGCGGCTCGATCCGACCGACCGGCCGGCGCGCTTCCGGCTGGAGGATGTGACGGTCGAGGAGATCGGCAAGCTCCAGGTCCTGCAGCGGGCGCTGAAGACCTATCAGGGCCAGGCCTTCCGCGGGCTGACCTATCTGCGCCAGCACGGGCTGGCGGCGACCAAGCACAAGCTGCTGCAGGATCTGCAGCCGAACACGCTGGTCACCGATTACGAGAGCTGGATCAGGCTCTACGACACGCTGACCCCGTTCGACCGCCAGTCGATCGCCGAGGCCATCGGCCGGATGGCGCGGCGGCCGCTGATCTCCGTGGTCATGCCGGTCTACAACACGCCGGAGCCCTATCTGCGCCGCGCGCTGGACACGGTGCTGGAGCAGCTCTATCCGCATTGGGAGCTGTGCATCGCCGACGACGCCTCCACCGCCCCGCATGTGGCGACGGTGCTGGCGGAATATGCCGCGCGCGACCCCCGCATCAAGACGATGCGGCGCGAGGCGAACGGCCACATCTCCGCGGCCAGCAACAGCGCGCTGGATCTGGCCTCGGGCGAGTTCGTCGCCCTGATGGACCATGACGACGAGCTGCCGCCGCACGCCCTCTACATGGTGGCGGAGGAGATCGAGCGGCACCCGGACGCCGACGTGATCTATTCCGACGAGGACAAGATCGACGAGAACGGCCGGCGCTACGACCCCTATTTCAAGACCGACTGGAATCCCGACCTGTTCCACGGCCAGAACATGGTCAGCCATCTGGGCGTGTTCCGCCGCAGCCTGCTGGTGGAGATCGGCGGCTTCCGTGTCGGCTACGAGGGCAGCCAGGATTACGATCTGGTGCTGCGCGCGGTGGAGAAGACCACGGCGCCGCGCATCCGCCACATCCCGATGATCCTCTATCACTGGCGGGTGTTCTCCGCCTCCTCCTCCTTCTCGACCGTGGCGCTGCCGACCGCCACCGACGCGGCGCGCCGGGCATTGCAGGACCATTTCCAGCGCACCGGCCAGCCGGTGCGGGTGGAGCCGGCGCCGGGGGCCGAATGGTACACCCGCACCGTCTATCCGGTGCCGGAACCGGCGCCGCTGGTCTCGCTGCTGGTGCCGACCCGCGACAAGGTCGACCTGCTGCGCCAGTGCGTCGAAGGGCTGCTGACCGAGACCGACTATCCCAACCTGGAAGTCATCGTCCTCGACAACAACAGCGAGGAGAAGGAGACGCTCGACTATTTCGCCTCGCTGCAGGGGCGCGAGCGGGTGCGGGTGCTGCGCTATGACGGCCCCTTCAACTTCTCCGCCATCAACAATTTCGGCGTGCGCGCGGCGCAGGGCGAGCTGATCGGCCTGATCAACAACGACATCAAGGTGATCCATCCGGGCTGGCTGACCGAGATGGTCGCCCATGCCCTGCGGCCGGAGGTGGGAGCGGTCGGCGCCAAGCTCTATTACGGCGACGACACCATCCAGCATGCCGGCGTCATCACCGGCATCAACGGGGTGGCCAACCACATCCACAAGCATTTCGCCCGCGAGCATCCCGGCCATTTCGCCCGGCTGATGCTGACGCAGAACATGTCCTGCGTCACCGCCGCCTGCCTGGTCATGCGCAAGGCGGTGTTCGAGGAGGTCGGCGGGCTGAACGAGGAGCATCTGGCCGTCGCCTTCAACGACGTCGATCTCTGCCTCAAGATCCGCGACGCCGGCTATTTCCTGGTGTGGACGCCCCATGCCGAGCTGTACCACCTGGAATCGGCCTCGCGCGGGTCGGACATGGCGCCCGACAAGATCGCCCGCTTCAAGCGCGAGATCGCCTACATGCAGGAACGCTGGGGCCGGTCGCTGATCGAGGATCCCTTCTACAACCCGAACCTGACCCTGGATGCGTCCGACTTCGGTCTGGCCTTCCCGCCGCGCACGGTCAGGCCCTGGCTGCGCAAGGAGCAGCCGGCGGCCCGCAAAGAGCTTCAGAAGGAAAGCATCTGAGCCATGGACGTCGTCTCCCTCGACATTCCCGACGTTAAGATCATCCGCCCGAAGAAGTTCGGCGACCATCGCGGCTTCTTCTCGGAGACCTACAACAAGAAGACGTTCGAGGCGGCCGGGCTGCAGTACGACTTCGTGCAGGACAACCAGTCGCTGTCGGCCGAGGTCGGCACCATCCGCGGCCTGCATTTCCAGCTGCCGCCCTTCGCCCAGGACAAGCTGGTGCGGGTGGTGCGCGGCGCCATCCTGGACGTGGCGGTCGACATCCGGAAGGACTCCCCCACCTTCGGCCGGCATGTCAGCGCGGTGATCAGCGCGGCGGAGTGGAACCAGATCCTGGTGCCGATCGGCTTCGCCCACGGCTTCTGCACGCTGGAGCCGGACACCGAGGTCATCTACAAGGTGACCAACTATTATTCGGCCGAGCATGACCGCGGCCTGCTGTGGAACGATCCGGAATTGGGCATCGACTGGCCGGTGTCGGCCGACAAGGCCCGCCTGTCGGACAAGGATTACAAGCATCCGACCTTCGCCCAGCTTGGCGACCTGTTCTGACGGCGCTATTGGATTTCGGCTCTTTTTTGCCCGGTGGGGCTTTGGGTCCCGTTCTTGTCGGTAAGGTGGTTTGATGACGCGCATTCTCGTCACCGGCGGCGCCGGTTTCATCGGCTCGGCGGTGGTCCGCCAGCTTCTCGCCGAAACCGACGCCTTCGTCGTCAATGTCGACAAGCTGACCTACGCGGCCAACCTGTCCTCCCTGCCGGGCGCCGAGGGCAATCCCCGCTACGCCTTCGAGAAGGTCGACATCTGCGACGCCGCCGAGCTGAGGCGGGTGTTCGACACCCACCAGCCCGACGCGGTGATGCATCTGGCCGCCGAATCCCATGTCGACCGTTCGATCGACGGGCCGGGCGAGTTCATCCAGACCAACGTGGTCGGCACCTTCCGCCTGCTGGAAGCGGCGCGCGGCTACTGGTCGGCGCTGCCGGCGGAGCGCAAGGAGGCCTTCCGCTTCCACCACATCTCGACCGACGAGGTGTTCGGCACGCTGGGCGACGACGGCTTCTTCACCGAGACCACCGCCTACAGCCCCAACTCGCCCTATTCGGCCAGCAAGGCGTCGAGCGACCATCTGGTGCGCGCCTGGCACGAGACCTACGGGCTGCCGGTGGTGCTGACCAACTGCTCCAACAACTACGGCCCCTACCATTTCCCGGAGAAGCTGATCCCGCTGATGATCCTCAAGGGTCTGGCGGGCGAGAAGCTGCCGGTCTACGGCAAGGGCGACAACATCCGCGACTGGCTCTATGTCGAGGACCATGCCCGCGCGCTGCGGCTGGTGCTGGAGAAGGGCCGCATCGGCGAGAGCTACAACATCGGCGGCCACAACGAGCGCACCAACCTGGAGGTCGTCCGCGCCATCTGCGCGCATCTGGACGAGATGCACCCGGCCGGCGCCCCGCACGACCGCCTGATCAGCTTCGTCACCGACCGCCCCGGCCATGACAAGCGCTATGCCATCGACGCCGGCAAGATCGAGCGCGAGCTGGGCTGGACCCCGCAGGAGACCTTCGAGAGCGGCCTGCGCAAGACGGTCGCGTGGTATCTGGAGAACCGCGACTGGTGGCAGGCCATCCTGAACGGCTCCTACCGCGGCGAACGGCTTGGCCTGACGGAAGAAGGAGCCGCCCAATGAAGGTTCTCGTCCTCGGCAGCAACGGCCAGCTCGGCTTCGAGCTGATGCGGGCCGGCTGGGCGCCGGGCACCGATGTGGTCGGTCTGCCCTATCCCGAGTTCGACGTGACCCGGCCGGGCGACGTGGAGAAGGCGGTCGCCACCCACGCGCCGGACCTGCTGGTCAACGCCACCGCCCACACCGCCGTCGACAAGGCCGAGAGCGAGGTGGATCTCTCCTTCGCCATCAACCGCGACGGGCCGGGCGCCATGGCGGCGGCCTGTGCGGCGCGCGGCATCCCCTTCATCCATGTGTCGACAGACTATGTGTTCGACGGGACGAAGGACGGCATCTACACCGAGGACGACCCGATCAACCCGCTGGGCGTCTATGGCGCCAGCAAGGCGGCGGGCGAGGAGGCGGTGCGTGCGGCGATTCCGCAGCACGTCATCCTGCGCACCTCCTGGGTCTACAGCGCCTACGGCAACAACTTCGTCAAGACGATGCTGCGCTTCGGCAAGGAGCGCGAGGAGATGCGGGTGGTCGCCGACCAGCACGGCTCGCCCACCGCCGCCGCCGACCTCGCCGCCGCCATCGTGCAGATCGCCGGCACCCTTGAAAAAATTAATGGCGAAAAGACCGGCAGCGCCGCCTGGGGCACCTATCACCTGACCGGCAGCGGCTATACCACCTGGCATGATTTCGCCGAGCACATCTTCCGGCGGCTGGAGGAGCGCACCGGTAAGCGGCCGCGCCTGACCGCCATCGGCACGGCCGACTACCCGACCCCGGCGCGCCGCCCGGCCAATTCGCGGCTGGATTGCTCCCGCGCCAGGGAGCGTCTCGGCGTCGCCTGCCCGCCGTGGCGGGAGAGCGTCGACCGCGTCATCGACGAGCTGTTCACCAACCCGCCGCAGGCGTGAGGACGAGGACCATGAAGGGCATCATCCTGGCCGGCGGGTCCGGCACCCGGCTCTACCCGGTGACGCGGGCGATCAGCAAGCAGCTGCTGCCGATCTACGACAAGCCGATGATCTATTTCCCGCTCAGCACCCTGATGCTGGCGGGCATCCGCGACATCCTGGTCATCACCACCCCGCACGACCAGCCGCTGTTCCAGACGGTGCTGGGCGACGGGTCGCAGTGGGGCCTGAACCTGACCTACGCCATCCAGCCCTCGCCCGACGGGCTGGCCCAGGCCTTCATCATCGGCCGCGAGTTCGTCGGCAACGATCCTTGCGCGCTGGTTCTCGGCGACAACATCTTCTACGGCCACGGCCTGACCAACATCCTGCGCGCCGCCGGCGAGAAGACCGAGGGCGCCAGCGTCTTCGCCTATGCCGTGCGTGACCCCGAGCGCTACGGCGTGGTGGAGTTCGACGGCGAAGGCCGGGCGCTGAGCATCGAGGAGAAACCGGTCGCGCCGCGCTCCAAATGGGCGGTGACCGGCCTCTATTTCTACGACAACGACGTGCTGGACATCGCCGCCGCGGTGAAGCCGTCGGCCAGAGGCGAGCTGGAGATCACCTCCGTCAACGCCGCCTATCTGGATCAGGGCCGGCTGTCGGTCGAGCAGATGGGCCGCGGTTACGGCTGGTTCGACACCGGCACCCACGACAGCCTGCTGGAGGCGGCGGAGTTCGTCCGCACCATCCAGCACCGCCAGGGCCTGCAGATCGCCTGCCCGGAGGAGATCGCCTACACCTCCGGCTGGATCGACGCCGAGCAGGTGAGCCGTCTGGCCGAGCCGCTGAAGAAGAACGATTACGGGCGTTACCTGCTTGGGCTGCTGAGCTGAAGGTCAGGGGCTAAAGACCAAGGATCAAGCGGCGCCTCTGCCGTGTTGTCTCTTGGCGGCGCTCTCCGGCCCTTCTGACTGGCCGCGGAGCGTCACCAACGCCAACAACCAAGACAGGAAGGCAGCCTTGCCGGCTCTCACCAACCGAAAGCGTGTCCTCGTCACCGGCGGCGCCGGCTTCCTGGGCTCCCACCTGTGCGACCGGCTGCTGGCGGCCGGGCACGACGTGCTGTGCGTCGACAACTTCTTCACCGGCAGCCGCGACAACGTCCTGCACCTGCTGGACAACCCGCATTTCGAGCTGATGCGCCACGACGTGACGTTTCCGCTCTATGTCGAGGTGGACGAGATCTACAACCTCGCCTGTCCGGCCTCGCCGATCCATTACCAGCATGATCCGGTGCAGACGACCAAGACCAGCGTGCACGGCGCCATCAACATGCTGGGGCTGGCCAAGCGGGTGCGCGCGCGGATCATGCAGGCCTCGACCTCGGAGGTCTACGGCGACCCGGCGGTGCATCCGCAGCCCGAGGAATATTGGGGCAACGTGAACACCATCGGCCCGCGCGCCTGCTATGACGAGGGCAAGCGCTGCGCCGAGACGCTGTTCTTCGACTATCACCGCCAGCACAGGCTGGACATCAAGGTCATCCGCATCTTCAACACCTACGGCCCGCGCATGCACCCCAACGACGGGCGCGTGGTGTCGAACTTCATCATCCAGGCGCTGAAGGGCGAGCCGATCACCATCTACGGCGACGGCCAGCAGACGCGGTCCTTCTGCTATGTCGACGACCTGATCGAAGGCTTCCTGCGCTTCATGGACACGCCGGCCGGCGTCACCGGCCCGATCAACCTGGGCAACCCCGGCGAGTTCACCATGCTGGAACTGGCGGAGAAGGTCGTCCGCCTGACCCGCTCGGACTCGAAGATCGTGCACAAGCCGCTGCCGCAGGACGACCCCAAGCAGCGCCGCCCCGACATCGCCAAGGCCCGCGCCCTGCTGGACTGGGAACCGGCGGTGCCGCTGGACGAGGGGCTGGACCGCACCATCGCCTATTTCCGCGGGCGGTTCTTCGGGTGAGGAGGGCTCTCCCTCTCCCGCCCCGGGAGAGGGAAGGGGCCCGCCGCGAAGCGGTGGGAAGGGTGAGGGGTGACCCAAGGAACCATGCGGTTCGGGATTCTTGCCCTACCCCTCACCCTCCCCACTTCGTGGGTCCCCTCCCTCTCCCGGGACGGGAGAGGGAATTTTCACCCCCTACAGAGCCAGCCGCTCCTCCCAGGCGAGGGCCGAGGCGACGATGGTCTCCAGGTCGGCGTGGCGCGGGGTCCAGTCGAGCGTGCGGCCGATCCGCTCCACACCCGCCACCAGGGCCGGGGGATCGCCGGCACGGCGCGGGCCGACGCGCATCGGCAGCGGCTTGCCGGTCACCCGCTCCACCATCGACAGCACCTCGCGCACCGAATAGCCGCGGCCGTAGCCGCAGTTCAGCACCTCCGACGCGCCGCCCGCCTCCAGATGGCGGAGCGCCGCGACATGGGCGTCGGCGAGGTCGCTGACATGGATGTAGTCGCGCACGCAGGTGCCGTCCGCCGTGTCGTAGTCGTCGCCGAAGATCTGCAACTCCGCCCGCTGGCCGGTGACCGTCTGGGCGGCGATCTTGATCAGGTGGGTGGCGACCTTCGACACCTGTCCCGAACGGCCCTGCGGGTCGGCGCCGGCGACGTTGAAATAGCGCAGCGCCACATAACGCAGGTCGTGCGCCGCCGCGGTGTCGCGCAGCATCCACTCCGTCATCAGCTTGGAGGAGCCGTAGGGGTTGATCGGCCTGGTCGGCGTCTGCTCGTCGATCGGCAGTCGGTCGGGCATGCCGTAGACGGCGGCGGTGGAGGAGAAGATGAAGCGGCCGATCCCCGCCTCGACGCAGGCCTCGATCAGGGCGTGGCTCTTCACCGTGTTGTTGCGGTAGTAGGCGAGCGGCCGCTCCACCGATTCCGGCACGACGATGCTGCCGGCGAAATGCATCACGGTGCCGATGCCGTGGTGGGCGAAGGTGTCGGCCAGCAGCGCCTTGTCGCCGACATCGCCCTCGACCAGCGGCACGCCGTCGGGGATGGCCGAGCGCCGGCCGGTGGACAGATCGTCCAGCACCACGACGGCGCGTCCCTGGTCGCGCAGCGCCAGCACCACATGGGAGCCGATATAGCCGGCGCCGCCGGTCACCAGCACGGTCGCGTTGTCGCTCCTGGTCATGGTCCGCTCTTCGTCGTTGGGCGTCATCCGCCTGAAAGTAGCGCGTCCGCGCCCTCCGGCATGGGTTTTTCCGGCTTACGGCAAGGGCTTCCGGGGAGGCCGGAGTGGGCGCGCGTTACCCCGTTGTGAGCGATGCGGGGTCACCACAACCATCTCCGCCAGGCATTTCCCTTGGGCATCTCCCCTGGCCATCTGCCCCATCACCTCGCCAGCCCCAGCTGGCGGCAGCCCGGCTCCCCTCCGTCATTCGCCGGACGGGGGGCGGCCAGGGCGATGGTGCCGGCATCGGTGTCGCGGGCCAGAACGCACAGCACCGGCGGCCGGTCCGATGCCGTCGTCGGCCGCAGCAGGAGGGTGAAGCCGGCCTGTCCGCGGTCGGTGGCGGGGAAGGCGGCCTGCAGGTCGGGCCGGCGCTCCGGCCCCTGGGACACCACGGTCAGCGGCACGTCGCTCACCACCGCGATGGTCTGCGTGGTACGGACGCCGGTCCAGGGCGCCCAGCCGCGCAGGCGCAGCAGCCCGTTCTCCAGCCGGACCTCATCCAGGTTGCCGCCGGTCGGGAACGGCCCGCCGGCCGGGGCCGCATCGGCCGGAAGGACGCTCGCCTCCCGCGCCGGCATGCCGGCGTTCGCAGCCTTGGGATCCATCTTGGGATCCAGGGCCGACCAGGGCACCCGGACCTGATCGGGATAGGGGGAGACCGGCTCCGTCACCGTGTCCGGGATGATGTGGGCATAGCGGTTGAAGACCTGGGTGAAGCGGTCCTCCGCCATGTCGGGGAAGAGCGGACGGAAGAAGTCCGCATGCGGGGCGATCAGCGTGTGGGCGATGGAGTTGTAGCCCCAGCCGGCCAGCACCGCCCCGGTGAAGATCGGCAGCGTCTGCACCAGCCAGCCCTTGGGGTGCGCCGCCTGCATGGCCGACAGCCGGGCGGTCAGCGCGGTCTGCGGCCGGTCGAAGATCGGCTTGGCCGACTGGATCGGGTTGAACTGCCCGAAGGTCAGCAGGTTGGCCGCCACCGCCACCCCGGCCACCAGCGTGCCCGTTTGGGGCGCCGGCTGTCCCAGGACCGGCAGGAGGCGCCACAGCGCCAGTCCGCCGGCCAGCACCAGCAGGATCGTTCCGTCGAACAGGCTGGACCAGGGCGCCACGCCGCCGGCGCGCTTGGACAGCCCCCAGGCCGCCAGCACGGCGGCGGTGAACAGCGCGACGCGCAGGGGCGTGATCCGCCAGCGGACCGAACCGGCCAGCAGCGCGGTGGCGACCAGCGCCAGCAGACCGACCGCCACGATCATGCGCGGCGGGAAGACGCGGTCCCACAGCAGGATTTTCCCCACCGCCGCCGGGATCGGCAGCAGCATCCAGGCCGACACCAGCGCCAGCCCGCCGCCCAGCACGGCCAGGGCCGTCAGCAGCCGGCCGCGATCGACGGCTCCGCCGGAGAGGCCCTGCCGCCAGTCGGCGAAGACCAGCAGCAGCAGCGGCCAATAGCTGCCGATCGCCCCGGTCTCCACGATGTTGTGGACGATCAGGCTGTCGAAGCCGCGGGTGGTGATGAAGGGCAGGACCGTCGACAGCCAGATGCGCCAGTCGCCGCTGCCGCCGTCGCTGTGCCGCTGGCCGGGATAGACGGTCGCGGTCATCGCCTGCAGCGGTTCGGCCAGATAGGCGTAGACGGTGCCGGCGGCCAGGGCGGCGGCCAGCCCCGCCGTCGCCAGCAGCGGCCACCGCAGCAGGTCGCGGCGCAGCGCCAGCACCAGCACGGCGCCGACGAAGCCCAGCGACAGGATCACCGGCGGGTAGAAATGCGACAGCAGCCAGACCGCCGACAGCCAGTAGAGCAGCAGCCCCTTCACCGGCAGCCGCAGCGGCGCCGCCAGCGTCACCGGCAGCCAGGGAAACAGGGCGAGCAGCGGCCCGGTGGTGGTCCAGGCATATTGGGTGTAGCCGGCGAAGAAGGCGAGCAGCGAGAAACAGACCGAGATGCCCGGCGCCATCCCCAGCATCCGCCCCATCCGCTGATAGCCGATCAGGAACAGGGCGATGAAGGCGGCATGGTAGACGGCGAAGGCATGTGCCGGATCGGCCAGGAAGAAGGCCCAGTATTGCGGCTTGAAGGGCAGCGCCCAGTCCCGCAGGGGCAGGGCGTTGAAGTTGCGCAGATCCTCGTGATAGGGCGAATGGGCGTTGTGGCGGGCGAAATCATTGTCGACCGCGATCTGGAGATAGGGCGTCCACACCGCCCATTCGTCGCTGCGGATGTCGCGCGGCTTGCCGAGCACGAGGCCGCTGTCCTCCGTCACCCCCATCTGGCGCAGAGCCACCCCGTAGGAGGAGGGCGTCCAGGCCATCGCCGCGTAGAGCACCGACAGGGCCAGCACGATGGCGGCGAACAGCCCCCCGGCGGAAACGGACAGGCCCCGCAGGGACAACCGGCCCACCCCGCCGGCGGATGAAGCGGCCGGGGCGTAGCGGGACGGCGACGGGGTGGAGGTGTGGACGGAGATGGAGGACCGGCTGGGGGTCATGGCGGTCGGGGCCCCTTCTTGAGAAGCCCCAAACTTTCCCGAACCCCGGAGAAAAAGAACGCGCCCGGACGTACAGCCTCCTAAGGGCTATGGCCTTCCGGCCTCCACCTTTTCGGCGGGCGCCTCTGCAGGCGCATCCGCGGGGCCGGCCGGGCTGTCCTCCTGCACCAGCTCGCCGATCGGCGGCCGGGCCGCCGCCGGAATGGACGACGGAACGGGGACGGAGACCGGGCGGCGGACCAGCATCCTCAGGGCGCCCAGCACGGCCGTCGCGCCGAACAGGAGCAGCATCGGATAGGCCGGCGACAGGTAGAGCGAGTTCATGCTGGGGATCGCCGTGGCCTCCAGGACGGCCAGCAGACCCACCCGCGACAGCACCAGCAGGGCGGCGACGCCGCCGGCCAGCAGCAGCGGATCGATGCGGCGGCGGCGGACGGCGGCGACCAGAGCCGCCGCATAGCCGATCAGGCCGGCGCCCAGCAGAACGGGCAGGGCGGCGCGATAGGCCGCGGCGACGCCATCCAGCAGTTTCGCGACCATGGCGGCGCGGCGCTGGAAGGGCAGGGTCCCGCCATCCTGGCTGCGGCGTTGGAAATCGGTGGAGGCCAGCAGCCAGGGCGCATGGGTGAACAGGGTGGAATGGACCATGTCCAGGAAGACGACGCGCACCGGACTCTGCCCGCAATCGTCGATGGTGCAGGACATGGCCGGACGCGGCACCCCGGCACTTTCCATCGTCGCCAGGAAGCCGACCATCCGCGCCGCCGCGCTCAGGGTCGGCCAGACATAGTCGGTCCGGAAGGGCGGGACCATGGTCGCCCGCGGCGGCAGGCAGTCCAGCCGGCCGTCGTCGCAGGCGGAGCCGATCTCCCCGGCCATGCGACGGTAGAAGTCCTTCGCCTCGGTGGCGGTGCGGTAATGGCCGGCCTGCGCGGTGGCGTCGCGCAGCGCCCACATGAACCAGCCGGCGCGGATCTCGCCGTCACAAGGGGTGACGCCGTAGGTGGCGCAGCCGACCTGCTCCAGCCCGTCCGGAGCGGTGCCGTCGAAATAGGGGCGCAGTTCCGCCGCGGCCGGGCTGACGGGATAGACCCGCTCCAGCACCTCGCGCGGGATCACGACATAGGGAACCCAGGGCGTGCGGTGCCGCACCCGCGACAGCGAGCCGTAGGCGGCCATGAACTCCTGCTGCTTGAACTCCACGACGTCGGAGACGCCGTAATGGCGCTGGTTCATCCAGCCGAAGCCGCCGATCACCAGCAGGGCGGCGCCGGCCACCAGACCGGCTAGGCCGGTTTCCGCCACCAGGGCGGCGGCCGTCCGGGCAATTGCCTTTCCGGGCCCCTTCCCGGCAAAACGCAGGCGCCCGTCCGGCCCCTCCGCCAGCAGGCGCGTCAGCAAAAGCAGCCCGAAGCCGGCGGCGAAGGCCGGCAACACCCACAGCCCCTCCTCGCGCGTGCACCAGAACAGGCCGAGCACCCCGCCCATCGCACCGGCCAGCAGGGCGCGACGCGGCAGCCCGCGGCTCTGCCAGCGGAACCACCAGACGCCCAGCCCGAACAGCAGGATGGTCAGCGGGACATAGATCCCCTCGCGCATCACCCGCATCTGGCCGACGCCGTAGGTCATCGGGTTGAAGAGCAGAAGCAGGAACAGGCCGAAGGCCACCGCTTCGCCCCTCCGCCCCCCCGGCAGCCAGCCCCGCAAACCGCGGACCAGCACCAGACAGGCCAGGGCATAGGCCAACCCCTGCGACACCAGGATCGGCAGGCCAGCCAGCCAGCCGAAGGCGATCCACACCGGGTAGAAGGGCCCCTTCGCCAGGGTGAGGTTGTCGTAGGCGCCGAGCCAGCGACCGGCCAGCAGGTTCACCGCCTGCCGGACGAACAGGGCGTCGTCATAGGCCGCCTCCGGGATCGCCACCAGCGGCAGGTTGGCCATCAGCCAGGTGAAGAGCAGGATGATCAGGCCATAGGCGAACATCCAGGATCGACCCAGGCGGAGCCGCGGGTCGCTGCGATCGGGTACAAAGGGCATGGCGGGATTCACGGGTGGCTGGTGACGGTGGCTGGCGACGGGCCGCAGGGCACGGAAGGACCGGAACGGCAAGCCGCGTTTCCGGTCCATGACCCGGCGGATAACCCGGCGGATCGGCTGTGAGCCTGGACACGGCTATACCTACCACCATCGGAATGGTCACTGCCATCCCGAACCCCCAATCCGTGACGGGGATCCTCAGGGTTCGCGGATGCTCTCGTCCAACGCGCGGATGACGGGATAGAGGAAGTAGGACAGCACCGAGCGGGTGCCGACGCGGATCTCGGCCGAGGCGACCATGCCGGGGCTGAGGTTGGTGCCGGCGGGCACCGCCTCCAGCCGGGTGTCGGTCAGGCGGATGCGGGTGCGGAAGACGGCGCCGGCGGCCGGGCGGGGGGCGTCGGCGTTGATGGCGTTGGCCCCGCTTCCCTGGGCGCCCTGGGCCGGGTCGTGGGTGAAGGCGTCGGCGCTGATGGTGCGGATCTCGCCGGACAGGGTGCCGTGGCGCTGGAAGGGGAAGGCGTCCAGCTTCACCCGCACGAAATCGCCGACCCGCACCAGACCGATGTCGCGCGACGGGATGTCGGCCTCCACCTCCAGCGGCACGTCGGCGGGGACCAGGGTGACCAGCGGCTCGGCCTCGCGGATGACGGAGCCGACGGAGCGCTTGGCCACCTCCAGCACCACCGCGTCGACCGGGGCGGTCAGGGTGACCAGAGAACGGCGGCGCTCGGCCTTGGCGATCTGCTCCACCAGGGTGGCCCGCTGGCGGGTCTGCTCCACCAGCTCCTCCGCCGTCTTGCGGCGCCATTCGTCGATGAAGGCGGCGCGGTCGGCCTGGACGCCGCGCAGCTCGTGTTCGCTCGTCAGCTCGCGGTCCTGCAGGGCGGTCAGCTCGTCGCGCATGCGCAGCCGCTCGATCCGCGCCTCCAGGTAGGTCAGGCGCGAGCCGGTCTGGCGTTCCTGAAGCTGGCGGCGGATGTCCTCCACCTCGCCGACCACGGCGAGCCGCTCGGCAAGGCCGGCCTGGGCGCGGCGGCTGGCGGCGATGGCACTCTCCAACTGCCCGGCCTTCTCGTCCAGCGAGGCGAGGCGGGCGCGGTATTCGGCGCGGCGGCGCTCCAGGATGGCGGCCTGGACGGCAGCGTCAGGATTGTTGACGGCGGGGGTGAAGTCGCTGCCGTCCAGCTCGGCGCGCAGCCGGCCGATCTGCGCCTCGACGCCGGCGAGCTTGCCGGTCAGGTCGGCCAGATCCGCCGCGGCGAAGGTGGGGTCGAGCGTCGCCAGACGGTCGCCGGCCCGCACCCGGTCGCCGACCTGCACGTCGATGCCGCGCACCACCGCGGTCTCCAGCGGCTGGGCCACCACCAAGGGCGCCGTGGTCACCAGCCGGCCACCGGCGGTGACGATGCGGTCGACCTGGGCGAAGCCGGCCCACAGGACCAGCGCCACCAAGAGCCCGGCCAGCACATAGAGGGTGGAGCGTGCCGCCCAGGGCAGCGGCGCATGTTCGATCGCCGCCCCGTCCGGCAGGTAATCCAGCGCGAAGCCCGGCGGCGGGGCCGACGGCGCCGGCAGGGCGGGGCGACGGCGGCCAGAGGGAGAAGGAGGGGTGGGGGCGGGTTTGGCCGGGACGACCTCGCGGCCGGTCTCCGCCGGTGCTGCGTCCTGCTCCATCTCGGGCATCTGTGTGTCGGGCATGGCTCAGCGCCCCCGGTTCTGCTGCTGCCACAGATGCCGGTATTCGGCGCAGCGGTCGAGCAGGATGGGATGGGGGGCGATGTCGAGCAGGCGGCCCTGCTCCAGCACGGCGATGGTGTCGCAGCCGGTCAAAGTCGACAGCCGGTGGGTGACGATCAGCACGGTGCGTCCGCGGGCGATGCGCCGCAGGTTGGCCATGACGATGGCCTCGCTGTCGGGATCGAGCGCGCTGGTCGCCTCGTCCAGGATCAGCAGGCGCGGCTGGGGCAGCAGGGCGCGGGCGATGGCAATGCGCTGCTTCTGGCCGCCGGACAGGTTGGCCGCCCCCTCCTCCACCAGCGTGTCATAGCCGTCGGGCAGGCGGTGGATGAATTCGTCGGCGCCGGCCAGCCGGGCGGCCTCGACGATCTCCTCGCGGCTGGCCTCGGGCATGGTCATGGCGATGTTGTCGCGGATGGTGCCGCGGAACAGGAAATTCTCCTGCAGCACCACGCCGATGGAGCGGCGCAGATGGGCCAGATCCAGCTCGCGGATGTCGAGCCCGTCATAGCGGATGCTGCCCTCCTGCACCGGGTAGAAGCCCTGGAGCAGCCGCATCAGCGTGCTCTTGCCCGAACCGCTGCGCCCGACCAGCCCGACGACCGAGCCGGCCGGCACGGTCAGGGTGACGCCGTCGAGCGCCGGCGGCCGGTTGCGGTCGTAGCGGAAGCCCAGCCCTTCGATCTCGATGCGGCCGATCAGAGCGGGGCAGGCGCCGCTGCCTTCGCGCCTGGGCTCGGCCGGGTGGTTCATCACCTCGCCCAGCATGCGCACCGACAGGGCGGTCTCCTGATACTGGTGGATCAGCGAGACGATCTGGACCAGCGGCGTCACCACCCGGCCCGACAGCATCTGGAAGGCGATCAGCGCGCCGACCGACAGCTGGCGGTCGAAGACGTCGAAGGCGCCGACGGCGACCACCGCCACCATCATCGCCTTCTCCAGGAACTCCGTCACCGTGCGGGCGGCGATGGAGATGCGGCCGACCCGGTAATGGCTGGTCACCGCGCGGGCCGCCTTGCGGTCCCAGCCACGCCGCTGCTGCGGTTCGAGCGCGGAGGATTTGACGGTGCGCATGCCGTGGATGGTCTCCACCAGCATGGCCTGCCGCTCGGCATCGGCGTTGTAGAGGTCGCTGAGGCGGCTGCGGTAGATCGGCACCAGGGCGACCATCACTCCGGCGATCAGGGCCGCGAACAGCAGCGCCACCAGCGTCAGCTTGACCGAATAGAAGAACAGCACCGGCAGGAAGACCAGCAGAACCAGGCTGTCGAGCACGGTGGACAGCAGGTTGCCGGTCAGGAACTCGCGGATGCGCTCCACCTGCTGCATGTGGCGCACGGTGACGCCGGCCGAATGCCCGTCGAAGAAGGTGATCGGCAGGTCGAGCAGATGGCCGAAGGTGCGGTTCAGCAGGCGGATGTCGATGCGGTTGGCGGCGGACAGCAGGATGAACTGGCGCAGGAAGCGGAAGGCCGCCTCGAACAGCAGGGCGGCCAGCACGCCGATGGTCAGCACCTGAAGCGTGGCGACGGTCTCGTTCACCAGCACCTTGTCGATCACGATCTGGAAATAGACCGGGACGGCGAGGGCGAGGGCGTGCAGGACCAGGGCCGCCACCACCACATCGCGGAAGGCCGATTTCTGGCGCAGGATCTCCGGCACGAACCAGCGCAGGCCGAAGGGCTGGCGCGGGTCGGCGAGGCCGTGGCGCGGCTTGAGGAAGACCAGCTCGCCGTCCCAGCGCTCCAGGAAGCGGTCGCGCGGCACGTCGATCACGTCCAGCCGGTCGGCCAGCGGATCGACGACGCCGACCATCGGCTCCTCGGCAGGGTCAGCCGGGTGGGACAGACCGACCAGGATGACGGTGTTGCCGTTGGACAGCCGCGCCAGCAGCGGGAAGACGGGGGGCAGGGCTTGCAGGGCCTTCCAGTCCAGCCGGCGGGCGGTCGCCTTGAAGCCGGTGGCGGCGGCGATGCGCAGCAGGTCGGCGGTCGGCGGTTCGCCGCGCCCAGGAGCGACGCGGGGGCGCAGGGCGGCCGGCGAGGCCGACAGGCCGTGATGGCGCGCCACCAGCGTCAGGCAGCGCAGCGCGGTGCTCTCGTCGCGGTCGTGGGGGGCGTCCGGACCGGGCGGAGGGGGCGGCGCGACGGTCGTGCTGGCGTCCGGCATCGGTCAGCCGAAATTCGGCGAGCGGGGCCGTCCGGGCGGGGGGACCGGCGTCGCGGGGCCGGTGGACGGACCAGTGGGGGAGGCGGGTTGGATCGGGGCCTGCACCGGGCTCTGGAAGGCCGGGGAAGGAGCGGGCGCGGGGGCCGGCACGGTACCGGAATTGGGCGGCAGCACGCCGGCGGCCTCCAGCCGCTGGCGCATGCCTTCCAGCGCGGACAGGCTGGCGAGGAAGCCGGGCAGGCTCATCACCACCCGCTGGCGGATGGCGGGCAGCGGCTGGCCGTTGTCGTCCTTGCGGAGCGCCGACAGGCTGAACAGGTCGATGCGGACCATGCCGTTGCCGAAGCCGATGTCGAAGACCCCGTCGGCATAGAGTTCGGGGATGCGGTCGTCGGGCGGCGGCTCGATGGTCATGATGGTCCCGGCAGCAGAAGGCGGGGCGCCGCTGCGGCACCCTCGCATCCTCTTTCTACCGGAAGGTGGCGATCCGGACCAAGCCGCCAATGCCCGCAGCCGCAGGAAGACACAAGCGACGCTTGCGCTTCTATCTCCCTGCGGCCGGTCTGCGGATCAGTTGCGGCCGTAGACGTCCTCGAGCCGGACGATGTCGTCCTCGCCGAGATAAGAGCCGGACTGCACCTCGATGATGGTCAGCGGCACCTTGCCGGGGTTCTCCAGCCGGTGGACCGTGCCGATCGGGATGTAGATCGACTGGTTCTCGTAGACCATCACCTGCTCCTCGCCGCGGGTGACCAGCGCGGTGCCGTTGACCACCACCCAATGCTCGGCGCGGTGATGGTGCTTCTGCAGCGACAGGCGCGAGCCGGGGGCGATGGTCAGGCTCTTCACCTGGAAACGGTCGCCGGTGTGCAGCGACTGGTAGGAGCCCCAGGGGCGGTGGACCCGGCGGTGGCTGACCGACTCGCTGCGCCCCTCGGCCTTCAGCCGGTCGACGATGCGCTTGACGTCCTGGGCCTGGGAGCGGTCGGCGACCAGAACGGCGTCGTCCACCACCACCACCACGGCATTCTCCACCCCGACCACGGCGGTCAGGTGGTTGTCGCTGCGGACGTAGCAGTCGCGCGCCCCCTCCAGCAGCACGTCGCCGACGACGACGTTGCCCTCGCCGTCCTTGTTGCCGACGTCCCACAGCGCCGACCAGGCGCCGACGTCGGTCCAGCCGATCTCGCAGGGGACGACGGCGGCGCGGTCGGTGCGCTCCATCACCGCATAGTCGATGGAGATGCTGGGCGCCTTGGCGAAGGCGGCGGCGTCCAGGCGGAAGAAGTCGAGGTCCTTGGAGCCCTGCTCCAGTGCCTCGCGGCAGGCGGCCAGCACCGCCGGGGCATGGCGCTCCAGTTCGGCCAGCAGGCGGGCGGCCGGGAACAGGAACATGCCGCTGTTCCAGGCATAGGTGCCCTCGGCGAGATAGCGCTCGGCCACCTCCAGCGACGGCTTCTCGACGAAGGCGGCGACATTGTAGGCGCCGTCGGCCTCGTCCATCGAATGGCCGCGGCGGATATAGCCGTAGCCGGTCTCCGGACGGGTCGGGGTGATGCCGAAGGTGACGAGGCGGCCGGCCGCTGCCGCACGGACGGCGACGGCGATGGCGCGGCGGAAGGCCTCGGCGTCGCGGATCTCGTGGTCGGCCGGCAGGATCAGCAGCAGGGCGTCCGGGTCGTCGGCGGTCACCGCGAGGGCGGCGAGCGCGCAGGCGGCGGCGGTGTTGCGGCCGGCCGGCTCCAGGATGATGCCGCGCGGCGTGCAGCGCGACTGGCGCAGCTGCTCGGCGGCGAGGAAGCGGTGTTCCTGGTTGCAGATCACCAGGGGGGGCGAGAAGACGACATCCGCGGCGCCGCCTGCCTGTGTGGAACCGGCCTGGCTGCTGACCCGCAGGGCGGTGTCCTGGAGCATGGTCCGGTCGGAGCAGAGCGGCAGGAACTGCTTGGGATACAGTTCGCGCGACAAGGGCCACAAACGGGACCCCGTACCGCCGGACAGCAGCACCGGGACGATCTTCTGCGCGGAATTGCCGTTCATCCTGCCGCCATTCATTGTGTTGAGCATCTGGCCGGGCGCCGGAAAACCAAGGCAGGACCAAGGCCGGCGCCACGGCGGTTCGTTATAGACCGCGCTTTCCACGCTCCACAAGCACCCCTCCGAGACCCACCCGACCGGGGCGCCTCTTCCGGGATGAAGGCGGGAGGGGACGGGATGGAGCGAGACAAGACTCCAAACATTCCCCTGCCGAGCCCTCTTGCCAGCCCCCCTGCCGGCGGCGATGAGGCCAGGGTCGAGGTTGGAGTCTTGTCGCGCCCCCCTGGCCGCCGGTCCCCGGATTTGGGGCCGACGACGCCAGCAGGGACGCATGGAGGCGGCGATGCGGCAAAGTCTGGACGGAAGGGGGCGCGACAGAACTCCAAACCACAGGTCCGGATCGGATCGGCGCGGGGCATGAATCATGGGCAAGCCGTGGTCGATTCGCCTCCGCGACTCGGAAATAAGCGAATCGGAAGCGATTCGGGGCCGAATCGAAATGTCCCGCCTGGAGTCTTGTCGCGTCCGGCGAAAAATCCACAGGCAATCGGGACTATCCGCTGGAGTCTTGTCGCGGGAGTTCTGGAGTTTTGTCGCGCGACTCGCGATTCTCTACTGGAGTCTTGTCGCGCAAACTATTAACTGAATCAAATAACCGTACAAATAGTTTGAGCGACAAGACTCCAAATTGCTGGCACTAACCGGCCGTGATATAGGGTTCCTCGCAAAGTCGTGCCAAGGTCAGCTCGCTATGGGACAGATACATACCCTGATCACCCAGCTAGGACGTGACCAGGCGAAGGCGCTCCAGACCGATCCGGATCAGCGTTCGCTAGTCGATGTCGCCGCTGCCGTCCTCGAAGAGGAGCGGCAGGAGCTTGGTATCACCTATTCGGGCTTCGCTCTGACGGCTCTTCCGCATCGTCGTCTTCCCGATGACCAGCCGTGGGAGCGTCGCGGACATAAGATCCGCTTGCTGATCGAGCCTGGACGACTGCCGATCCGCAACGGTGGCTTTAAGCTTTACGGTGTTCCGTACGGCAGCCGCGCGCGGATGATCCTGCTGTATCTCCAGACCCGCGCGATTCAGACCGACAGCCGTGAGGTCGAGCTGGGCCGCAGCATGCACGAATGGCTGGACCGCATGGGCCTGTCGGTCGGCGGCCAGACCTATCGCGACATCCGCGAGCAGGCTTCGCGCATCGCCGCCTGCAACCTGACCTTCGCCTGGGAGGACGCCCACAGCATCGGCTTCGAAAAGGGGTCGATCGTCAAGGGCGGCATCCATTTCTCGGCCAATGCCGGGGCGGAGCCGGGCCAGGGATCGCTGTGGGAGGACCGCGTCCTGCTGTCCGAGGCCTTCTTCCGCGAGCTGAAGGCCCATCCGGTGCCGATCTGGGAGCCGGCGCTGCGCCACATCCAGAACAACAGCACCAGCATCGACATCTATATCTGGCTGGCCTACCGGCTGCACAGCCTGAACCGCTCCACCCCGATCACCTGGCCGGCGGTGTTCGAGCAGTTCGGCGCCGGATACAGCCGTCTGCGCGATTTCAGGAAGCGGTTCATCGAGGCTCTGCAGCTTGCGCTTGCGGTCTATCCCGACGCGCGGGTCGATGTGGAGGAACAGGGGCTGATGCTGCACCCCTCGCCGCCGCCGATCCCGGAGCGCAAGTTCGCGCAGTTGTGCCGGTGACGGCGGAGCACGCACTCTGCCTCGCATGACGGTCATCCCCGCGAAGGCGGAGATTCAGGCTTCCGGTCCAAGTGCTTGACATGACTGGATTCCCGCCTTCGCGGGAATGACGGCTCGTGAATGTTCGAGCCTGCGGTGTCATCCAGGTCCCCCTGCGACAAGACTCCAAACTCCACCCCCTCAGGGATTGGCGCGCAGGGCCTTCGCCAGCGGGGTCAGCAGGCGGTGGAGCGCCTGCTCCAAAAGACTTTCGTCCAGCTTGCCGGACAGCGCCAGGGCCTGGGGCGGCATCATGAAAAAGGGCGCGCCACCAACGGATCCGCTGCGCTGGAGGGTCGCAGCGACCGACAAAAGACGCTTTCCGTCACCCTGCCCGTCGTCCGGCCGTAGCGTGGCGTGGACCAGCAGCAGCAGGGTGCCGGGATCGGCGATACGGGCGTCGTTGGGGACGAGCGCCGTGATCGCCGGGCCGGAGGCCAGCAGTCCCGACAGCACCGCCGCGGCGCGGCCACACAGCGCGTCATCCCCGATATCGGCGGCCGGGCCGCCCTCGGCGTCCACGGCGCAGAGCAGGCCGACGCGCTCGACCCGCTGGAAGAAGGGCAGGGGCGACATGGCGGCGGCCTCCGGGATGTGAAGCAACAGGCTGGCGGCGAGCAGCAGGGCCGGGCGGATCCCCAAGCGGATTTGCCGTCTCATTGCGCCTCCTCCATATCGATGATGGCCCCGGCGTCGTCCGGCAGGAAGCCGCCGACCTGCCGGCGCCACAGCCGGGCATAGGGGCCGTCGCGACGCAGTAGGGTGGCATGGTCGCCGTCCTCCAGGATCTGGCCGGCTTCCATATAGAGGATGCGGTCCATGCCGGTGACGGTCGACAGCCGGTGGGCGATGGCGATCACCGTGCGGCCCTCGAACAGGCCGAGCAGGGCGTCCTGGATCAGGTGCTCCGTCTCGGAGTCGAGCGACGAGGTCGCCTCGTCCAGCACCAGGATCGGCGCGTCCTTCAGGAAGGCGCGGGCGATGGCGACCCGCTGGCGCTCGCCGCCTGACAGCTGGATGCCGCGCTCGCCCACCACGGTGTTGTAGCCGCCGGCGCGGCCCTCGATGAAGCGGTCGCAATGGGCGCGGGCCGCAGCCGCACGGATGGCATCGTCCGTTGCCCCCTCGCTGCCATAGGCGATGTTGTCGCGGATGGAGCGGTGGAACAGGCTGGGCAGCTGCGGCACCTCGGCCACCGCGCGGTTGAGCGAGGCGAGGCTGACCCCGGCGATGTCCTGGCCGTCGATCAGGATGCGGCCGCCCTGCACGGGGAACTGGCGGCGCAGCAGCCGGACCAGCGTGCTCTTGCCCGCCCCCGAGGGGCCGACCAGCGCCACCCGCTCCCCAGGCCGGATGGTCAGCGACAGGCCGTCGAACACCGCGCCGCCTCCGGGATGGGCGAAGCGGACATCCTCGAAACGGATGGCGCCTGCGGTGACGGCCAGATCGGGGCGGCCGGGCGGATCCGGGATCTCGTGCGGGCGGACGATCAGCTCCAGCGCGCCGGACAGGATGCCCAGCTGTTCGAAGAAGCCCAGCATGCGCGTCGACAGGCCCCAGACATTGGTGCCGACGATGCTGGCCAGCGAGAAGACCATGGCGAAGTCGCCGACGCTCATCCGGCCGGCCGTCGCCTCCGACACGGCGAGGCCGATCAGGGTGATCTGGAAGACCAGCAGGGCGTTGAACAGCCAGAACCACATCTTGGCCAGGAACCAACGCAGCTCCTTGGAGCGGTCGATCTCGCCGGTCAACGCATCGGACAGGCCGGCCAGCTCCTGGCGGCGGCGGGCGAAGGCGCGCACCAGCTCGGCGTTGGCGATGACGTCGACCATGCGGCCGGTGGTCGACGACACCTCTTCGGAGAAGGCGTGCGACAGCCGCAGGCAGCGCCGGGCCAGCAGGGCCGACAGAGTCAGGTGCGCGGCGGTCCAGCCGACCAGCAGCCCGGCGAACAGGGTCTGGGCCGAGGCCAGCAGGGTGAGGCCGATGGCGAGGATGACGACGATGCGGATGATGTCGTTGGTCAGGATTTCCAGGATCTGGATGGCGCTTTGCCCGGCCTGCTTGACCTTCTGGCCCAGGTTGCCGGCGAAATTGTCCTGGAAGTAGCGCGGCGAATGGTCGATCAGATGGTCGAACAGCCGGATCTGGATGGCGTGGCGCAAGGCCGGCGAGGTGTGAAGGTCCAGCAGCTCGCGCAGGCGGTTGAACAGGGCGGACGCGACCCACAGCCCGCCCAGCAGCAGGAACCAGCGCATCACCTCCGCCGTCCAGGCGGGAGAGCCGGAAGGCTGCTGCCCCGATATCCCGGCACCCGATATCCCGGCTAGCGCGTCGACCAGCCCGCGCATCGCCACCGGCTCCATCCCCATCAGCCCGATCCCGCCGGCGGCGGCGAGGTTCAGCAGGATGGCGCGGCCGAGAAAACGCTCGCGCACGAACATCCACAGGAAGCGCCAGGGGGAGGAGGGCAGGGGAGAAAAGGTTTCGGGAGAAGACAAGGGGCGTCGGCGCTCCGTCGCGCGATGGGCCGGGCGGTGCCGGCGGACGCGAGACCTTATAGGCGCAAGACGGCGGACGCGGAACGGATCCTTGTGAGACTTGAGAAGGGTGGGACTTGAGAAGGCCGGGCTCCGGCTCCCGGGGCCGACCATGGTCTTATGCATCGACAGCGCCGCCGGATGGTTGCAGGCTGTCGCTCCGTTTCTCCGTCGTCCGGACATTGCTTTTCCATGCGGATCCTGTTCGTCCACCAGAACACCCCCGGCCAGTACAAGCATCTCGTCCGCCATTTCGCGGCCGACCCGGCGCATCAGGTCGCCTTCATCGGCAAGGTCCGGCGCGAGCTGCCGAAGGGCGTGCAGATGGCGCTTTACCGGCCGACGCGCGAGCCGGGGGAGGGCACCCACCCCTATATCCGCATGTTCGAGGGGCAGGTCCTGCACGGGCAGGGCGCGGTGCGGGCCGGGCTGGCCCTGCAGAAGGCGGGCTTCACCCCCGACGTGATCTGCGCCCATCCCGGCTGGGGCGAGGCGCTGTTCCTGAAGGACCTGTTCCCGGATGCCCGCCTGCTGCTCTATTGCGAGTTCTTCTATCGGGCGGACGGGTCGGACGTCGGCTTCGATCCGGAGCGGCCGGTGACGCTGGAGACGCGCTGCCGCATCCGGACCAAGAACGCCTCGCTGCTGGCCGGGCTGGAGGCGATGGACTGGGGCGTCAGCCCGACGGAGTGGCAGCGGCGCCAGCATCCCGACGTGTTCCGCCCGCGCATCTCGGTGATCCATGACGGGGTCGACACCGCGGTCTGCCGGCCGGATCCGGCCGCCACCGTCACCCTGCCCGACGGCCGGACCCTGTCGCGCGAGGACGAGGTGGTGACCTATGTCGCCCGCAACCTGGAGCCCTACCGCGGCTTTCCCACCTTCATGCGGGCGGCGGCGGAGCTGCTGCGGCGCCGGCCGAAGCTGCAGATCCTGGTGGTGGGCGGCGACGGGGTCAGCTATGGCGCCCCGCCCGAGGGCGGCGGCTCCTGGCGCGAGACGATGTGGCGGGAGACGATGCTGGACGCCGCCGGCACTCCGCGGCATGAGGCGTCGCGGCTGCATGTGCTGGGCAAGCTGCCCTATGAGGACTACCTGTCGGTCCTGCGCGTCTCGCGCGCCCACATCTACCTGACCTTCCCCTTCGTCCTGTCCTGGTCGATGCTGGAAGCGATGGCCTGCGGCGCCGTCATTGTCGGGTCCGACACGCCGCCGGTCGCCGAGGTGATCGAGGACGGGGTGAACGGGCTGCTGACGGATTTCTTCAACCCGATGGCGCTCGCCGACCGGGTGGAGACGGCGCTGGACGACCCGGATCTGCGCGCCGCCCTGTCGGCCGCAGCCCGGCGGACGGCGGTGGAGCGCTTCGACCTCGCCACCGTCTGCCTGCCGGCGCAGATCCGCCTGCTGGAGGACGTGCAGGCGGGGAGGCCCCCGCCCACCCCGTCCGCCGGGGGCCTTGCGCCGGGGGACGGAGTGGATTAACCCGATCGTCAGAAAGCACCGGCTACGGTCGGGGTTCATTTCGATCCCGACCGTAGCCGGCGGTTTCGAGCGATGCGGACCTTCAACGGATGGAACCGGCGGTGACCACACATTCCAGCAAGGCCAGCGGACCCGAGGCATGGACTCCGGACGGGGTGGACGGAGGTCTGGAGGCGGGGTTGCGCATGCTGGACGGCCGCTCGGTTTTGGTGACCGGGGGCACCGGATCCTTCGGCCGCCGCTTCGTCGAGACGGTGATGCGGCACGCCAAGCCGCGCCGGGTCATCATCTTCTCCCGCGACGAGTTCAAGCAGTACGAGATGCAGCAGCACATGCCGGCGGAGTGGGCGCCGACGCTGCGCTACTTCATCGGCGACGTGCGCGACTGCGAACGGCTGAAGCTGGCGATGCGCGGCGTCGATTTCTGCGTCCACGCCGCGGCGCTGAAGCATGTGCCCGCCGCCGAATACAACCCGATGGAATGCATCAACACCAACGTCTACGGGGCGGAGAACGTGGTGCGGGCGGCGCTGTCGGCCGGGGTGCGGCGTGTCGTCGCGCTGTCGACCGACAAGGCGGCCAATCCCATCAACCTCTATGGCGCCAGCAAGCTGGCGTCGGACAAGATCTTCATCGCCGCCAACAACCTGTCGGGGGCGCTCGACACCCGCTTCGCGGTGGTGCGCTACGGCAATGTGGTGGGGTCGCGCGGCAGCGTCGTGCCGCTGTTCCGCAAGATGATCGCCGAGGGGGCCGACCATCTGCCGGTCACCGACGAGCGGATGACCCGCTTCTGGATCACCCTGCAGCATGGCGTCGATTTCGTGCTGTCCTGCTTCGCCATGATGCAGGGCGGCGAGATCTTCGTGCCGAAGATCCCCAGCATGCGCATCGCCGACCTCGCCCGCGCCATGGCACCGGATCTGCCGCAGAAGATCGTCGGCATCCGGCCGGGCGAGAAGCTGCACGAGGTGATGATCACCGAGGATGATTCCCGCCAGACCTACGAGCTGGCCGACCGCTACGTCATCGAACCGGCCTTCACCTTCTGGCAGCACGCCCCGTACGAGCGGCTGAACGCCCGCCCGGTGGCCGACGGCTTCCGCTATGCCAGCGACGGCAACGACGACTGGCTGGACGGCGAGCGGCTGCGCTCGCTGCTGGCGGAAGCCCCCTGATGGCAGATTTGCCCTTCCTCCCCTATGGCCGCCAAACGGTGGAGGAGGAGGACATCGCCGCGGTGGCGGCGGTGCTGCGCGGCGACTGGCTGACCCAGGGGCCGGCGGTCGCCGGTTTCGAGCGGGCGCTCGCCATGCGGGTCGGGGCGGCTGAGGCGGTGGCCTGCGCCAACGGCACCGCGGCGCTGCGGCTGGCCTATGCCGCGCTCGGCATCGGGCCGGGCGACGCGGTGGTGGTGCCATCCAACACCTTCCTCGCCACCGCATCCGCCGCCCGCCATGCCGGGGCCGAGGTCGCCTTCGCCGACGTCGACCCCGACAGCGGCCTGATGGGCGTCGCCGAGGCCGAGGCCGCCATCGCCCGCGCGACCAAGGCCGGCTGGCGCGTCCGCGCGCTCGCCCCCGTCCATTATGCCGGGCAGACGGCGCCGATGGATGAACTGGCCGGGCTCGCGCAGGCCGAAGGGCTGGCGCTGGTCGAGGACGCCTGCCACGCCATCGGCACGGTGGATCTGTCGGGAGGAGGCGAGACACCGGTCGGCGCCGGCCGGCCGGAGGTGGAGGCGGGGTCGCTGACCGTCTTCTCCTTCCACCCGGTCAAGACCATCGCGGCGGGGGAGGGCGGGGCGGTCACCGGCAGCGACCC
Organism: uncultured Azospirillum sp.; assembly: GCA_965650625.1. GTDB lineage: Bacteria > Pseudomonadota > Alphaproteobacteria > Azospirillales > Azospirillaceae > Azospirillum. Next base: position 6,829 of record CBFGPE010000040.1, on the reverse strand, counting down.
GGCGCTGATGGCGCGGGTGCGGCGCCTGTGCAACCACGGCATGATGCGCGAGCCGCAGGCGGGGGAGGGCTTCGCCGATCCCGAGGCCGCGCTGGATGCGGAGGGGAAGGCCAACCCCTGGTACTATGAGATGGCGGAGCCGGGCTTCAACCATCGTCTGTCCGACATCCACGCGGCCCTGGTGCTGAGTCAGCTCGGCCGGCTCGACCGCTTCATCGAGCGGCGGGCGCGGCTGATGGCGCTCTATGCGGAGCGGCTGTCGCCGCTGGCCCCGCTGGTGCGGCCGCCGGCCCTGGTGCCCTGGTGCCGGCCGGCCTGGCACCTGTGCGCCGCCCGCATCGACTTCGATGCCGCGGGGCGGAGCCGGTCCGCCGTGATGGCGGTCCTGCGCGCCCTGGGCGTCGGCACCCAGGTGCACTATATCCCGGTCCATCGCCAACCCTACTGGCGCCGCCGCTACGGTGACCTCGCCCTGCCCGGCGCCATGGCCCATTATGCCCACACGCTGTCGCTGCCGCTGTTCCCGGCCATGGCCGACGGCGACGTCGACCGGGTCGCCGCGGCGCTGGAGCGGGCTCTGTCCTGAAGGAAGATCAGGGTCCAGACCGTTTCGTCCAAGCGATTCCGTTAGCGTTTTGGACAGGATGGACGGATAACAATGGCGTCGTCAGGACGGCATAGGCCTAGGTCCAACGGCTGAAGAGCCGCATGGCCGGGGTCGGGTCATCCCGAACGCCGCTCCACAGTGTTTCGCGTACGGACCCTCGATTTTGCTTCGCAACACGCTCTGGAATCTGCTTGGCGAGGGGTTGCCCATGGCGGCGGCCCTGCTGTCGATTCCGTGGCTCATCTCCGCCGTCGGGATGGAGCGCTTCGGCGCGCTGACCCTGATCTGGGCGCTGCTCGGCTATCTGGGCGTGCTGGACCTCGGGCTGGGCCGGTCGCTGGTCCAGGTCGTCGCCGACCGGATCGGGCATGGGGCGGATCAGGCCAGCGGCTCTGCAAACGCCGACAGCTCTGCGAACAGCTCTGCGAACACTGCGGGCATCGCCGGGCCGGCCATCGCGCTGATGGGCGCCATCGGCCTGCTGACCGGCGGGGTGGTGGCGCTGGGTGCCGGGCTGCTGGCCGACCGTTTCCAGCTGGAGACCGGCACCTCGCCGGAGGAGATCCGCAACAGCCTGCTGGTGGCGGCGGCCATCGTGCCGATCGCGCTGGTCTCCGCCGGGCTGCGCGGCGTGCTGGAGGCGCACCAGCGCTTCCGCCCGATCAGCCTGGTGCGGATGACGGTGGGGGTGCTGAATTACCTGAGCCCGCTCTGCGTGCTGCCCTTCAGCCAGAGCCTGGTGCCGGTGATCGCCGCCATCGCGGTGGGGCGCTTCATCGGGCTGGTCGGCTACGGCATCCTGGCGGTGCGGCAGGTGCCGGACCTGCTGCGCCCCGGCCGCTGGGGCCGGCCGAGCTTGCGCGGGTTGTTCACCATGAGCGCCTGGATGATGCTGAACAATCTGGTCGGCCCGGCGATGCTCTATGCCGACCGCTTCATCCTGCTCAGCCTCGTTCCGGCGGCGATGGTCGCCTTCTACACCACCCCGTTCGAGCTGCTGTCGCGGCTGATGGTGATCCCCGGCGCGCTGTCGCTGGCGCTGTTCCCGCTGGCCTCCAGCCTGTTCCGGCGCGATCCGCCGGCGCTGGGCCGCATCCTGGACGCCGGCGGCCATCTGACGCTGGCGGTGTTCCTGGTCATGCAGGCCGCCACCATCGTCGGCGGCGAGACGGCGCTGGAGCTGTGGCTGGGGCCGGCCTTCGCCGCCAACAGCGCGTCGGTGCTGTCGATCCTGATGCTGGGCGTCTTCTTCAACGCCACCGCCTATGTGCCCAACACCCTGATCCAGAGCGTCGGCCGCGTCGACGTGACCGCAAGGCTGCAGATGGTCGAGCTGCCGGTCTATCTGGGCGTGCTTTGGCTGCTGGCCGAGCGCTATGGCGCGGTCGGCGCCGCCGTGGCCTGGAGCCTGCGCACCGCGGTCGATTGCGGGTTTCTGCTGGTGCTGCTGCCGCGGCTGGCGCCGGGAACGGGGCCGGTGGCGCTGACCATCGGCCTGCGCGCGCTGCTGGCCGGGGCGGCCGGTCTGGCCGGTCTGCTGGTCGGCGGGCCAGTGGGGGCGGCGATCAGCCTCACCGGGCTGCTGGCGGTCGGGCTGGGGGTGGCCGGCCGGCTGCTGCGCACCCGGTCGTGGGAGAAGCTAGCCGGCCCGCTGCGCAAGACGCGGCCGGCCGCCGCGCTGCCCGCCCCCATGATCGACGGGCGGGCCATCGACGGAGCGGCGACGGACCGTCCGTAACATCGTCTCATGAGCGTGGCCGGCGCGGGCCGGCGCGGGCGTGGCCCGCGGGGGCCGGCCGCGCTCGACCGCTGCGGCGCGCAGGTGGTTCCTTTGCCGCCGGAAATGCGCTATGTGAGCGGAAACTCTGTGCAACGCTGGTTGGAGTTCGAAGGCCATGGCCGAGGGTACTGTGGACTATTACGCGATGGTCGAAGAGGCTTGGCAGCTCAGCGACACCGCGCGCGACTATGTGAAGAACGCCGGCCGCGAGGTGGACAACACCGAGCTGTGGGAGAAGGTGTTCGCCTCCTCGCCGCTGATCGACCTGGAGCGCACCCGCGCCGAAGGCGGCCAGCCGCTGCAGAAGATCTTCTTCAAGAACCCCTACGGCCTGCAGTACCGCGCCGACCATAAGGACTGGATCCCGTTCCGCCACGGCGCGCTCGATCCGGCCTATCTCCAGGTCATCTGACCGGTTCATCCGGCCTGATCGGCCGGGCGGCGCCGCCTTGCGGCGGCGCCAAGGGAGACGGCTAGGGGGGCGTGCATGGCGCGGCTGGTGGCGGGGCAGGGCTTCGCCCTCGATTTGGACGAGTCCCGGCTGGCGAACGGGTTCGTCGCCGACGCCTTTACCATCCTGCCGGATGCCGCCTCCATCGCCGCCGGGATCGGCAGCCAGACCGTCACCCGCACGGTCGCCGGGCGGGCGCATGCCGCCACGCTCGACTATGCCGCCGCCGGCAGCGGGGCGGCGGCGAGCGTCCGCTTCACCGGCCTGACCGACCGCGATGGCGCCGGCGCCCTGCGCTACCGGATCGAGGGGCTGAACGTTCCGCTGACCGGCGGGACGCTCGACCGGCTCGGCGCCCGGATCTTCCAGCAGATCGACGGCTTCGTCGGGGCGGACGGCAACGACAGCGTCTATCTGGGCGTCCCCGGCGGGCGCAGCTTCGACGGCGGCGCCGGCACCGACCGCGCCATCTACACCGCGGATCCGCGCCGCTATGCCCTGCAGGGTGGCAGCTACCGGGCGGAGACGCCGGTGGTGGTGGCGCTCGACGGCAGCGGCCGGCGCTATGCCGTGGTGTCGAGCCGGAATGTCGATACCCTGACCGATGTCGAACTGCTGACCATCGACGGCCGCACCGCCGCACCCTCTGCCTTCGCCTTCGACGCGCGCAGCTATCTCGCGGCCAACCGCGACCTCGCCGTCGCCTTCGGCGACAACACGATCGCGGCGGCGGCCCATTACGCCTGGAACGGCCGGAACGAGGGACGCAGCCTCGGCGGCTTCGACGGGGTGAGCTATCTGGCCGCCAATCCGGACGTGCTGGCGGCGGTCGGCGTCGATGCCGAGGCCGCCCGGCAGCATTATCTGGTTTATGGCGCCCGCGAAGGGCGGACGACCGGCTTTGATGCGCTGGGCTACCTCGCCTCCTATCCCGACCTGATCGCCGCCTTCGGCACCGACAGCCGGGCCGCGACCCTCCATTACCTGAACTTCGGGCGGAGCGAGGGGCGCGGCGTCACCTTCGACGCGGCGGCCTATCTGGCGGCCAACGCCGATGTGGCGGCGGCGACCGGCGGCGACTCCGCGGCGGCCAAACTCCATTACCTCGTCTTCGGGCGGAACGAGGGCCGGCCACTGCGGGCGACGCCCACCAGCCTGTCCGGGGCCGCGGCTCCCGCCTGGGCGGCGGATCTGTTGTCCAGGCAGGGTGCGCCCTTGGGCGTGCCATTGGGCGCGCCGGTGGTGGTGACCGGGACGACCGGCAATGACACGCTGAGCGGCAGCGCCGCCTTCGACGCGCTGGGCAACCCGATCACCGACGCGGTGGACGGGCTGGGCGGCATCGACAGCTTCGTGCTGACCGGGGCGCTCGCCTCCTATTCGCTGTCCATCGATGCCAACGGTACCCTGCTGGTCAGCGGGCCCGACGGCACCGACACGCTGACCGGCATCGAGCTGCTGCAGGCCACCGACGGGGTCTATCCGGTGGGATCGCTGCTCAGCTTCTCGCAGCCCTCGCTGACCGGGCTGACCGTCTCGTCCTCGGCCTCCACCGGAAACGATTATCTGGTCGGCGGGATCATGGGCGACGCCATCGGCGGCGGCGCCGGCAACGACACCATTGCCGGGCTGACCGGAAACGACACGCTGTTCGGCAATGCCGGCAACGACGTCCTGCTGGGTGGCGACGGCGCCGACCAGTTGGAGGGCGGGGCGGGCAACGACCTGATGTTCGGCGGGGCGGGGGACGACCTGATGCGCGGCGACGTGATCGACGTCGTCGGCAACGACACCCTGCTGGGCGAGGAGGGCAACGACTGGCTCGATGCCGGGGCCGGCAACGACTGGCTGGACGGCGGCGGCGGCAACGACACGCTCTATGGCGGGCTGGGCAGCGACGTGCTGCGCGGCGGCAACGGCGACGACGTGATGTTCGGCGACGTCTATTCCGACCGCAGCCACGAGATTTCCGTCAACGCCGGCGACACGACGACCACCTACGAGGACGTGCTGCTGGGCGGCAACGGCAGCGACACGCTAATCGGCGGCTATGGCGCCGATCTGATGGACGGCGGCGCCGGGGCGGACGTCTTCTCCATCCGCAACCTGACCGAATCCACCCTGGCCGCCCCCGACGTCATCCTCAACTTCAACGGCGCCGTCGTGGCAGCGGAGGCGCTGCAGGGGCTGGCGAGCTATGCCACCATCGGCGCCGAGGGCGACCGCATCGACGTGTCGGAGATCGACGCCATCGCCGGCACCACCGACAACGACGCCTTCACCTTCATCGGCACCGCCGGCTTCAGCGCGGCCGGCCAGCTGCGCTATCAGGCCTCCGGCGCCGTGACGCTGATCGAGGGCGACGTGAACGGCGATGGGACGGCCGATTTCCGCGTCCAGGTCAACATCGCCAACTACAGCTTTTCCGCCTTCGACTTCGTGCTGTAGGCGGGAGATGTTCACCCTCGTCAGGACCGAACGGTTCGAGCAGGAGATCAAGAAGAGCCGCTTCCTGGCCCAGGCCGCCCCGGCCGGCAGCGAGGAGGAGGCGCGCCGCTTCATCGCCGAATGCAGCATGCCGGACGCCGGCCACAATTGCTGGGCCTTGCGGGTCGGCGACGTCTATCGCTTCAGCGACGACGGCGAGCCGGGCGGGACGGCCGGGCGGCCGATCCTGCAGGCCATCGAGGGGCAGGAGCTGGACCGGGTGGCGGTGGTGGTCAGCCGCTGGTTCGGCGGCATCCTGCTGGGGGCGGGCGGGCTGGTGCGCGCCTATGGCGGCACGACGGCCAGCTGCCTGAAGGCGGCGGAGCGCGAACCCATCGTCGATTACGCCACCCTGGCGGTCGCCTGCGCCTTCGCCGACGAGGCCCGCATCCGCTCGTCCCTCGGCGGCTTTCCCGGCACGCGGGTGGAGACGACCGGCTTCACCCCCGACGGCGTCCAGCTTCACGTCACGCTTCCCCGCGACCGGGCCGACGCGTTCATCCGGCTGGTCGGCGACATCTCCCGCGGACAGGCGGTGGTTGAACCCGCCGGGGAGTGAGCGGCCGGAGCTGGAGCTTGGCTGTTTTCCATAAGCACGCTTATGTGTCATTTTAATGCCATGAAATCATGATCTAAAATACTGATTTGATGGTCTGGAGTCTTGCCGCAGCCCGGCTTCGCGCTACCGCTTTCTCGTGTGCGCAAAATGGCAGTTTCCCGCAAAGCGGAAATTTCGGTCAAATACGGCAGGGTGTGGAAATTCGCTGAAGTCACCGTCTGAAATCGCACTCTCCTTCTTGAGATTTTCTGTAGGTGATCACCCGTTCTCGCCGGTGATACCTCGACTTATAGAATTGTTGCTGCGCGTTCATTCCTCACATTCGGGGGAAGAGGCCGTTCGGTCTGAGGGAATAGTGCCGCTTCTACCGGCGGCCATGGAGGAGGACCATCCTTGCGCGACGTACTGATTGCGGACGCCAGCCTCGACGATCTCGACCTGCTGCTCGACCGTTGCCGGCCCGACGTCCGGATCGTCCGGGTAACGGCTGACGGGAATGGCGGGGAGGCCCTGGCCGATGCATTCGCCGACGCACTGAGCGACGCCCTCGCCGACCGGCCCGCCGCCATCCATCTGCTGGCCCATGGCGAGCCGGGTGCGGTCCGGCTGGGTGCCGGCCGGCTCGACGTCGCGGCGCTGTCCGGCCGCAAGGCAGAGGGGCGCATTTGGCCGCAGGCGCCGGGGACCGAGATCCTGATCCATGCCTGCGACACCGGCGCAGACGGCGGCCGCTTCGCCGCGGCGCTCGCGCAGGCGACCGGCGCGCGTGTCGCTGCCGCCAGCCATCCGGTGGGCCATCCGTCGCTGGGCGCCTCCTGGGAGCTCGACGTGACCACCGGGCCGATCGCCGCGTCCCTGCCCGTCTCCGACACCGGTGTCTGGGTCCACCGTCTGGCCTACAGCGGCACGGCGACCAGCGGCAACGACACGCTGATCGGCGACAAT
>CBFGPE010000039.1:0-47269 GCA_965650625.1 uncultured Azospirillum sp. | reverse complement strand
AGGAAGGCAAGGACGTGCTGCTGTTCGTCGACAACATCTTCCGCTTCACCCAGGCGGGTTCGGAAGTGTCGGCGCTGCTGGGCCGCATCCCGTCGGCGGTGGGCTATCAGCCGACCCTGGCCACCGAGATGGGCAACCTGCAGGAGCGCATCACCTCGACCAAGAAGGGCTCGATCACCTCGGTCCAGGCCATCTACGTGCCCGCCGACGACCTGACCGACCCGGCCCCGGCCGCCTCGTTCGCCCACCTGGACGCGACGACCGTGCTGAGCCGCGACATCGCCGCCCAGGCCATCTTCCCGGCCGTGGACCCGCTGGACTCGACCTCGCGGATCATGGACCCGCTGGTCATCGGCGAGGAGCACTACAACGTCGCCCGTTCGGTCCAGGAAGTGCTGCAGCAGTACAAGGCGCTGAAGGACATCATCGCCATCCTGGGCATGGACGAGCTGTCGGAAGAGGACAAGCTGGTCGTCGCCCGCGCCCGCAAGATCCAGCGCTTCCTGTCGCAGCCGTTCCACGTCGCCGAGGTGTTCACCGGCACGCCGGGCGTGCTGGTCAGCCTGGAAGACACCATCAAGGGCTTCAAGGGCATCGTGAACGGCGACTACGATCACCTGCCGGAGGCCGCCTTCTACATGGTCGGCACCATCGACGAGGCGATCGCCAAGGCCAAGAAGCTGGCCGCCGCCTGATCCTGATCCGGGATCGCGGCATTCCGACCCTGCTCCGACGGCCCTGTGACGGGGCCTGAGAAAGCCGGGCGGAAATCGACATCAGCACACCCCCTCCCCCCGTCAGCGGGGGAGGGGGTTCCTATGAAGAGGCACCAGGAAACCCATGGCCGATAAAGTCGAATTCGAGCTGGTCTCGCCGGAAAAGCTGCTGAAGTCGCAGCCCGTGGACATGGTCGTGGTGCCGGGTTCGGAAGGTGATTTCGGCGTGCTCGCCGGTCATTCGCCGATGATCTCGACCGTGCGTCCGGGTGTCATCGACGTCTATGAGGGCGACCGCGTGGTCGACCGCGTCTTCGTCGCCGGCGGCTTCGCCGAGGTCACCGAGGCCCGCTGCACCGTGCTGGCCGAGGAAGCAGTGGCGCTGACCGACCTGGACCGCGCCACGGTCGAGAAGCAGATCAAGGATCTGTCAGAGGACGTGGACGACAGCAAGTCGGACGCCGAGCGCGCCGCCGCCGAGTCCAAGCTGGCCGTCGCGCGCGCCAAGCTGGACGCGCTGACCCAGTCCTCCGCTCACTGAGCGGAGGCCGTCGGCCCGCGTCCCGTCCGTGCGGGATCCTGGAGCCAACGGCATATATCTCTTCGGTCGAACGGGCGGCTTGGGCATCCAGGCCGCCCGTTCGCGTTGCGACTTGGTTGCATCGCGAAAAAGAGCGATTACATTCGAAGGCCTGAACCGTGAACCCCGCCGTACCCGACGGCATAAAGGCGGGGACACGGAAGCGGCGAACCCTTTCCCGATATGAACCGGCCGCAACGGCAGCGCGGCCCCGAACGAGGCGGTAGAGCGGACATGGCGCGTGCGCATTGGCGGATCGACGAGCTTCCCTGGGACCGTTTCGACGCCGGCAAGATCGATTCCGATCTGGTCCCGCTGATCAAGGCGGCGGCCCTGGTGGAATTCAACGCCGACGACTACACAGCCTATCTGTGCAACGTCTTCAAGGACGATCCGGAGTTCCAAGAGGCCGCCCGCGGCTGGGCGATCGAGGAGGTCCAGCATGGCGAGGCGCTGGGCCGCTGGGCCGAACTGGTCGATCCGACCTTCGACTTCCGCGCGGCGGTCGAGCGTTTCCGCGCCGGTTACCGCGTGCCGATCGACCTCGACGCCTCGGTCCGCGGCTCGCGCACCGGCGAGATGATCGCCCGCTGCATGGTGGAGACCGGCACCAGCTCCTACTACGCCGCCATCGGCGATTCGACCGACGAGCCGGTGCTGAAGGAGATCTGCCGCAACATCGCCGCCGACGAACTGCGCCACTACAAGATCTTCTACACCTACGCCAAGAAGTATCTCGACCGCGAAGGGCTGAACAAGGTGCAGCGGCTGAAGGTGGCGCTGTCGCGCATCGGCGAGTCGGAGGATGACGAGCTGGCCTACGCCTACTACGCCGCCAACGCCCCGGCCGACGCGGCGTACGAGCACAAGCTCTACAACGCCGCCTACAAGCGCCGCGCCTTCGGCCGCTATCGCCGCAAGCATGTCGACCGCGCCATCGCCATGGTGTTCAAGGCCTGCGGGCTGAAGCCGCACACACGGCTGTGCCAAGTGGCATCGAGCGGCGCCTGGTGGTTCATCGACCGGCAAGCCAGGAAGCTGGCGGCGCAGGCGGTCTGACCCCCTCCGCGACGCTGGCGGCGCCGGCCTCTTTGGGGTAGCCATGACGGCGTAAACCACCCAAAGAGGGTTACGGAGACATGAAGCTCTATTACAAGCCCGGCGCCTGCTCGCTGTCGCCGCACATCGTCCTGCGCGAGGCCGGGCTGCCCTTCGATCTGGTCAAGGTCGATCTGGCGGCCAAGACGCTGCCCGACGGCAGCGATTTTCGCGCGGTGAACCCGAAAGGGCAGGTGCCGACGCTGGCGCTCGACGAGGGCGGCATCCTGACCGAGGGTGCGGTGATCGTGCAGTACATCGCCGACAAGGTGCCGGGCAGCGGTCTTGTCCCGGCGGCCGGCACGATGGAGCGCTACCGCGTGCAGGAACTGCTGAACTTCATCGGGTCGGAACTGCACAAGGGGGTTGTCCCGCTGTTCCCGATGCTGAACGACGTGGTGTCCGACACTCACCGCGAGTTCGCGACCAAAGTGCTGAAGGGCAAGCTGGCGGTGCTGAACCAGCAGCTGGAGGGCAAGACCTATCTGACCGGCGACACCTTCAGCGTTGCCGACGCCTATGCCTACACGGTGCTGAGCTGGCTGCCGCGCATCGGCTTCGACCTGTCGTCCTTCCCGAACCTGGTGGCCTTCGCCGAGCGCGTCGCCGCCCGTCCGGCTGTGCAGGCGGCGCACGCCGCCGAAGCCCAGGGCTGACGGCCGAGCGATCGGACTAAAAAAAGGCCCCGTCTCAATGAGACGGGGCCTTTTTCGTGGGCGCTGTTTGGATCAGGCGGCGCTGGGCTTGCGGCGCAGCGGGGTGTTGCCGCCGGGGGTGCCGGCGGCGCGCGGCGCCTGCTTGCCGCTGCCCTGGCTGTTGCCGTGCGACACCGCGTGCGGAGCCGGGCGGCGGTCGTGGCGGTTCTGGTCGTTGCGGGCAGCGTCGGGACGCGGTGCGCCGGCCGGCTTGCCGGCCTTCGGCTGGGTCTTGGCAGCCTGCGGAGCCTTGGCCGGCTGCTGCACCGCCTTCGGGGTGGCCTTCGACGCCGCATTGGCGGGGCGGGCCTGCTGCTGGTTGCGGTTGTTCTGGTTGCGGTTGCTGCCCGGCGCCTTGGGGCGGGGCGGCGGCTTGGACGAGGCGTGGATCTGCGCCACGTCGACCGCATGGTAGGGGTGGGTGGTGTCGGACGGGATCGGCTGGCGGATCGTCTTCTCGATGTCCTTCAGATAGCCGACCTCTTCATGGTCGCAGAAGGACACCGCGCTGCCGTCGGTGCCGGCGCGCGCGGTCCGGCCGATGCGGTGGACGTAGCTTTCCGGCTCGTTCGGCAGGTCGAAGTTGATGACGTGGCTGATGCCGTCGATGTCGATGCCGCGTGCGGCGATGTCGGTGGCCACCAGCGCCCGCAGTTCGCCGGCGCGGAAGCTCTCCAGCGCGCGGACGCGGGCCGACTGCGACTTGTCGCCGTGGATGGCGTCGGCGGCAATGCCGGCCTTCTTCAGATGGTCGGCAATGCGGTCGGCGCCGTGCTTGGTGCGGGCGAAGACGATGGTGCGGGCCATCGCGCTGTCTTCCAGCAGGTCGGCCAGCAGGCGGCGCTTGTCGCTGCGCTCGACGAACAGGACGCGCTGGTTGATGCGCTCCACCGTCGTCGACTGTGGCGTGACCTCGATGCGCTCGGCATCGGTCAGGATGCTGTTCGCGAGCTCCACCACCGCGTCGGGCATGGTGGCGGAGAACAGCAGGGTCTGCCGTTCCTTCGGCAGCACCGCCACCACCTTCCGCACGTCGCGGATGAAGCCCATGTCGAGCATGCGGTCGGCCTCGTCCAGCACGAACAGCTCGATGCCGCCGAGATTGACGTGGTTCTGCGCCATCAGGTCGAGCAGGCGGCCGGGGGTGGCGATCAGCACCTCCGTCCCGCGGGCGATGGCGGCGACCTGCGGGCTCTGGCCGACGCCGCCATGGATGACGGTGCGGCGGATCGGCAGATGGCGGCCGTAGGTGGTGAAGCTGTCGCCGATCTGCAGCGCCAGTTCACGCGTCGGGGTCAGGATCAGGGCGCGCGGCGACTTGGCGGCCACCCGCTTCTTGTTCTGGAACAACCGCTGCAGCATCGGCAGCGTGAAGGCGGCGGTCTTGCCGGTGCCGGTCTGGGCGAGGCCCAGCACGTCGCGGCCGGCCAGCAGAAGCGGGATGGCGCCGGCCTGGATCGGCGTGGCCGTGGAGTATCCCTCCTCCGCGACGGCGCGCAGAAGAGGCTCGATCAGGCCGAGGCCGGAAAATTCGGTCATGGAAGCGATGGTCCTGGTCACCAAAATGGGGGCCGCGCCAGGAGGGAGCGGCCGGGCTTGCGCGCTCCGCGGCGGGTTGGCGCGGAGCCGTCGGGCGGCGGGCGATCAGGTGCCTGCGCGGGTTTGCGCGGCGCCGGGCGCCGTCCGACCCCGGACAGATAGGGCCGGTGGCTTGATTTGGCAAGCAAACTCGTTGCGCGGCAGGGGTGCGCGGAGTGTTGCGCGGGGTCGAGCGGAGACGTGGCGGGAGAGGAAGGGGCGCGAATTGACGCCACAACGCTGCGGCATATGGTCGCGCCCCGGTGCTGTCGGTCCGCGCTTACGGCTTCTTGATGATGCCGCAGGCGAGGCGGTCGCCCGAATTGCCGGCCGGCTGGCTGAGATAATCGTCGGGCTGGGCGTGGATGATGATCGAGGTGCCGCCCTGCTTGAACAGGCCGTCGGCGCCGTCGGTCAGGGTCACCATGTGGGTGATCGCCTCGAACCCGGCCTTGCCGGCCTCGTTGGCCCAGATGTTGGGAAGCTCGCCGTAATGCATGTGCTCGGCCTCCAGCCCGTGCTTGGAGCCCTGGGCGGCGAAATGACCGCCGGCCGCCTTGAAATCGGGGGTGCAGGCGCCGTTTTCATGGATGTGGATGCCGTGCCAGCCCGGCGGCAGTCCTTCCAGCTGGCCATGCACCAGGATGCCGTGCGGGAACTTGGTGAAGGTGACGGTGCCCAGCGGCTTGCCCTGGGCATCGGCGATGGCGGCCTGGGCGGCCGGAGCGGGCGCCGCGGCGGACTGCTGGGCGAGAGCGGGGCCGGTCGCCAGCGACAGGCCGGCGAGCAGCAGGGCCGGGGCAAGGCCCATATGGCGGGGCGGGGTGCACGACATTCCGGTGGTTCCTCCGTCTTGGCCGGCGCGCGGGATGCCGCCGGCGGATTCGCGACTCTGTATCGTTGCGAAACCGCTCTGGGATTGCGAACGGTTTTCAGTATGATGGGGTCTCGGCAAGCAAAGACCAGGGTTGGGGTTATGACGTCGCGTCTGGAAGCATTGTGCATGGAGAAGGGGCTGAAGATGACCGGGCAGCGCCGGGTCATCTCGCAAGTGTTGTCGGAGGCGGACGACCATCCCGACGTCGAGGAGGTGCATCGCCGCGCGGTGCAGATCGACCCGCGCATCTCCATCGCCACCGTCTACCGCACCATGCGGCTGCTGGAGGACGCGCAGGTGATCGAGCGCGTCGACCTGGGCGACGGACGGGCGCGGTATGAAGAGGCGACGGCCGACCACCACCACCACCTGATCGACACCCGCACCGGCCGGATCATCGAATTCGCCAGTCCGGAGCTGGAGGCGATGAAGGAGCGGATCGCCCACGAACTCGGCTACAAGATCGTCGGCCATCGGCTGGAAATCTATGGCGTGCCGCTGGACGACGCCGGTGACGACGCCCGGGATGAGGAGGAACGTCCATGACCGATCCCCGTTTCCTTGAGGCCGATCAACCGATCGCCGACGCCATCGCCTGCCGCGATGCCGTGCAGCGCTGCTATTCCGGCCTGTGCCGCTGCGGCCAGCCGGAGCGCTATGCGCTGGAGGCGGCGGTGACGGTCTATCGCTACCACCACCCGGAGATCCCGCCGGCCCAGGCGGAGACCATCGTCAGCCATTGGGTGGCGGGGCCGGTCCGGCATTGAAATATGAAAATAGTCCTTTACTGCTACCGCATAAAATCCTAGAACCAATCCTGTCAAGGCGACGGGTCCGCCCCTCGGACCTGCCGCCCGACGGCACCAAAGCTCCCCCCTCGCTTCGGTCTGAAAAGGGCCGGCCGGACACTTCCAAAGTCCGGCCGGCCCTTTTCGTTTTCGCGTTTCGCCCGCGGCCGGCGCTGCGTCCCGCACGCATCCCCGACAACCGGATGGCGGAACGATCCCTCCCGCCGTCATCCAAGCGGGAGCCGCAGGAACGCGAAAGGAAAATAACCCCATGTCGACCAGCATCGCCCAGGCTTTCGTCAAGCAGTTCGAGCGCGAGGTCCACGAGGCCTACCAGCGCATGGGCTCCAAGCTGCGCAACACGGTGCGCAGCAAGAACAACGTGCAGGGCGCCTCCACCGTCTTCCAGAAGGTGGGCAAGGGCGCGGCCTCCACCAAGTCGCGGCACGGCGCGGTTCCGGTGATGAACCTGGACCACACGCCGGTGGAATGCGCGCTGTACGACTTCTATGCCGGCGACTGGGTCGACCGGCTGGACGAGCTGAAGACCAACATCGACGAGCGCCAGATCATCGCCAATGCCGGCGCCTATGCGCTGGGCCGCAAGACCGACGAGTTGCTGATCGCCGAGCTGAACAAGTCCGTCAATTATGCCGGCGGCGCCGCCGACGGGCTGACCAAGGCCAAGATCCTGGCCGCCTTCGAGATGATGGGCGAGGCCGACGTGCCGGACGACGGCCAGCGCTTCGCTGTCGTCGGCTGGAAGCAGTGGAGCCAGCTGCTGGGCATCGAGGAGTTCGCCAGCTCCGACTATGTCGGCACCGACGAGCTGCCCTGGCGCGGCACCCAGGCCAAGCGCTGGCTCGGCACTCTGTGGCTGCCGCATTCCGGCCTGACGCTGAACGGCGGCGTCCGGCTCTGCCACTGGTACCACAAGACGGCGGTCGGCCACGCGGCCGGTGCCGACGTGAAGACCGACATCACCTGGCACGGCGACCGCGCGGCCCATTTCGTCAACAACATAATGAGCCAGGGCGCCGCGCTGATCGACACCACCGGCGTGGTCACCCTGCGCTGCCTGGAAAGCTGAGCGGGGGAGGGTGATCCCTCCTCTCGTCCGCTTCCCCCCACAAAAATTCGGAGACTTCGATCCATGGCCTATGCGTCCAAGGATTTGAGCGTGCTCGCCTACGCGAACGGTTTCACGCTCTGGCACTACACCACGCATGACGGGGCGACCGATGTCGACACCGCCGGCTATTTCAACGGCGCGGCCGACCTGCTGCGGGTGGGCGACATGATGCTGGCGAACTGCGCGGTCGGCACCGCCATGCCGGCCACCGGCGTGCTGGTGGTGGCGGCCAGCGCCAACGGGGCGGTGGATGTCGCCAACCTGACGCCGTTCGGCGGCACCAACAGCGACTGATCCGCCGACGGGGGAGGGCGCCGCACCTCGACCACAGAGGGCGGCGCCTTCCCGGAACCCTGGAAAGGGAGAGCTGCCATGGCCCTGACCGCCATCGGCCTGTGCGGCCGGGCGCTGATCAAGCTCGGCGCCACCGCCATCGCTTCCTTCGACGACGGCTCGGCCGAGGCTGAGGTGGCCGCCGCGCTCTATGGGCCGACGCGCGATGCGCTGCTGTCGGCCAATGCCTGGAGCTTCGCCAGCGTGCAGGCGACGCTGCCGCGGCTGGCCGAACCGCCGGTCGCCGATTATGCCTGCGCCTTCCAGCTGCCGGCGGATTTCCTGCGGGCGCTGGGGGCGGGGGGTGACGGACGGGGCCGCGGCCTGTCCTATCGCATCATCGGCCGGACGCTGCTGTGCGATGCCGGCGCCGTCACCCTGTCCTACATCGGCCGGCCGGCGGAGGAGGATTTCCCGCCCTTCTTCGATCAGGCGCTGATTGCCCGGCTCGCCGCCGAATTCTGCCTGCCGCTGACTGAAAGTTCGACGCGGGCGGAGCTGCTGGCCCAGCTGGCCGAGAGCGAGTTCCGCCGCGCCCGCCAGATCGACGCCCAGCAGGACAGCCAGCCCGGCTTCGAGGACTTCACCCTGATCGATGCGCGGGCATGATGGGGAGGGCGTGATGGGACGGCTGCATCAGGTCAAGACCAACTTCACCGCCGGCGAGGTGTCGCGCCGCCTGTTGGGGCGCGGCGATCTCAAGGCTTACGACAACGGCGCGCTGGCGCTGCGCAACCTGTTCATCGACCCGACCGGCGGGGTGACCCGGCGCTCCGGCCTTGCCTTCACTGCGCCGGCCCGCGGCGACGGGCGGCTGGTGGCGTTCGAGCGCAACAGCGAACAGACCTATCTGCTGGTCTTCACCGACGGCTGGATCGATGTCTTCCAGGGTGGCACCAAGCTGGCCTCGGTTGCCGCACCCTGGACGTTGACGCAACTGGCGCAGATCACCTGGACGCAGAGCGCCGACACGCTGCTGGTCTGCCATCCCGACCTGCCGCCGCGTAAGCTGACGCGCGGCGACGACGGCGGGTGGACGCTGGCGGAGTGGGCCTTCGCGGTGGAAGGGGAATTGCTGCGCACGCCCTTCCACCGCTTCGGCGATCCGGCGGTGACGCTGACGCCGTCGGGGACCAGCGGGGCGATCAGCGTCACCGCCTCGGCCCCGGTGTTCGACCCGCGCCATGACGGCACCCGCATCCGCATCATGGGCAAGCAGTTGCAGGTGACCGGTGTGGTCTCGGCCACGCAGGTCAACGCGACGGTGAAGGAGGCGCTGGCCGATACCCAGGCGACGACGCAATGGGAGGAGCAGGCCTTCTCCCCGTTGCGCGGCTGGCCGGTGTCGGCAGCCTTCCATCAGGACCGGCTGGTGATCGGCGGGTCGCGCGACCTGCCCAACCGGCTGTGGCTGTCGCGCTCCGCCCAGATCTGGAATTTCGATCTGGGAGAGGGGCTGGACGATCAGGCCATCGAGTTCGGCATCCTGTCCGATCAGGTGAATGCGGTGCGCGCCGTCTTCTCCGGCCGGCATCTGCAGGTCTTCACCTCTGGCGCCGAATATATGGTGACCGGCGATCCGCTGACTCCGCAGAGCATGCAGGTCAACCGGCAGACGCGCATCGGCTCGCCGATGGACCGCGCCATCCCGCCGCGCGATGTCGAGGGGGCGACGCTGTTCGTGCCGCGCAACCGGCGCGAAATCCGCGAGTTCCTCTATACCGACACCGAAGCGGCCTATCAGTCCAACGATCTGGCGCTGCTGGCCCGCCATCTGGTGGCGAACCCGCGCGACCAGGATTACGACCAGAACCGCCGGTTGCTGTTCGTGGCGATGGAGGACGGCATGCTGGGGGC
The DNA here is from genome assembly GCA_965650625.1 of uncultured Azospirillum sp. Classification (GTDB taxonomy): domain Bacteria; phylum Pseudomonadota; class Alphaproteobacteria; order Azospirillales; family Azospirillaceae; genus Azospirillum. Next base: position 37,615 of record CBFGPE010000039.1, on the reverse strand, counting down.
GCTGACCGCCTACCGGGCGGAGAATGTCACCGCCTGGACCCTGCTGGAGACCGACGGGGCGGTGCGCTCCGTCGCCGCGGTGGGGGACGAGGTCTATGCGCTGGTGGAGCGGCGCGGCGTCTGGACCGTCGAGCGGTTCGACGACGCGCTGAACCTTGACGCCGCGATCACCGGCGAAAAGGGTGAGCCAACCGCCGTCTGGGGCGGGCTGGCGCATCTGGAGGGGCGGACGGTCTCCATCGTCGCCGATGGGGTGATCCGCAACCCCGCCACGGTGCAGGCCGGCAGCGTCACGCTCGACCCGCCGGCGCGCAAGGTCGAGATCGGACTGCCCTACACCCACCGGGTCGAGCCGCTGCCGCCCAACCTGCTGGGGCAGGCGACCGGGGCCGACATCGTCCGGCTGGTTGCCGTCACTTTCCGGCTGGAGGAGACGGCGGCGCTGCGCGTCGATCTGGGACGCGGGTTGCAGGAACTTCCGCTTCACCGGCTGGGTCCGCAACCGGCCGGCGGGGTGCCGCCGCGCGTGTCCGGCGACCGCCGGCTGCGGGCGCTCGGCTGGCGCCATGACACCGACGTCCCGCTTTGGCGCATCGAACAGGATGCGCCGCTGCCTTTCACGCTGCTTTCCGTGACCATGGAATTGAAGGTGAATGACTGATGGGTGGAATCACTCCCCTCGTGACCACGGCGCTGCCGCTGGCGAACTCCGTCATCGGCACCGTGCGCAATGCCGGTGCCGGCCAGTCCAGCGCCCCCGCGCAACAGGCTGCCGCCCAGCAAGCCGCGGCTGAACTCGAATACAAGCGCCAGCAGGACGCGGCGCAGGCCGCCGCCGCCCAGGCGGCGCTGGAGCAGAAATACCGTGAGGAAGCTGCGGCGGCCGAACGCAACGCCCAGGCCGCCGCCGCCGCCCGCCAGCAGCAGGCCCAGCTGGAGGCCGAGGCGCAGGCCCGCCAGTGGAGCCATGACGCCGAGTTGCGGCAACGGGAGGAGGAACTACAGCGCCAGAAGGACGAGGCCGCCGCTGCCGCCGCGGCGGCGGCGCGGGCCAAGGAGATGGACGATTACCGCTCGTCCCAGGAGCAGACGCTGGCCCAGCTGCGCGCCAGCCAGGAGGAGGCGGTTCGCGCCAAGGAAACCGACGCGCAGACCCAGCTGGCGCAGCTGACCGCCGCGGCGGATGCCGCCGAACAGCGCCGGCTGGCGGCATTGCGCCAAGCCGTCAGCAAGACCCGCGCCGGGCTGGGGGCGCGGGGAGTGACCGCGCAGGACGGCTCCGGCGAGGCGATCCTGCTGGGGCTGACCAATTCCAGCGAGACCGAGCACAAGGACGCCCAGGCGACCGACCAGCTGAAGCGCGCCGCCATCCAGCAGAGCCTGGACGAGGCCAAGCGCCGCAACCTGCTGGAGTTGTCGCAACTCGCCGACCGTCAGCGGCTGGAATACATGAGCAAGTTCTTCTGAGGAACGGCTCCATCAACCGGAGACCCCCCGATGTCCACGTCGCTTCTCATCCCGCGCGGGACCCCGCGCGTGCAGTATCTCGCCGACGGCATGCAGCGGGTCTTCACCTACCCGTTCCCGATCTTCGCCGACGAGGATCTGCAGGTCTTCCTGGGCGCCGCACTCCAGAGCACCGGCTATGCGGTCGGCGGGGCCGGCTCCAGCGCCGGCGGGGCGGTGACCTTTGCCGCGGCGCCGGCGGAGGGAACAATTGTGCTGCTGCGCCGCCGGCTTCCCATCGAACGGCGCAGCGATTTCGGCGAGAGCGGGCCGCTGCCGGCCTCCGCCCTCAATGGCGAGCTGGACCGGCTGACGGCGATGCTCCAGCAGGTGGCGGGCGACCAGGAACTGATGCTGCACTATGGCGACAGCGACCTGCCGGCCTCGCCGCTTTTGCCGGAGCGAGCCCTGCGCCAAGGAAAGCTGCTGGCCTTCGACAGTGCCGGCAACCCCACGATCCGCCCGCCGGTGGACGAGGAGGCGCTGGCGACCTATGTGCCGCCGGGGGCCGGGGCCACCGCCCGGCCGGTGCGCGACAAGCTGGCCGACCTCGCCTCGGTGAAGGATTTCGGCGCGGTGGGCGACGGGCTGGTCGACGACACGCTGGCTTTGCAGACGGCGCTGACCTCCGCCCGCGCGGTGTTCGTGCCGCCGGGGACCTACCGCATCGCCAACACGCTGACGCTCGGCCATGGGCAGACGCTGCATGGGGCGGGGCAGGCGTCGGTGATCCGCGGCGCGTCCAACGGCTTCGACCTGATCCATCTGCCGGACGGCTACGCCACGCTGTCGGGCCTGCGGCTGGAGCAGGGCAAGGCGGGGGTGCGGCTGTTCGGCCGCGATGGCCCTTGCGTGCAGAACAGCCTGACCGACCTGACCCTGTGGGAACCGGAGGTGGGGCTGGTCTTCGACGGCTATATCGACCCGAACCTGCCCTGCTATTGGAACAACATCGCCCGCGTGCTGGTGGCGCGGCCGTCGCGCCATGGGGTGTGGCTGACGCGGACGGGAGCGGGCGACACGCCGAACGCCAACCGGTTCCACGCCGTCCGGGTCTATTCGCTGTCGGCGCCGATGAGCGGCTGCGGATTCTTCGTCGAGCAAGGGCGTTTCAACAACGCCTTCTTCGATTGCGAAGCCAACCTGTGGCCGCAGGCGGAGGCCTGCTTCCGCGTCGGTGCCGTCACCGACAAGACGCTGATCGTGAATTTCTACGCCGAGTCGCTGGGCGCACTGCCGAACCTGCAACTGGATGCCGGATCGGTGGAGACGGCGATCGTCAACCTGTTCTCCGCCGCCGCCGGGCCGGCGATCCTCGACCGGTCGGGCGGGCAGTACACGGCGGTCAATGCCGGCTATCCGGAAAAGAACCGGCTTCAGCGCAGCCGCGTCACCGAACTGGTGGTGGAGGCGCTGCGCTATGACACCGAGTATGTCGAGCCGGTCACGGGCGGCGTGGTGGCGCTGGACCTGACCAGCTCGGTCTATCTGGCCAGCGCCTATGGCGGGGCGGTGGAGTTGCGGCTACCCAGGGCCGGCGACGCCAACGGCCATGCGGTGACGATCAAGCGTACCGATGCGTCGACCAACCCGCTGACGGTGACGGAGACCGGCGGGCCGGGGCCGGACGGACGGGTGCTGTCGCTCGGCAACCGGTACGACTTCGTCACGCTGGTGTCGAACGGCGCCGGCTGGTGGATCGTCGCCGGCAACAGCCAGCCCGGCAACGCCCACTACCACGACACCCCCGGCCTGTTCGAGCCGGACCTGAACCAGCAGCTCTATCTGGTCAGCGCCTGGAGCGGGGCGGTGGAGGTGCGGCTGCCGGTGTCGTCGGCCCCGCATGCGGTCGGGCGGACGGTCACCGTCAAGAAGTCCGACACCGGCGGCAACCGCGTTACCGTCACCCAGGCCGGCGGCGGCGGGCCGGACAGCGAAGCCATCGCGCTGACCGCGCAGGGCCATGCGGTGACGGCGATGTCCAACGGCGCTGGCTGGCACATCCTGGGGCGGAATCCATGACGGGGAAGGACGACGACAGCTTCGCCGGCTTCGTCCAGGGCTGGAACGCCGTGGTGGAGTTGAAGACCCCCGCCCACCATGCGCGGATGGCCGGCTGGCTGGAGGAGCATATGGCCGGGCCGAACCGGCGGATGCTGCTGATGGCCTTCCGCGGGTCGGGCAAATCGACGCTTGTCGGGCTGTTCGCGGCCTGGCTGCTGCTGCGCGATCCCAACCGTCGGCTGCTGGTGCTGGCCGCCGATTTGAAGCTGGCGATGAAGATGGTGCGCAACGTCAAGCGCATCCTGGAACGCCACCCCGATTGCAGCCATCTGAAGCCACCGACGAAGGAGCGCGACCAGTGGGCGGCCGACCGCTTCACCGTGGTGCGGCCGATGGAGTTGCGCGACCCGTCGATGGCGGCGGCCGGCATCGCCGGCAACATCACCGGCAGCCGCGCCGACGTGGTGATCTGCGACGACGTGGAGGTGCCGCGCAACGCCGACACCGCGGTGAAGCGCGCCGCCTTGCGCGAGCGTCTGTCGGAACTGGAGTATGTGCTGGTGCCGGGCGGGGCGCAGCTCTATGTCGGCACGCCGCACGCGCAGGACAGTCTCTATGCCGAGGAGACCGACGACGGCAGCCCGCCCTTCCTGGACGGGTTCGAGCGGCTGGTCCTGCCGGTCTATACCGAGGATGAGCAGGGCCGCCGCAGCTACACCTGGAAGGAGCGGTTCGGCGAGGCGCATGTCGCCCGCATCCGCAAATCCACCGGCCCCAACAAATTCACCAGCCAGATGCTGCTGCGCCCGGTCAGCATCACCGACGGGGTGCTGAATGTCGACAATCTCGGCCGCTACGACGCGGAGCTGGAGTATCGCGAGGCACTGGGTCGCGCGGTGCTGACGCTGGACGGTGTCAAGCTGGTCTCGGCCACATGCTGGTGGGATCCCGCCTTCGCTCGGCCGGCGGGGGAGGGGGACGGCAGGGCGAAAGGCGGCGACGGCAGCGTGGTCGCCGCGGTCTTCGCCGGGGAGGACAAGCGCTTTTACCTGCACCGGGTGCTGTATCTGGCCGTCGATCCCAAGGCGGAGGAGACGGAGGCCGACCAGCAATGCCGGCAGGTCTCCCGCTTCCTGGCCGACAACCATTTGCCGGCGGTCCACATCGAGATCAACGGCCTTGGCCGTTTCCTGCCCGGACTGCTGCGCAAACGGCTGCGCGACGATCGGTTGGCCGCCGGGGTGGTCGAGCAGAACAGCCGCACGCCCAAGGCGGAACGCATCATCAAGGCCTTCGACGCGCTGCTGGCCGACCGCCGCCTGCTGGCGCATCGGCAGGTCTGGCAAACCCCGCTGATCCGCGAAATGCGCGACTGGCGCCCCGACGGCCGCTATCGCGGTCCCGACGACGGGCTGGACGCGGTGGCCGGCTGCCTGGGCGCCGAACCCTACCGCTTCGACCGCAGCACCGCCCCGCCCGAGCGCCGCGCCGACTGGCGCGGTGCGGGCACGGTGATGGCGGAGGCGGATTGGGAGCTTTAAGTCGATTCCTCACCACACGAACGGGAGACCCCGATGCATGATGCCCTGACCGGAGGACTGGATCTCGCCTGGTGGATCACCGCCGTCGAGCTGCCGGCGATGGGCGGGCTGTTCTGGCTGATCGCGCGGGTGCGCAAGGATGCCGACAGCGCGCTGGACGATCTGCGGACCCGCGCCGAGGAGGCTCAGGCGCAGGTGCGCGAAAGCCTTGCCGCATACAAGCTGGAGGTCGCGAAGACCTATGTCTCCTTCGCGACGCTCAAGGACGTGGAACAGCGTCTGACCGACCATCTGCTGCGGATCGAGACCAAGCTCGATTCGGGATTCATGCCGTTCGAGGGTGGGCGGCGCTGACCGGGGCCTTGATCTTGACCGAGATCTTGACCTTGCGGGCCGGCTCAGTCGGCGTGGTGGATCATCGCCTGGTAGATCTTCCAGGCGACCTCGACCGACACGCCGCCGGCCCGCGCGCCCGCCGCCAGCATGGTGGCGCTCGGCTTCAGCGGGACCGCGGTCTGACCCGGTTCGCACAGCGCGCCCATGGCGGTGACCGAGGCGCCCAGATCGGCGTCGCAGGGCTGGCTCTTCTTCATGAGGGTCATGGCAATCGCGTTCATGGCGGGTCCTCCGTTGACTTGGAACTGTCACAGCAAAAGCGGTGCCAACCGGTGCGAACGGCCTGAAGTCAGGGAATCGCGGAGGTTGAGAGGGCGAAATGCCTGATCCGGCGCAGAAGGGCGTCGCCGAATTTCAAAAATACCCGCAAAATGCCGAATAGTTTCGAGTGTGCTTTGCAAAATGCAACGCGCGAAGCGTGCGGAATTGCATTCGGGGAGTCGATCTAGCGTTGTGCTGCGGTGAGCAGAGCGGTGCGGGTCCAAAGCGCTGCGACGCTGCGGCTTCGAGGTCTCTGGCCGGTGGGCGCGCGTTGCGTTAGTGTCCCACCGCCATGACCGACCGCATCATTCATCACATGTGCCGCGCGGACGAGTGGGACGCCGCCCGCCCGGCCGGCCGCTATCCCGGCTCGTCCCAGGATGTCCAGGACGGCTTCATCCATTTCTCGACCGCCGCGCAGGTGGTGGAGAGCGCCGCCAAGCACCGCGCCGGCCAAGACGGCCTGCTGTTGCTGACGGTGGACGCCGACCGGCTGGGCGACGCCCTGCGCTGGGAGCCGTCGCGCGGCGGGCAGCTGTTCCCGCACCTCTACGGACCGCTGCCGGCGGATGCCGCGCTGCGCGTCGACCCGCTGCCGCTGGGGCCGGACGGGCGCCATGTCTTCCCGGCCGGCTTTCCCTTCACCCTTCAGGACCTCGTTCCGTGATCGACCTCTATCCGCTTGCCGGGCCGCTGCTGTTCCGCTTCGACCCCGAGACCGCGCATGGCTTGACCATCAGGATGCTGAAGACCGGACTGGTCCCGCCGGCCCGCGGCAAGGACGAACCGGCGCTGCACACCCGCGTCTGGGGGCTGGACTTCACCAACCCGGTCGGGCTGGCCGCCGGCTTCGACAAGAACGCCGAAGTGGTCGACGCCATGCTGAACCAGGGCTTCGGCTTCGTCGAGCCCGGCAGCGTCACCCCGCGGCCCCAGCCCGGCAATCCGCGCCCCCGCCTGTTCCGGCTGGTGGAGCAGCGCGCGGTCATCAACCGCATGGGCTTCAACAACGAGGGGCTGGAAGCCTTCGCCCAACGGCTGGAGCGCCGCCGCGAGTCGGCCAAGCGCGCGCCCGGCATCGTCGGCGCCAATCTGGGCAAGAACAAGGACACGGTCGATGCCGCCGACGATTACGTGATCGGCGTGCGCCGGCTGGCGCCGCTGGCCGATTATCTGGTCGTCAACGTCTCCTCCCCCAACACGCCGGGCCTGCGCGCGCTGCAGGGCCGCGACCCGCTGCGCGCCCTGCTGGAACGGGTGCTGGAGGCGCGGGCATCCTGCGGCCTGAGTCGCAACCCGCCGCTGCTGCTGAAGATTGCTCCCGACCTGACGGTGGAGGACAAGAGCGACATCGCCGCGGTGGCGCTGGAGTCCGGCATCGACGGGTTGATCGTCTCCAACACCACCATCGCCCGGCCCGACAGCATTCCGGCGGCGATGCGCAGCGAGGCCGGCGGTCTGTCCGGCGCGCCGCTGTTCGAGGCGTCGACCTCCGTCCTGCGCGAGATCTATGCGTTGACCGGCGGAAAGCTACCGATCGTCGGCGTCGGCGGGGTGGCGACCGGCGAGGACGCCTATGCCAAGATCCGGGCCGGCGCCTCGCTGGTGCAGCTCTATTCGGCGATGGTCTATGCCGGGCCGGCGGTGGTGCACCGGATCCGCCGCGAGTTGGCGGAACTGCTGCGCCGCGACGGCTTCCGGTCTGTCGCCGAGGCGGTAGGGGCGGATCACCGCTGAGGCATGGCCGCCGAGGGTCCGCAGGATGCGGCGGGCAGGGGCGTAGCATTAACGGATCGTCAAGCGGGTGTCCCGACAGTGGGACCTAGGGTTGGGACGCCCGCGCGGTTCCGTGTCATGCTCCTGCCAGAGGCTGCGCACCCGTGAAGGCCCTGACCGCCGACCTCCGCCCCGGACCCGCCGCCTCATCCGCGGCCGTTCCCTTCACCCTGGTTCCCGCGATGACCCTGCTGACGCACCTCGTCTATGCGCTGGCCTATCTGATCGCCGGGGTTTCGGCCGGTGCGGCGCTGTGGGCGCTGCGTCCGGAAGCCGATCCGCTGGTGGCGTGGCTGGCCGGCGCGCTGGTGGTGCTGGCGGGTGCCCTGGTCCATGACGTGGTGACGCGGCTGGAGCGTGAACGCAAGGCCGCCCGCCGCATCGCCCGCCTGAACGACCGGGTGGAGGAACTGGCCCATCTGCTGGAGCAGCGGCTCGCCGCCGATTCCGGTCCCCAGCCCGATGGCGGGGGGCGCTACGATGCGGTGATGCAGGAGGTGAGGCTTCTGCAGTCGCTGGTCGCCCGCCTGACCGAACGGCGCGCTCCCCGGCCGCCGGCCGCCAGTGCCGAGCGTCGCCCCGCGCCGGCGCCGGCGCCGTCCGTCGCCGCGCCGTCCGTGCCGGTGGCGGCGCCGATGGACGACGCCGCGGTGCTGGAGGCGGTGCGCGACGCGCTGAAGGCCGACCGCATCGACGTCTATCTCCAGCCCATCGTCAGCCTGCCCCAGCGCAAGCACCGCTTCTACGAGGTGTTCTCGCGCGTGCGGGCCGCCGACGGGCAGCAGATCATGCCCGACCGCTATCTCGACATCGCCGAGCGCGAGGGGCTGATCGCCACCGTCGACAACCTGTTGCTGGTCCGCTGCGTCCAGCTGATCCGCGAGACGGAACGGCGCCAGCACGCCATCGGCTTCTTCGCCAACATCTCCGCCGCGACGCTGGCCGATGCGGAGTTCATGCGCCAGTTCCTGAACATGATGGCGCAGAACCACGCCCTGGTGCCGAAGCTGGTGTTCGAGTTGAGCCAGCACGACCTGCGCGTCGGCGGGGCGGTGACCATGGGCATCCTGTCGCAGCTGGCGCGGCTGGGCTTCCGCTTCTCGATGGATCAGGTGACGGACCTCGCCATCGACCTGGACCGGCTGCTGCGCCACGAGTTCCGCTGCATCAAGCTGGACCGCGCCCTGGTGCTCGACCCCGCCAATGCCGGGCGCATCCGCGAGCTGCGCCACCGCTGCGCCGCCGAGGGCATCGACCTGATCGTCGAGAAGATCGAAACGGAGAACCAGCTGGTCGAGGTGCTCGACACCGGCTTCGACTTCGGCCAGGGCTACCTGTTCGGCGAACCGCGGCTGAGCCGGAAGCCGGAGTGAGGGTGAGGTTTTAAAGCCCGATCAGTGCAGCGAGCTTTCCGCGGACTTCGGCCAGGATTGCCGACGGAGCGCGTGCGCCGGAAAACAGCAGCGGCCGGGCCATGGTGTCGATGCTGCGAACATGGCTGGTCAGGATTTCGCCGGAAATCGGTGGACCCGGCGGCAATACGGCACTGCTGGGAAACGGGCGAACGCGCGTGGTAATCGGGCATACGATTGCAAAGCGCGTCGCCTGCCAAAAAGCATGGGGTGACACGATCAGTGCCGGTCTGCGCCCGCCCTGTTCACGCCCCGTCCGTGGATCGAAGTCAGTCCAGATGAGATCGCCGGCCTCCGGCTCCCAGTCCTCATCAGTCATTCCTCAACGACCTCACGACCAACATCGGGACCCCAGTCGAACGCCTCCCGCATCGCCTCCGGCGTGACGCCTTTCATGAGTTCATCGAGGCTGTAGCGGGGGCGATCTGCGGTGATGACGATCCGGTCGCCTTCGGCGTGAATGTCCACCCTTGCGCCGTCGCGCAGCCCTACCTGACTGGCGATGTCCTTGGGAATGCGGATGCCCAGGCTGTTGCCCCATCGTGCGAGTTGGACCTGCATGCGCGTGGCCTCCTTGCCGCTGCGATGGCCGTTGATCGGATATCCATAGGATATACGGTGAGCGTGGCAAAAATAAAGCCATGAATTGCTTGGAGCCCTTGATTTCAGCCACCGCGCTTGACATTCCCCCACGCGGCGATGGAAATTTCGCGTTCCCGGCCAAGTCCGGGCACCCGATGCGGGTGAGACCAACACTAGTAAATGGTGACTTCGGTGACGTCCAACATCGCCATCACGCTGCCCGACGGCAGCGTGCGGGAGTTCGACCGGCCGGTGACGGGGCTTGAGATTGCCCAGTCCATCGGTTCGCGCCTGGCCAAAGATGCGCTTGCCGTCAAGATCGACGGCACGGTGAAGGACCTCACCACCACCGTCACCACCAACGCCAAGATCGAGATCGTCACGCGCAACCACGGCGACGCTCTCGAGGTCATCCGCCACGACGCCGCCCATGTGCTGGCCGATGCGGTGCAGAAGCTCTATCCCGGCACGCAGGTCACGATCGGCCCGTCGATCGCCACCGGCTTCTACTATGACTTCGCGCGCGACGAGCCGTTCACGCCCGAAGATCTGGAGAAGATCGAGGCGAAGATGCGCGAGATCGTCGGGGCCGACATCCCGATCGTGCGCGAGGTGTGGGACCGCGACGAAGCGGTCGCCTACTTCAAGAATCTCGGCGAGCATTACAAGGCCGAGCTGATCGCCGCGATTCCGCAGGGCGAGCCGGTGTCGATCTACCGCCAGGGCGACTGGCTGGATCTGTGCCGCGGTCCCCACGCCATGACGACCGGCAAGGTCGGCCAGGGCTTCAAGCTGATGAAGGTGGCCGGCGCCTATTGGCGCGGCGACAGCCGCAACCCCATGCTCCAGCGCATCTACGGCACCGCCTGGCGCGACGAGAAGGAGTTGAAGGCCTACCTGCACCAGATCGAGGAGGCGGAGAAGCGCGACCACCGCAAGCTGGGCAAGGAACTGGACCTATTCCATGTGCAGGAAGAGGCGGTCGGCTCGGTCTTTTGGCATCCGAAGGGCTGGACGCTCTACCAAACGCTGGAAACCTACATCCGCACCAAGCTGAAGGCCGCCGGCTATGTCGAGGTCAAGACGCCGCAGCTGATCGACAGCTCGCTGTTCAAGGCGTCGGGCCACTGGGACATGTATGGCGACAACATGTTCAAGGTGGAGGCCGACGGCGGCGAGAAGCTGCTGGGCATCAAGCCGATGAACTGCCCCGGCCATGTGCAGATCTTCCGCCACGGCCTGCGCTCCTACCGCGACCTGCCGATCCGCATGGCGGAGTTCGGCGCCTGCCACCGCAACGAGCCGTCGGGCGCGCTGCACGGCATCATGCGCGTCCGCGCCTTCACCCAGGATGACGCCCACATCTTCTGCACCGAGGATCAGGTGCAGAGCGAGGCGGCCGAGTATTTCAAGCTGCAGCTCGGCGTTTACAAGGACCTGGGCTTCGACAAGATCTCGGTGAAGCTGGCGCTGCGTCCGGACGTCCGCACCGGTGCCGACGAGCTGTGGGACAGGGCCGAAGGGGCGCTGGCCCAGGCGCTGCGCGACGCCGGGCTGGAGTATGAGGAGCTGCCGGGTGAGGGCGCCTTCTACGGCCCGAAGGTGGAGTTCCACCTGACCGACGCCATCGGCCGGACCTGGCAGTGCGGCACGCTGCAGTACGACCCGAACCTGCCGGAACGGCTCGATGCCAGCTACATCGGCGAGGATGGCGCGCGCCATCGGCCGATCATGCTGCACCGCGCGATCCTGGGGTCGATGGAGCGCTTCATCGGCATGCTGATCGAGCATTATGCCGGCAAGTTCCCGCTGTGGCTGTCGCCGGTGCAGGTCACCGTCGCCACCATCACCAGCGAGGCCGACGGCTATGCCGAGGAAGTGGCCAAGCTGTTGAAGCGCAAGGGCCTGCGCGTCGAACTCGACACCCGCAACGAGAAGATCAACCTGAAGGTCCGCGAGCACAGCTTGCAGAAGGTTCCCTTGATGCTGGTTGTCGGAAAGCGCGAGGCGGACGAACGGACGGTCGCGCTCCGCGTGCTGGGCGGCAAGGATCAGGAAATTCTTGCCCTCGACGCGGCGGTGGCTAAACTGGTTGAGGAAGCGAGATCGCCTGCCGGCGAAACCGTGACCGATTCGCCGTTTTAACCGACCGCGCGACGCCGCCGGCCCTCCTCTGGACGGCCGGCTTCCGCGTGGTTTCAGACCATGGAGAAGCGTCCATAGCCAGGATTCCGTCCGAAGCCGCCCCGACCCGCGATGGCCCGCGGGTTAACCGGGAGATCTCGGCTCGTTCCGTTCGTCTCGTCGGTGCCGACGGCGAGATGATCGGGGTGGTGTCGTTGCGCGATGCTCTGCTGGCCGCTGAGGATGCCGGTCTCGATCTGGTCGAGATCGCTCCCCAGGCGGAACCGCCCGTCTGCAAAATCCTCGACTATGGCAAGTTCAAGTACGAGGCGCAGAAGAAGGCGAACGAGGCCCGCAAGAAGCAGAAGATCATCGAGGTCAAGGAGATCAAGCTCCGACCGAACATCGATGACAACGACTATGACGTGAAGATGCGCTCGGCGCGCCGTTTCCTCGAGGAGGGCGACAAGGTCAAGGTGACCCTGCGCTTCCGCGGCCGTGAAATGGCGCACCAGGATCTGGGTATGAATGTGCTTGTCCGCGTCCGCGACGAGCTGGAGGCGCTGGCGAAGGTCGAGCAGATGCCGAAGCTCGAAGGCCGCCAGATGGTCATGGTGCTGGCTCCGCGCTGACGCGGGGGCGAGGTTACGGAAAAGGCCCGTCCGGGATGCCGGACGGGCCTTTTTCTTTTGGGGCTGCGACGCCTCAGCGCAGCGGCCGGTCGTCGACGATCACGACATAGCAGGTGTGGCGGGTGAATTTCGCGCAGCTGTCGAGCGCGCCGCGGCGGGCGGCGTCCTCGCTGGGCATGCCGGACTTCCAGCCGAAGGCGCCGTCCTGCGACACCGCGAAAGCCTTGCGACCGGCCGCCGCGACATAGGCGCCGAACTTGTCGCGGCCGGAAGCCGACAGTTCCTGCGGTGGCTCCAGCCTGACGCGGGTGCCGCGCGGGGCCTCCGCCGGGGCGGCTGCATCAGTGGCGCCGGCCGCACGGTCGTTGAGATAGGCGATGCGGCAGCCCTTCTGGGTGTGGGACGCGCAATTCTCCAGCGCGCCCTTCTGCGCCTCGTCCAGGCTGCGCATGCCGGACTTCCAGCCATAGGCGCCGTCGGGCGACACGGCGAAGGCCTTGTTGCCGCCGGCCTCGACATAGGCGGGAAACTTCGCGCGGTTGGCGGCGGACAGCTCCGGCGGCGGGGGAAGCGCCGGCAGCGTCAGCGCCATCGGCATGTCGCGCAGCACCAGCCCGTTCTTGGCCAGGAACCGGTCGACCATCGGCGTCCATTGCGGGATGGCGGCGCTGAAGAAGCTGTGTCCGTCCTTGCCGTTGGCGGGGGCCGCGATGAACTCCGCCCGTCCGCCCTCGTGGGTGAAGGCCTCCCACAGGCGCCGGGCGAGGTCGGGACCGAAGAACAGGTCGTTCTCGGCATAGATCCACAGGGTGGGAACGCGCGAACTGCGGCCCAGCGTGCCGAAGGCGGCGACCAGCCGGTTCTCCTGGCAGACCTCGTTGTCGGCGACGGAGCCGCGGCCGCCGGCGAAGCTGATGGCGGCCTTCAGCCCCGGCGGCTGATCGGCGCTGAGCGCGATGCTGGCCAACCCGCCGGCCGACACGCCGACGGCGACGATGCGGCTGGCGTCGGCGAAGGGCTGGGCCGCTACATAGCGGATGGCCTGACGCAGATCCTCGGCGCTCTGGCGGGCGGAGTGCAGATAGTCGGGGTTGCTGCAGGCGCCGGTCGTCTCGCTGTAGGGACCGTCCGATCCGCCATAGCCGCGCCGCATCACCGCCACCACCGCCCAGCCGCGCCGCGCGAACTCGCGGGCTTCCGGCAAATAGCGCAGCGGCGTCATCTGCGCCCGGTCGGCCGGGTTGCGCGGCGTGCCGTGGCTGAGGATGGCGATGGGGTAGGGGCCGGGACCGTCCGGCCGCAGCAGCATCGCCTCCAGCGTGGCGGAACTGCCGTCGGGGAAGCGCGCGGGGATCGACAGCGCCGTCTGTGTCAGCCCCTCCGCCAGGGCGGGGCCGCAGCACAGCAGCAGGAACAGCAGGGGGAGCAGGCGGCGCAGGGTCATGGTCGGCGCAGTCTCCGCGAGGGACAGGGGCTGCGCTGTTGTACGCCAACTTTGGCTTGGCGTCAGGGGGGAGGTGGGGGCGAGGCCGCCTCCCCCACCGTTGTTACTCCACTCCCTGCCGGGCCACGCGCAGCGCCTCGGCCAGCACCTCCGCGTCGCCGATGTGGTTGGCGAGCAGCAGGATCAGCTTGGCGTTCAGGCGGGTGCTCTGGTCGGGGGTCAGGTCGCGGTGGCTGTCGATCAGCAACTGGTACACATCGTCCGGGCTGGCGAAACGCTGCTCGGTCATCAGTTTGGCCATGGGGGCAACTCCGGAAAATCGGGGGATCAGCGACCGGTGGCGCGGTTGAGCGCGGCGGACAGGGCGGCGGCGTCGAAGCGGCGCCAGCGGGCGGCGATGTGCTGGTCCGGGCGGATCAGATAGACGCTGCCCGGCGTCAGGTCGTAGCGCTCGCGCAGGCGGCCGGCGCTGTCAACCAGCTCGCCGGCGATGCCGCGCCGCCGCTCGGTCACCGCGTGCCAGGCCAGGGGCAGCGGCCCGGCGGCGAGACCGTCCAGCGCCTCCGCCACCCCCGCCGGGACTGGCCCGTCGCCGGCGGCGTAGAGCACGGTGAAGCGGCCGTCCAGCACCTCCATCAGCCAGCCGGCATGGCCGTCGCGTTCCACCGGCGCGTCGGTGGCCGGCGCCCCGGGCACCATCTTGCCGGCGAAAACGTCGCCGTCCGGCGTGTTCAGCGGGCTGTCGGTGTAGGTGGTGGGGGTGGACAGCCGGCCGGAATTGACCAGCGAGCGGGCGAAGGGCTGGTCGACCGCAAGCTCCAGCACGGCGTCGCGGAAGACGCGGCTCATCTCGCTCTTCGGCGTGATGAAGTCGGTGGAACGGGTGGAGTTCAGGATGTTCTCCTTCGCCGCCGCCACCCGTTCGTCGCTGTAGCTGTCCAGCAGCGAGTCCGGTGCCTTGCCGTCCAGCACCAGCGCCAACTTCCACACCAGATTGTCGGCGTCGGGCACGCCGCTGTTGGCGCCGCGGGCGCCGAAGGGCGAGACCTGATGGGCAGAGTCGCCGGCGAACAGGATGCGGCCGTGGCGGAAGCGCTCCAGCCGGCGGCACTGGAAGGTGTAGACCGACACCCATTCCAGCTCGAACGGCGTGTCGGCGCCCAGCATCGCCTGGACGCGGGGGATGACGCGCTCCGGCTTCTTCTCCTCCTCCGGGTCGGCGTCCCAGCCCAGCTGGAAATCCAGGCGCCAGACATTGTCGGGCTGCATGTGCAGCAGGGCCGATTGCTTGCGGTGGAAGGGCGGGTCGAACCAGAACCAGCGTTCCGCCGGGAAATCGGCCTTCATCACCACGTCGGCGATCAGGAAGCGGTCCTTGAACACCTCGCCCTGGAACTCCAGCCCCAGCATCTTGCGCACCGACGACTTGGCGCCGTCGCAGGCGATGACCCAATCGGCCTCCACCGCATGGACGCCGTCGGGCGTCTCGACCTGCAGCACGACATGGTCGGCCTCCTGCTTGGCCGAGATGACACGCGACAGCCAGCGCAGATCGATCAGCTCGCTCTTGCGCGCTTCCGTGACCAGGAAATCCTCCAGGTAATATTGCTGGAGGTTGATGAAGGCGGGGATCTTGTGGTCCGGCTCTGGCAGCAGGTCGAACTGGTAGACCATGCTGTCGCCGTTGAAGACCTTGCCGATCTTCCACACCACGCCCTTGTCGATCATGCGCTGGCCGACGCCCAGCCGATCCCACACCTCCAGCGCGCGCTTGGCGTAGCAGACGGCACGGCTGCCGACGCTGACGGTGTCCTCGGCGTCGAGCACCACCACCGGCACGCCCTTGCGCGCGAAGTCGAGCGCCGCGGTCAGCCCGACCGGGCCGGCGCCGATGACCACCACCGGGTGGCGCCGGACGGTGCCGGTGCGCTGTTCCTCCGAGGGTGTGAAGCTGTATTTCGGATAGCTGAAGGTCGCGTGCATTGGGCGTTTCCTCCCCCGGAAACCGTGATCGGACGTTTTGGCCGAACGCCTTGGCGTATGGGCGCGCGGCGAGCCGGCTTGCGATGAACCGTTATGGTTGCCAACGATACAGTTTCATTTGATACCAATCAAGCCCCGATCCGAGCAGTGGAGAGGGTTTCCGCGAAGCGATACAGGTATGATTACTATGACGGAAAATCAGTATCGCGTACAGCGCGCGGCGGTGTAGCCTTGCGGCAAAAGACCGGCCGGACATCGTCCGACAAGGCCCCGGACAGAGACACTGAGGAACGCCCGACCATGACCGCCCCCACCTTGCCGCGCCCGACCGTCTACGCCATTGACGGCGTGATCCCCGTCATCGACCCGACCGCCTTCGTCCATCCCTCCGCCGTGCTGATCGGTGACGTGGTGGTGGGACCGGGCTGCTATGTCGGCCCCTGCGCCAGCCTGCGCGGCGATTTCGGCCGGATCGTGCTGCGGCGGGGCAGCAACGTGCAGGACAACTGCACGATCCACGCCTTCCCCGGCCATGACGCCGTCGTCGAGGAGGACGGGCATGTCGGCCATGGCGCCGTGCTGCACGGCTGCATCGTCCGCCGCAACGCGCTGGTCGGCATGAATGTGGTGGTGATGGACGGGGCGGAGATCGGCGAGGAGTCGATCGTCGCCGCCATGGCCTTCGTCAAGGCCGGCTTCGTCGTACCGCCGCGCACGCTGGTGGCTGGTCTGCCGGCCAAGGTGATGCGCGAACTGCGTGCCGACGAGGTCGCCTGGAAGTCGGAAGGGACGGAGGAATACCAGCGCCTCGCCCGCCGCTCGCTCGCCACCATGGTCGCCTGCGCGCCCCTGGAGGCGGAGGAACCCGGCCGCGGCCGCGTCGATGCCGGCACCAGCCAGCCGCTGCACAAGGTGAAGGGGGGCTGAGCGGCTTTACTCCTCCACCGGCTCCGCCTGGGCTGTAATCGGCGCCGGGCGGGCGGCCAGTTGGTCGGCGCGGGCCTGCAGCTTCGACAGCAGCGTGTCGAGCTGCGCCCGTTCCTCGATCGACAGGGCGTCGGTGACCTCTTCCTCATAGGTCAGGGCCATCGGCACGATCTCGGCATAGATCGCCAGCGCTTTCGGCGTCAGGGTCAGCAGGGCCTTGCGCCGGTCGGTGTCGCCCGATTCGCGCAGGATCAGCGCCGAATCGAGCATGCGGCTGATGGCGCGGCTGACCTGAACCTTGTCCATCGCGGTGCGCTGCGCGATCTCTCCCGCGCTCATCGTCTCGCCGCCGCCCAGCACGGCGATGATCCGCCATTCCGGGATCGTGATGCCGAACCGCTTCTCGTACAGCTTGGCCAGCGTGTGGCTGACCGTGTTGGCCAGCACCGACAGGCGGTAGGGCAGGAAGCGCGTCAGGTGCAGCGCCGGCTTGTCGGTCGGCGCGGCTGTGGAGTTGGGGGATGCGGTGCGGGAACGGCGGGCGGGCGGCATCGGCAGGGCGTCGTCTGTGATGAAGGTCGCGGGTGGCCCCATCCTGCGCTGTAATTTGGCTCTTGCAACAGTTTCAAACGAAACTAAAATGGCGGCAACGGAACAAGCCTGCCGGCGCCCGTCGCGGACGGAGCCGGCGGCAATGAGGGGAAGCGCCATGAAGAACTGGATTTCGTTTCCGAAGGTCGAGGGCACCGCGTCGCGTCAGGCCCATGTCCGGCTTCCCGCCGGCACTTACGAGCGTGAGATGGGGCGCGAGGGCTTCTTCGGCCCGGCGACCCAGATGCACCATGCCCACCCGCCGACCGGCTGGATCAGCTTCGACGGGCCGCTGCGTCCGCGCGCCTTCGACCTGAACCATGTCGATCACATGCCCGGCTGCCCGCTGGAGGCGCCGGCGCTGATGGGCAACGGGGCGACCCAGGTGCGGCTGTGGCGCTTCAAGGGCAAGATGGAGCATCTGGTCCGCAACGCCGATGGCGACGACCTGCTGTTCTTCCACCAGGGTGGCGGCCATCTCTATTGCGACTACGGCCATCTGGAGGTGCGCGAGGGCGACTATGTCGTGCTGCCGCGCAACACCTGCTGGCGGCTGGAAACGGACGAGGCGGTGATGGTGCTGATGGTGGAGGCCACCAACGACGCCTACAAGCTGCCGCACAAGGGGCTGGTCGGCACCCACGCCATCTTCGACCCGGCCGTTCTGGACGTCCCGGCGCTGGACGACGCCTTCCAGGCGCAGAAGAACGAGCGCGAGACCCTGGTCCGGGTCAAGAAGCGCGGCCAGATCTGCTCGATGACCTATCCGTTCAACCCGCTGGATGCGGTGGGCTGGCACGGCGATCTGGCACCGGTGCGGCTGAACTGGCGCGACATCCGGCCGCTGATGAGCCACCGCTACCACCTGCCGCCCTCGGCGCACAGCACCTGGATCGCGGGGCGCTTCATCATCTGCACCTTCGTGCCGCGGCCCATCGAGTCGGATCCGGAGGCGCTGAAGCTGCCCTATTACCATTCGAACGAGGATTTCGACGAGGTGCTGTTCTATCACCGCGGCCAGTTCTTCTCGCGCGACAACATCCATCCCGGCATGGTCACCTATCACCCCTCGGGCTTCCCGCACGGGCCGCATCCGAAGGCCTACGAGGTGGCGCAGAAGTTCGAGCGCAAGGAGACCGACGAGGTCGCGGTGATGATCGACACCCGCGATCCGCTGGACGTCTATCAGGCGATGGAAGGCGTCGAGTGGGGCGGCTACGCCGACAGCTGGAAGGCGAAATGAGCGGCCATCCGGAAACAAGGGGCAAGGCCGCCGGACGCTGAATTCTGAGGAAGGGAAGAGACGAATGAAGCTGGCAAGTTTGAAGGCGGGCGGGCGCGACGGCACCCTGGTGGTGGTGTCGCGCGACCTGACCCGCGCCACCCCGGTGCCGGAGATCGCCCGCACCCTGCAGGCGGCGCTGGACGACTGGACGGCGCTGGCGCCGAAGCTGGAGGAGGCCTATCGCGCGCTGAACGCCGATCCGGCGGCCGGGCAGCCCTTCGACCCGGCCGGGGCGGCCTCGCCGCTGCCGCGCGCCTACCAGTGGGCGGACGGATCGGCCTACGTCAACCATGTGGAGCTGGTCCGCAAGGCGCGCGGGGCGGAGATGCCGCCCAGCTTCTGGACCGATCCGCTGATGTATCAGGGCTGTTCCGACAGCTTCCTGGCGCCGACCGATCCGATCCTGGCGGCGACCGAGGCCTGGGGCGTCGATTTCGAGGCGGAGATCGCCGTCATCACCGGCGACGTGCCGATGGGCATCTCGGCCGAGGCGGCGCGCGGTCAGATCCAGCTGCTGATGCTGGTCAACGACGTGTCCTTGCGCAACCTGATCCCGGCGGAGCTGGGCAAGGGTTTCGGCTTCTTCCAGTCCAAGCCGGCTTCCAGCTTCTCCCCCGTCGCGGTGACCCCGGACGAGCTGGGTGACGCCTGGGACGGCGGCAAGCTGCACCGGCCGCTGGTGACGACGCTGAACGGCGAGGCTTTCGGCAAGCCGGATGCCGGGGTCGACATGACCTTCGACTTCCCGACGCTGATCGCCCATGCCGCCAAGACCCGCCATCTGGCGGCCGGCAGCATCATCGGCTCGGGCACGGTGTCGAACAAGCTGGACGGCGGCCCCGGCAAGCCGGTCGCGGCCGGCGGCGTCGGCTATTCCTGCCTTGCCGAGTTGCGGATGATCGAGACCATCGAGCACGGCGCACCGAAGACCCCCTTCATGCGCTTCGGCGACCGCGTGCGGATCGAGCTGTTCGACAAGGACGGCGCCAGCGTCTTCGGCGCCATCGACCAGCAGGTGGTGCGGTACGAGGGGCCGTAAGGCGGCAGTGGCCGGTCTGCAGGCCAAGATGAGGGCGTCGGCGGGGTGTGCAAGCATTCCGCAGGCGCCTTTTTCGCATTTGCAGCAGCTCGTCCTGCCGTTGGTATCGCGATCCACAGCGGACCTGATAATTGAATGATCTGTCGTGGAATCGCAAAAATCGGCATGCCAGACGATCATTATCGAATATAAGGTGGCCCCCTTTTCCCCATTTGGTGCCGCCTTTCCGTTCATCCAGGAACTTCGGGCGGACCGGACGACGGTGTCGCGATGAAGGCCAGGTTCAGGACGAAGATCATCATCGGTGTGGCTGCCGTGCTGGCAGTGGGGGCGGCGGCGGTCACGGCGGTGTCGCTGGTTCTGACGCGCGACGCCGCGCACAATGCGGCCGTGCTGCTGGCCGCCGAGACGGCCGACCGGCACGGCGCCCAGGTGGCCGCCGATTTGTCGACCGCCCTGAACGCCGCCCGCGCCACCGCGGCGCTGGTGGAGGTGGAGCGGTCCACCGGAAGCCCGCGGCGCGAAACGGTGAACCGCTATCTGCGCCGGACGGCGGAGGCCAATCCGCTCTATGCCGGCGTGTGGGTGGACATGGCCGACGACGGGTTCGACGGGCGCGACCGGGATTTCGCCGCCCATGACCGGACGACCGAGATCCTCGGGCTGCCGAAGACCGGGCGGATGAGCCTGCTTTGGCTGCCGGGCGACAAGGGGGTTCAGGCCGACGACAGCGAGGGCTATCCCTTCTCCGACGTGCAGGAGAAGGAGTATTACAAAGCGGCGGCCACCGCGCGGAAGGCGGTGCTGACCGAACCCTATCTCGACGATTTCACCAAGCGGCTGATGACCAGCGCCGCCGCCCCGGTGATGGATGGCAAGGACGGGCGGGTCATCGGCGTGGCCGGCGTGGATATGGCGCTGACCGGCCTGACCGATCTGGTGCGCGCGGTGAAGCCCTATGGCGACGGCTACGCGGCGGTGCTGACCGGCTCCGGCCTCTATGTCGCCCATCCCGACGGCGGCCGGTTGTCCAAGCCCGCCGACGATCTGCCGGAAGCCGCCCGCCGCGCCGTGGCCGAGGGGCGGGCCTTCGATGGGATCGTGGCGCTGAACGGCGCGGCGCATTATCTGCGTCTGGCGCCGATCCGCTTCGCCGGCGCCGACGGCGTCTGGTCCTTCATGGTGGCGGCGCCGCAGTCCAGCGTGATGGCCGACGCCAACCGGTTGACCCTGCTGACCGTGCTGGTCAGCCTGGGCTGCGTCGCGCTCGGCTGTCTGGTGGCGTGGAAGGTCGGTGACGGCATCGCCCGTCCGGTGGCGTCGCTGACCGGGGCGATGACCCGGCTGGCGGCCGGCGATCTGGAGACGGCGGTGCCCGGTGCCGACCGCGACGACGAGGCCGGCGGCATGGCCCGCGCGGTCGAGGTGTTCAAGGAAGGGTTGGTCCGCGCCCGCGACCTGGATCGTCAGCAGAAGGCCGACTGGCAGGCCAAGGAGACCCGCGCCGCGGCGCTCGCCGATCTGCAGAAAGGCTTCGAGGAGCGCGTCGGCGGACTGACCGGTGCGCTGGCGTCGGCCGCACAGCAACTGGAATCGACCGCGCGCGGCCTGACCGGCATCGCCGACCAGAGCCTGGGCCGGTCGGAGCAGGTGGCGGCTTCCGCCCGCTCCGCCGCGGAGAATGTGCAGACCGCCGCCGCCGCGACGGAGGAACTGTCGGCGTCCGTCCAGGACATCGGCCGGCAGGTCGGGGAATCCGCCCGCATCGCCGACGCGGCGGTGACCGACGTCAGGCGGGCCGACGAGGCCGTCGTCGTGCTGGCGGAAAGCGCCGAGCGGATCGGCGCGGTGGTGGAACTCATCAACTCCATCGCCGGGCAGACGAACCTGCTGGCGCTGAACGCCACCATCGAAGCGGCGCGCGCGGGGGAGGCCGGCAAGGGATTTGCCGTGGTGGCGTCGGAGGTCAAGAATCTCGCCAACCAGACCGCCAAGGCGACCGAGGACATCGTCGGCCAGATCAAGGGCATCCGCGACGCCACGCAGGAGGCGGTCACCGCCGTCCAGGGCATCAGCGAAACCATCGCCCAGGTCAGCCGCATCGCGTCCGGCATCGCCGCGGCGGTGGACCAGCAGGCGGCGGCGACCCAGGAGATCGCCCGCAGCGTGATTCAGGCCGCCGACGGGGCGCAGGAGGTCAGCGGCGGCATGGGCGACATCCAGGCCGGCGCCGGGGAGACCGGGGCGGCGGCCGATCAGCTTCTCGCCGCCGCCGCCGCGCTTGCCGGGCAGTCGAAGGACCTGAGCCGCGAGATCGACGGCTTCATCGCCGGCGTCCACAGGGCGTAAGGCTGGTCCGACCGCCTCAGCCGACCGCCATCAGCCGGTCGGCCGGCAACGCTTCCGGGATGTGTTGGGAGACGTAGCCTTCGCTGTGGATCTGGTCGTCCTTGGCGCCCAGCGCGCGGGCGGCGGCGACGCAGGAGTCGACGAAGGCGGGGCTGCCGGCGGTGAAGATGGCGTGGCCGGACAGGTCGGGGAACAGGTCGGGCAGGATGGTGGGGATGCGGCCCTTCAGATGGTTGAGCGCATCCTCGCGCGTCAGGGTCACCTTGACCTTGAAGTTGCGGTATTTGGCCTGCCAGTAGCTGAGCAGCCCCAACTCATACACGTCGGCCTGGGTGCAGGCGGAGAACAGCAGCGTCACCGGCGGGCGGTAGCCGCGGCGCAGCGCCGCGTCGGTCAGCGCCAGGATGGGGGCGAGGCCGGAGCCGGCGGCCATGCAGAGCACCGGGCTGTCCACCGACGGGTCGCCGATGAAGGTGCCGTAGGGGCCGGACAGCTTGACCATGCTGCCGACGGTCAGCGTGTCGTGGATCCAGCCGCTGGTCGGGCCGCCATCGACGCGGGTCACCTGCAAGACGATCTCGCCGTCGGGACGGGGCGCGTTGGCAATGGAATAGCAGCGCGGCGGCGCGCCGGCCGAGGCATCGCCCAGCATCACATACTGGCCCGGCCAGTAGCGCAGCGGCTGGCCCAGCGGGCGCAGGCGCAGTTCCACGATGCGCGGCGTGCGCGGGATGCGGTCGGTGACGATGAACAGCACGTTCTCGCGCGGCGGGAACAGTTTGGGTTGGGCGTCGGCGGTGCCGTATTCGATCACCAGCTCCTCGGAGATCGGCTTGGCCATGCACATCAAGCCATAGCCGTCCTTCCGCTCCGGCTGGGACAGCGCCATGTCCAGCACCATGCCCTGGTCGAACTGGCCGCTGAGAACCTTGACCTTGCATTCGCCGCAGGCGCCCGCGCGGCAGTTGTTGGGCAGGGCATAGCCGGCCTGTTCCAGCGCCGACAGGACGGTCTCGCCGTCACGGCACTCGACCGTGCGGCCCGAGGGGTGGAGACGGATGCGGCTCACCGGGGGATCCTTGGGCGGGGAGAGTAAGGTATGGCGACGTGATGCCCCCTCCCTAACCCTCCCCCTCTTCGAGGTGGAGGGGACTGCCGCAGCATCGCGAATCTCCCCTCTCCCGCTGAAAGCGGGGGAGGGAGGGACCCGCGGCGGAGCCGTGGGAGGGAGGGGGGCGGTAGTACGGATCTCAGAACACCGGGATGATCTCGTCCATGTCGACGTCCCGGACTTCCTCGCCGGTGATGCCGACCTCCGGGATCGCCGGGAACGGGATGTTGTAGCGGTCCAGCACGCCCTTCAGGTTCAGCATGGCGTTGCGCCAGTTCTCCTTCTTCGCCTCGTAATCCGGGATGTGGAAACCGGCGTTGCGGGCGATGGCCTCGGCCTCGCGCTGGGTGGCGATGAAGTCGTCGGGCAGGTCCCAGAACTGGGGCGGCGGCTCGAACAGCACGGCGGACAGGAACAGGTAGCCGGCGCGGATCTGCTTGGTGATGATCGACCGGTCCTCCACCGCCAGATGGGGATAGTCGCGCTCCATCACCGACATGCAGATCGCCATGTGGCGGCCCTCGTCACGGCCGATGTTGCGGAAGGCTTCCTTGAACACCGGCTCGCTGCAGCCGGCCGCCATCTGGTGGAAGATGGTCGCCGCCGCGATCTCGCCCATCAGGAAGGAGCTGAACAGCACGGCCAGCGAGTATTTCGGAACCGCCTTCTTGTAGCCGTCCCAATAGCGGCCGCCGTTGTAGTACAGCCAGTGGGCGTTCTTCTGCAGCCGGCGGCCGAGGTCGGTCTTCGGCTCGTAGGTCAGCGGGCTGGTGGCCTCCAGCAGCTTGGTGATGGCCAGACCGCACATCTGCTCGTGGTTCTGCTCGTCACGGGTGACGGAGAAGAAGCAGCGGCGGACGGGGTCCTCCTCATGCACCTCGTAGGTCTTGATCAGGGCATGGGCGAAAACCGGCGGGGCCGAGGCGTCGAACACCGACAGGATGGTCCACCAATAGGCAATGGCCTCCCGCTCCTCCCAGCTGTAGCGCGACACGTCGAAGCTGTCCCAGGGAAGCTTGGCGGGGTCCCAGTTCTCGCGCTGGGCGGCGGCGTAGACCTCTTCCAGCTTCTTGGTCTGCGACACCCAGGACAGCGGATAGACGTTCGGCTGCGGCGTGGCGGGGGGGAACTCCATCGTGTTGGCGATGGGGGTGTAGTCCTTGGACATGGGGGCGTTTCCTCCGGGAGCATTCCGCGGGCGCTCACATTACCATCGGCGCCCTGTGGTCTTTATATGACACAGAAATTTGTGATTATCAACGGTATCTGTATCACGTCAGATGGGCCGGAAAATGACGCCAATCTCCTGATTTCAAAGGGGAATGCATGCGGATGTGCCGAATTGATCCAGATCAATTCGTTCGTAAAACGGAGCTTATCCGGCGGTGCGGTATCGGAAACGTGGGACCCCGCCGGGTTCAGGCGGCTTCGAAGACGGGGATGTTGCCGCGCACCAGATCGCGTGTCGCGGCATCGACGTCGGCGGCAATGCAGGCGTGCATGTAGGCCCGCGCCAGGACGTCCAGCGCGAAATCGGCGTCGTGGGAGCGGCGGCGGAACTCCTCGATCCGGACCGGAGAGCCAAAGACGGCCTGCCAAAAGGTCGGGGTGTCGAGCGGGCCGAAATTCATCGCCCAGAAGCCGAAATTGGGCTGCCCGACCGTGGTTTCACGCAGCAGCAGCTCGACCTTGGTGTGGCGCGTGTCGGCGGCGATGTGGGCGAAAAGCGTCTCCACCACTTCCGCTTCGCCTTCCAGCACCTGCAGGAAGATGCCCTCGAACTCCACCAGGAAACCGGTGATGCCCAGCTCGCGGTTCTTGCGGGCGCTGAACAGGCAGATGTCGGCAAGGGCGCTGTAGGGCAGCCGGTCGACGGCCTCGCTGCGGTAGACGATGGTCAGCATGGGCGGCGTTCCGGTGATGGTCGGTCGAATGACGGACCCAGCTTACCGCGATAGCTTGCATTTTATATATGGACTTTGAGCCTAAGGGGGAACACCGATGGGTGCCCTTTGTCGCAGATCGCTGGTCAGCCCACCGATAGGGTCTCCAGTCCGCCGAAGCGACCGTGGAAGGCGGGCTGGGCATCGGGCAGCGGCCCGTTGGCGGTGGTCGCCGCCTGCATCAGGAAGGATTCCGACGGGCCGGCGAGGCGGCGGTAGAGGTTGCGGGTCAGCATCCGCGATTCCTGGCCCGGCCAATCCGCCGGCAGCAGGTCGGGCGGCAGCATCGGGTCGCGCAGCAGGATGCGGCGGAAGTCATGGATCATCAGCGTGCGCAGGACGAAGCAGGAGGCGGGGTCCGGCATATCGGCAGCGTCGATCGCCGCCCAGACCGGACGAAAGTGATCCAGGAACGCCGCATAGTCGTGTTCGAGCTGATCAATATCCCAGCAGCCGCGCACCAGATCGCGCAGCGCGCCGAACCCTTCCGCCCGGTCCAGGCTGGCCTTCATGTGGACGATCTTGTCGGCGACCCCAAGCTCGGCCAGCGAGCGGTGCATCGCCGCCTCGTCGCAGTTGGGATGGGCGTAGACGGTGGCCGACGCGGCGCCGAAGCCCTGCCAGGTCAGTTCCCGCCGCAGGGCGTCGCGCGTCTCCGTGTCCAGCGCGTTGGGCGGCACCATCAGGAGATCCCAGCCGCGGTCCCATTCGCGGGCCAGCGGCGCGTAGATCCGCCGTTCCGCCGCGGCGAAACGCTCCTTCCCGCTGTCGGTGACGCGATAGAAGCTGCGCCGGCCGATCTGGGTGTTGGTCAGCCAGTCGTCCTTGCCCAGACGGAAGACCGAGGTGCGGACGATCCGCTCGCTCATCCCGAACAGCCCCATCAGCTCGATCAGGCTGCCCAGCCACAGCGATCCGCCATGCGGCAGCACCGCGTCGCCATAGACGGTGATGATCAGCGACTTCGCCCGTGGCGCGATGGCTTCGGTCAGCTGGGCGGCAAGGTCTTCGGGGCGGCGCGGGCGGGCCATGCGGGTGGGGCGTCCTTATGGGTACGGCTTGTGGTGCGGGCGGATCGGAACGAGACGGCACGACGGAGTTGTATACGAAACCCGGTGCCGGTTGGGCCAGTGCCACGACAGCGCGGGCAAGCGCGGAGGAAAGTCGTCTGGAGGCCGATAGGAGGCAATCCGGACTTTCCGTTTGACAATCATTAATGTGATACACTAGGTTGGTCTCGAAAAGTAAATTTGTGTCATAAAACGAAATGACGATTCCCGGAGCGCTAGCCGGAGGGATCGCAAAGGGAAGGGGAGGCGGGCGGCAACATCCGTACTTCGATTGTGGTCGCGGCCGCCGAAATTTTTCTTCCGAAACGATTTCGTTTGAAACATTATGTGAAGCAAATCATCCCGCCGCACCGGGACCGGGCCGCCGCCCGATCCGGTGACAAGGTGGGCAGCACTCGGGAGGACATCATGCGCAAAAGCCTGCTTGCCACCATTGCCTTCACCGCCATGACCGCCATGACGGCGGCGTCCGGCCTGCTGTCCGGGGCGGCGCAGGCCGCGGATCCGATCAAGGTCGGCGCCATCGTCTCGGCCACCGGCCCGGCCTCCTTCCTCGGTGATCCGGAGAAGAAGGTGCTGGAGCTGTACGCCGACCGCATCAACAAGGCGGGCGGCGTCGACGGCCGTCAGGTCCAGCTGACCATCTATGACGACGGCGGCGCGGCCGACAAGGCGGCCTCCTTCACCAAGCGCCTGATCGAGAGCGACGGCGTCGACGTGATCGTCGGCGGCACCACCACGGCGGCCACCATGGCGGCGGTGCCGCTGGTGGAGCGGGCCGGCGTGCCCTTCATTTCGCTGGCCGGCGCGGTGGTGATCGTCGAGCCGGTGAAGAAGTGGGTGTTCAAGACCCCCCACACCGACCGCATGGCCGCGGAAAAGGTGATGGAGGACATGAAGAAGCGCGGGCTGACCAAGCTGGCGCTGCTGTCGGAGGACTCCGGCTTCGGCAAGTCGGGCCGCGAGCAGACGCTGGCCGTCGCCAAGGAGCGCGGGATCGAACTGGTCGCCGACGAGACCTATGGCGCCAAGGACACCGACGTCACCGCGCAGCTGACCAAGATCAAGAACACCGCGGCCGCCCAGGCGGTTCTGGTGTTCGGCCTGGGCCAGGGCCCGGCGGTGGTGACCAAGAACTACCGCCAGCTCGGCATCTCGCTGCCGCTGTACCAGTCGCACGGCGTCGCGTCGAAGGAATACATCCGTCTGGCCGGCGGCGCCGCCGAGGGTGTCCGCCTGCCGGCCGCCGGTCTGGTCGTCGCCGCCCAACTGCCCGACAGCGACCCGCAGAAGAAGGTCGTGACCGAGTTCACCAAGGTCTATGAGGACAGCTTCAATTCGGAGGTCTCGACCTTCGCCGGCCACGCCTATGACGGGCTGATGATCGCGCTGGACGCGGTGAAGCGCGCCGGCGGCACCGACAAGGCCAAGCTGCGCGACGCCATCGAGCAGACCAAGGGCTATGTCGGCACCGGCGGCACCGTGACCATGAGCCCGAAGGACCACATGGGCCTGACGCTGGACGCCTTCCACATGGTGGAGGTCAAGCAGGGCGACTGGGCGCTGGTGAAGTGAGGGAGGGTTTCCGCCCTCTTTAACTCACGCCATGATGCCCCCTCCCTAACCCTCCCCCGCTTTTCAGCGGTGGAGGGGACTGCCGCCGCTTTCCCGTGAGGCCCCCTCTCCCGCGAAGCGGGGGAGGGTCGGGGAGGGGGCCTGCGAAGCGGAAACCCAACGATGTTCGCGGAACTGCTGCAATACATGCTGTCGGGGCTGACCATCGGCGCGATCTATGCGCTGGCGGGGCTCGGCTTTTCGATCATCTACAACGCCAGCCACGTCATCAACTTCGCCCAGGGCGAGTTCATCATGATCGGCGGCATGGCGTCGGCCACCCTGACGGCGTCGGGCGTGCCGCTGCCGCTGGCGATCCTGATCGGCTGTGGCGGCGCCATGCTGGTCGGCGTTCTGGTGGCGAAATTCGCGGTCGAACGGGCGCGCAACGCCTCCACCGTCACCCTCATCATCATCACCATCGGCGCCTCGATCTTCCTGCGCGGCGTCGCGGAACTGGTCTGGGGCAAGGACTTCAAGCGGCTGGACGCCTTTTCCGGCGAGACGCCGATCCAGGTCATGGGCGCCTCGATGCAGCCGCAGTCGCTGTGGGTGGTGGGCACCGCCGCGGTGCTGATCGTCGCCATCGGCCTGTTCTTCAACCGGACCCTGACCGGCAAGGCGATCCTCGCCACCTCGCACAACCGGCTGGCCGCACAGCTGGTCGGCATCGACGTGAAGCGGGTGGTGCTCGCCTCCTTCGCGCTGTCGGCGGCGCTGGGCGCCATCGGCGGCGCGGTGGTCGCCCCCATCACCTTCTCCTACACCGAGATGGGCATCATGCTGGGGCTGAAGGGCTTCACCGCCGCGGTTCTGGGCGGCCTGGGCAACGGGCCGGGCGCGGTGGTCGGCGGCGTGATCGTCGGTGTCGCCGAGGCGCTGGGCGCCGGCTACATCTCGTCGGCCTACAAGGATGCCATCGCCTTCGTCATCATCCTCGCCGTCCTGCTCTTCATGCCGAACGGGCTGTTCGGCAAGCGCGGCACCGAACGCGTATAAGGACCTTCAAGCCGATGAACGCACTTCTCCACGGGCGGCTGACCGGGCTGCTGGTCATGGGCGCGGTGATCGCGGTCCTGCCGGCCTTCCTGCCCAACAACTTCTATCTCGACATCGCCATCCTGGCCGGCTTCAACGCCGTGGTCTGCGTCGGGCTGAACCTGCTGATCGGCTATGCCGGGCAGATCAGCCTGGGCCATGCCGGCTTCTTCGGCATCGGCGCCTATGCCTCGGGCGTGCTGGTCGGCGTCTATGGCTGGCCGCCGATTCTGGCGCTGCTGACCGGCGCCGTGGTGGTCGGGCTGCTGGCCTTCCTGGTCGCCAAGCCGATCCTGCGGCTGAAGGGCCATTACCTCGCCATGGCGACGCTGGGCATCGGCATCATCGTGTCGATCGTGCTGCGCACCGAAAGCGGCCTGACCGGCGGTCCCGACGGCATGATGGTGGAGCCGTTCAAGATCTTCGGCGTCGAGTTGTATGGCGAAAAGGTCTGGTACTGGGTGGTCGGCGTGCTGCTGGTCGGCGTGGTCTGGCTGTCGTTGAACCTGATCGACAGCCCGATGGGCCGGGCGCTGCGCGCCGTCCACGGGTCGGAGGTGGCGGCGGAGGTGGTCGGCGTCGACACCGCCCGCTTCAAGGTGCTGGTCTTCGTGGTCTCGGCGGTGTTCGCCAGCGTGGCCGGCAGCCTGTTCGCCCACTACACCGGGCTCATCACCCCTGCCAAGGCCGACTTCTTCAAGTCGATCGAGCTGGTGACCATGGTGGTGTTCGGCGGCATGGCCTCCACCTTCGGCGCCGTCGTCGGAGCCGTGGTGCTGACGCTGCTGCCGCAGGCGCTGACCGTCTTCCAGGACTACCAGCAGATCGTGCTGGGCGGGATCCTGATGGCGACGATGGTGTTCATGCCCAAGGGCCTTCTCCCCACCCTGGCGGCGCTGCTC
This sequence comes from uncultured Azospirillum sp., assembly GCA_965650625.1. Taxonomy (GTDB): domain Bacteria; phylum Pseudomonadota; class Alphaproteobacteria; order Azospirillales; family Azospirillaceae; genus Azospirillum. Next base: position 8,085 of record CBFGPE010000039.1, on the reverse strand, counting down.
CCGGCGCGGAGGCGGGCATGAAGATGCTGGCGACCACCGAGCTTTCCCCCGATATGACGACCCAGGCCCGCCGCGTCGGCCCGCCGATCCTGAAGGTGGAGCATCTCAGCCGCGAATTCGGCGGCGTGCTCGCCATCGGCGATCTCAGCTTCACCGTCGCCGCAGGCGACATCCATTCGATCATCGGGCCGAACGGCGCCGGCAAGACCACGCTGTTCAATCTGGTGACCGGCGTCTACAAGCCGTCGGGCGGCCGGGTGCTGTTCGACGGGGCCGACGTGTCGGGCATGGCGCCCTACCGGCTGGCCGCCCGCGGCATGTCGCGCACCTTCCAGAACCTGCAGATCTTCTTCAACATGACGGCGCTGGAGAACGTCATGGTGGGGCGGCACCTGCACCTGAACACGCGGCTGCTGCCGGCGCTGTTCCGCTTTCCGTCGCTGGTGCGCAAGGACCGCGAGGCGAAGGACCGGGCGGCGCAGCTGATGACCGAGGTCGGGCTGGAGAAATACATCGACGCCGACGCGGCGGCGATGCCCTACGGCGCGCTGAAACGGCTGGAGATCGCCCGCGCGCTGGCGTCGGAGCCGAAGCTGCTTCTGCTGGACGAGCCGGCGGCCGGCCTGAACGCCACCGAAAGCCGCGAGATCGACGAGGTCATCAAGACCGTCGCGGCGACCGGTGTCACCATCATCCTGGTGGAACACGACATGAAGATGGTGATGGGAATCTCCCACCGGATCACCGCCCTGAACCAGGGCCGCATGCTGGCCGAGGGCACGCCGCAGGAGGTGGCGGCCAACGCGGACGTCATCGCCGCCTATCTCGGCGCGGCACCGTGAGGGAGGCGCGGAGCATGCTTCTGGAGATCGAGGGACTCAACAGCCATTACGGCCGCATCCACGCGCTGAAATCGGCCAGCCTGACCGTGCGGGAGGGCGAGCTGGTGGCGCTGGTCGGCGCCAACGGCGCGGGCAAGACGACGCTGCTGCGCACCCTGTCCGGCGTCCACCCCGCCAGCAGCGGGCGGATCACCTTCGACGGCTGCGACATCACCCGGATGAAGGCGTCGCGCCGCGTCGCCGAAGGGGTGGTGCAGGTGCCGGAGGGCCGGCAGCTGTTCGGCCCGCAGAGCGTGGAGGACAACCTCCGCCTCGGCGCCTACCGCCGCGGCAGCGGCAAGCCGGACGACGACATTGACCGGCTGTACGAGATGTTCCCGGTGCTGAAGGTCAAGCGCGACCAGCCGGCCGGCACCCTGTCGGGCGGCCAGCAGCAGATCGTGGCGCTCGGCCGTGCGCTGATGGCGAAGCCGCGCCTGCTTCTGCTCGACGAGCCCAGCATGGGGCTGGCGCCGCTGCTGGTCGCCGAGATCTTCGACGCCGTGCAGCGGTTGAAGCGCGAGGGGACGACCATCCTGCTGGTGGAGCAGAACGCCCACGCCGCGCTCGCCATCGCCGACCGCGGCTATGTGATCGAGACCGGCGAGATCGTGCTGAGCGACAGCGGCGCAGCGCTGTTGAGCAACGAGCGGGTGCGGCAGGCTTATCTGGGGCTGTGATTAGGATCTGACGCAACACCATCGCCGCGACACATCAACGGACCCGAACCCGTGAAACTGCACACCTATTTCCGTTCCTCCGCCGCCTATCGCGTGCGCATCGCCCTGAATCTGAAGGGGCTGGCGCCGGAGCAGGCCTTCGTCCATCTGAGCAAGGGCGAGCAGGCCAAGCCGCCCTATTCCGATCTCAACCCGCAGCATCTGGTGCCGGCGCTGGAGGTCGATGGGCCGGACGGGCACCATGTGCTGACCCAGTCGCTCGCTATCATCGAATATCTGGATGAGACGCACCCGACCCCGGCGCTGCTGCCGGCCGATGCGCTGGGCCGTGCGCGGGTGCGGGCCCTGGCGCTGGCGGTGGCCTGCGACGTCCATCCGCTGAACAATCTGCGGGTGCTGAAGCATTTGAAGACGATGGGTCACAGTCAGGAGGAGGTCGACGGCTGGTACCGGCACTGGATCGCCGTCGGACTGACCGCGCTGGAGGCGCAGTTGGCTGGCGATCCGCGCACCGGGCGCTTCTGCCATGGCGACGAACCCGGACTGGCCGACATCCTGCTGGTGCCGCAGATGGCGAACGCCCGCCGGTTCAATTGCCCGCTGGACGGTTTTCCCACCCTGCTGCGCATCGACGAGTCCTGCCGCGCCCTGCCGGCCTTCGCCGCCGCCGCGCCCGACCGCCAGCCGGACGCGGAAGCCTGATCCGACGCCCGCCACGCGCGCATCACGCCCGCCTTTTGTCCCCGGCAGAACACATCCCCGCCCGTTGGTGTTAGCGGTTTCGCGACACCCTTCCGTGGTATAGAGGTAGCCGGAAATCGAGTGGGGACGGCGGCCGGACGATGTTGGGCAACTTTTCTTCGATGGCGTACGACCTTGCCGAGAACATCGCGGCAAGCGCCTTCGTCGTTCTCGCCTATACCTTCCTGATCCGCCGCTCCGACGGTTGGCGGCTGAACACCCGCCAGATCGTCTTTGGCGCGGTGATGGCGCTGACCGCCGCTTTCTCCATGGTCCACCCGATCCATATCGGGCCGGGCATCTTCATCGACGCTCGCACGCCGCTGATCGGGCTCAGCGCCCTGTTCGGCGGCCCGCTGTCCGCCGCCATCACCGCCGCGACGGTCGCCGGCTACCGCCTCTATCTGGGTGGGGCGGGTATGGAGGCGGGCGTCGCCAACGCGTTGTTGTCTTTCCTGACCGGCGTCGGCTTCGCGATGTGGGTGAAGCGGCGCGACGTGGTCCTCGGCGCCGTGTCGTTGCTGGGCTTCGGTCTGCTGCTGACGCTGGTGTCGCTGCTGACCCTGCTGCTGCTGCCGACTCTGGATCTGGCGCTGCAGGTGGGACAGCGCACCGCACCGCCGCTGTTGGCCATCGTTCCGCTCGGCACCCTGTTCCTGGGCGGCCTGCTGCTGCGCGAACAGCGCCAGCACGATGCCGAACGGCGGCTGGGGGAGAGCGAGGCGCGTTACCGCCTGCTGGCCGACAACGCCACCGACATGATCCTGGAGATGAAGGCGGACGGGGCGGTGCGCTATCTGTCGCCGTCGGTGCGCGACATCCTGGGCCATGATCCGGCGGAGATCGTCGGCCGTGCCCCGGCAACCCTGCTGCACCCCGACGATGTGGACAGCGCGGCGACGGCATTCGCCGGCATGAAGCCGGGCTCGCCTCCCGTTACCTTCACCCACCGGCTGCGCCACCGCGACGGCCATTATTTGTGGGTCGAATCCAGCATGCGCCCGGCGGTGGGGGCCGACGGCGAATTCGTGGTGGTCGGTGTCGTCCGCGACGTGACCGAGCGCAAGCGCTATGAGGAGGAGCTGTCCGCCGCCCGCGCCGAGGCGGAGGCGGCCAACCGCGTAAAGTCCGAGTTCCTGGCTTCGATGAGCCACGAGATCCGCACGCCGCTGAACGGCGTCATCGGCTTCGCCGACCTGCTGCTGGGCACCGACCTTTCGGCCGAACAGCGCCAGTATGTGGCGCTCCAGCGCGAGGCCGGGCGCGGGCTGCTGGCGATCATCGGCGATATCCTGGATTACTCGAAGATCGAGGCCGGCAAGCTGGAGCTGGAGGAGCGCGCCTTCGATCTGCACCGGCTGCTGCGCGACTGCCGTGATCTGATGAGCAACGCCGCCTCGCAGAAGGGGCTGCTGCTGCAGCTGTCGCTGGGCGGCACCGTGCCGCGCCATGTCCATGGCGACGAGGCGCGCATCCGCCAGATCTTGCTGAACCTCGTCGGCAACGCGGTGAAGTTCACCGAACGCGGGTCGGTTCTGGTATCGGCCGGGCTGCTGTCGGCGGAGGACGGCGAGGGGGCGCCGGTCCTGCTGCGCTTCTCCGTCAGCGACACCGGCCCCGGCATCGCGTCGGCCGAACAGGCCAACCTGTTCCAGCGCTTCAGCCAGGGTGACCGGTCCACCACCCGGCGCTATGGCGGCACCGGGCTCGGCCTCATCATCTCGAAACAGCTGTCGGAGCTGATGGGCGGGCGGATCGGCGTGCAGAGCAGTCCGGGCGTCGGCAGCACCTTCTGGTTCGAACTGCCGCTGCCGGTCGCCGCCGCACCGGGGCTGGCTGCCGAACGCCGGGAGGCGTCGTCGACGCGCAGCGCCCGCATCCTGCTGGCCGAAGACGTGCCGATGAACCAGATCGTCACCTCTTCCATCCTCTGCAAGGCTGGCCATACCGTCGAGGTGGTGGAGGACGGCGTGCTGGCGGTCGAGGCGATGCGCAAGGGCGAGTTCGACCTCGTCCTGATGGACATGCAGATGCCGCGCATGGACGGCTTGCAGGCGACCGCGGCGATCCGTCAGCTTGGCGGGCGGCGGGGGGTCGTGCCCATCATCGCGCTGACCGCCAATGCGCTGACCGATCAGCTGCAGCTTTGCCTGGATGTCGGCATGAACGACCATGTGACCAAACCGATCGAGCGCGACACCCTGCTGTCGGCGGTCGACCGCTGGCTCGATGCCGGGGCGGACGGCGCCCTGGACGACGCGGCCGTGCTGGCCGGGGTGGCTCCGGTCTCCGACAGTCCGCCGGTGCTGAACCTCGCGACGCTGGACACGCTGGTCCAAACGCTGGGCGCCGAGGTGCTGCCCCGCTTCGTCAATGGGACACTGGCCGAGCTGGCCCTGCGCGCCGACCGCATCAGCGAGGCGGAGACGATGAAGGCCGCGGCGGCCGACGCCCACGCCATGGTGTCGCTGGCCGGCAATGTCGGCTTGCTGGAACTGTCGCGCATCGCCCGCAGGCTGCAGCATGCCTGCGAGCAGGATCGGCCGGACGCCGCGATGCTGAAGGCCGAGCTGCGCGACGCCGTCAACCGCGCCTCCGCCGCGCTTCAGGCGGCGCTGCCCACGCTGGGCGTGGCGGTGGAGACGGCGCGCTGAGGATCTCTTCTAACGGTTGATGATCAGCGGTTGACGATCAGGGCGACGCCGGCCACGGCGACCGCGGCGCCGACCCAGGCGCCCAGCGCCGGGCGCTGCCCAGTCAGCAGCCACATCATCGGCAGGATCAGGACGGGGCTCAGGGCCGACAGGGTGGCGACCACACCGGCATTGCCATGGGCCAGCCCGACCAGCAGCAGCGTCATACCCAGCCCGACGCCCAGCAGCCCGTTGCCGGCGATCTGCAGCATCAGCTTCGGCGTCAGCCCGCGCGGCAGCAGCAGGCCACCCAGCATCCCGCCGAAAACTCCGCCGGGCAGCCCGCCGCCCGCCACCGCCGCACCGCCGCCGCGGATCGCCGACAGGGCGCCGATCGCCGTGAACATCAGCGCCGCCGTGGTGACCCGCACCGCGGCCGAGGCGATCGGGTCGGCGCCCGCCGCCATCACCGGCTTGGCGATGATCGAGCCGGCGGCCTGCCCGACCGCCGCCAGCAGGCAGACCGACACGCCGGCCAGCAGGCTGCCCTGGATCGCCTCCCAGCTGTGGGTGGAGCCGGAGCGCAGAGCCACCGCCAGCATAACCCCCAGCGTGACCAGCGCCACGCCCAGGACGGTCCAGGGCCCCAGCGCCTCTCCCAGCAGGGCATAGGCGAGCAGGGCGGTCAGCGGCGCGTTGGCGGCGTAGATCACCACGTTGCGGCGCGGTCCCAGCCGGCTGAGAGACCAGAACAGTGCCATGTCTCCCACCACGATCCCCAGCAGCCCCGACAGCGCCAGCGTCAGCGCCGATCCCGTATCCAGCGTCTGCCAGCCGCCCATCAGCGTCGTGGCGATCAGCAGGGCGGTGGCGACGATGGTCAGCCGCACGCGGTTGAAGGCGATGGAGCCGAGCACCCTCACCGGTCCGATGGCGATCAGGCCGCCCGCGGCCCAGCACAGCGCCGCGCCCAGCGCGGCCATGTTGGCGATCATGATGGAAAAATGAACCGATGGTTGAGGATGGGGACCTGCACTCTACAGCCGACGCACGCTGCCCGCGAAATGAGCAAGATGCATGGCGGGGCCGATCTTCCGTCCGTCCGCCGGAACCGTGCCCCTCCCCCTGCCGTTGATTCGGTCGGAACACGCCTCTTGTGGCATTGCCGATACGGGGCCGATACGAGGAGCACGCGACCGATGCGGACAGATTTCATAATGCTTGGCACCGTCGCCCCCGTCGCCCTGCTCGTGGCGGCCGGATTTCTCACCATCCAGCCGGCGGCGGCCCAGACGGCAGGAGCGGCACCGGCAGGCTGCGCCGCGATGGTCGAGCAGTTCGCCGCCGACCAGGGGCTGTCGACCGAACCGCCGCCGGTGGCCGTCCCCGGCACCGCCGCACCCGGCCTGTCCGGCTCCTCGCCGCGCGGGGAGGTGGGATCGGGCGTCAGCAGCGGCGAGCTGGCGCAGTCCGGCGGCATGGTGGCGCCGCCCGCCGTCGGCGATCAGGCGGTGATCGAACCGCCGGCCATCGGCAGCAACATGCCGACCGCCCCTGCGGTCAGTCCGCAGGCGAATTCGCGCGCAAAGCCGGACAGCGGGCCGGGCGGCTCGGGCGGCGTCGACGGTCTGATGGGGCAGGCGGCGCGGAACGCCCAGCTGGAATCGCTGGTCACCGCAGCACGCAGCGCCGCCCGCGACGGCGACGAGACCCGCTGCATGAACAGCCTGAACGACGCCCGCCGCCTGTCGCGGACGGCACCCGGCGGCCATGGCGACTGAACGGGCCGACGGTACTCCGAAATTTAAGGAGCGATGCATGACGTCAAGTCTTGGACCTTATCCGCCTTCGCCGCCGCGCGAACCGCCCCTGCCCGGCGAGCCGCCGCCGGTGCCGGGCGATCCGTCGCGCCCGCCGTTGGGGGAGCCGCCGGGACCGATCCCGGTTCCGCCGCGCGAACCGCCGCCGGTCCCCGATCGTCTGGCTACAGACCAGCTTATGGACCGCCTGATGGGCTGATGACCGCCCGCACGGGCATCACAGACGCGATTTCACAGCCCGTCCGGCCTATTCGGAGCGGTCCCGACTTGCCAAGAGCGCCCGGACGGGCGATGTGTCAGGGGTTGGCGTCCGCCGGTCCAGAAGTTGGCCGGCATGGGCGCCGCTTCTGTTTGCCGGAGTTCGGGTTTCCCATGCACAATCAGCCGCCCCGCAGCCACGTCTATCGCCAGCCCAACGTCGTCGCCACCCAGGTGACGGCCACCGTGAAATGGTTCAACCCCGAACGCGGCTACGGCTTCGTCAAGGTCGGCGACAGCGGCAAGGACGCCTTGCTGCCGGCCTCGCTCGTCGTGCCCGCCGGCCACACCACCCTGCCGGACGGCGCCACCGTCGTCGTCGACATCGTCGAGGACCGCAAGGGCCAGCAGGTTAGCGTCCTGCATTCCGTCGACCTCTCCACCGCCGCTCCCGCCCGTCCGCCGGCGCGCGACCGCGGCTTCGGAGACCGGGGCGGCGACCGCGGCTTCGGCGACCGGGGGGATCGCGGGTTCGGGGCGCGTCGCGATGGCGGCGGACCGCGTGAGCGCAACTTCGGTGATCGGAACTTCGGTGATCGGGGTGGCGACCGCGGCGGCTTCCAGGGCCGTGGGCCGGATCGCGGGTATCAGGACCGCGGCTTCCAAGACCGGGGCCAGGATCGCGGCCCGCGCCGGCCGCAGGCCAGCGGCCCGACCAGCGAGGTGGGCGCGACCGTGAAGTGGTTCAACGGGGGCAAGGGCTACGGCTTCGCGCAGCCCGACGACGGTGGGCGCGACGTCTTCATCCCCGCCCGTGCGCTGGAAAGCGCCGGCCTGCGGGGCCTCGACGACGGGCAGCGCGTGCGCATGACCATCCGACAGGGCGAAAAGGGGATGGAAGCGGTCAGCATCAAGGTCGAGTGACCGCTTCCCCGGCCTTAACGCCGGCCGTCAGCTGTCCGACGGCACCGAGGATTGGCCCAGATGCGCCGCCGCTTCCCGCTGGTTGCGGGCGGCGACGTCATCCGGGACCGCCAGCCCGGCTTCCGGGCTGTTGACATGGGGGCCGCCGGAGTTGCGGCGGTCCTCCTCTTCGATCTCGCGCACGGCCTGCGCCCAATGGTCGAGATGG
>CBFGPE010000038.1:0-47371 GCA_965650625.1 uncultured Azospirillum sp. | reverse complement strand
CGGTTGGGCAGGCCGGTCAGCCGGTCGCGGGTGGCCAGACGCATCAGTTCGCGTTCATGGCGCAGCCGTTCGGTCACGTCGGCCAGCGCGCAGACGAAGCCGCGCCGCCCCTGAACCACCAGCGGCGAGACGCTGAGCGAGGCATCGATCCGCTCGCCGGTTCCCGCGCGCTCGATCCCCAGCGCCTCCTCCCGCACCGGTTCCGGAACATCCGCCTCCGCCGCCATGCCGGCCAGCAGCGCATCGATGCGCGCGCGGTCGGTGGCGACGAACAGCCCGGACAGCGGCCGGCCGCGCAGGTCCCCGGCGGGCGCGCCGAACAGCGCCACCGCGGCAGGGTTGTGCTCCTCGATCCGGCCGCGGGCGTCGACCAGCAGGATCGCGTCGCCGACATTGTTCATGATGCCAGCCAGCCGCTCGTCCCGTTCGATCAGGGCGATGGCGGCACGGCGGAAGAACTCGATGGCCCGAGCCATTGCGCCGAATTCGTCGCGGCGGTCGCAGCCGGGAATGTCGATGTCGGTCCGCCCCTCCGTCAGCAGACGCATGCGGTCGGACAGCGCCTCCAGGGGGCCGACGACATGCTGCGACAGAAAGCGCGACCCCGGCCAGCTCAGCACCAGCAACGCCGCCAGGAACAGCAGGAATCCCGACGCCTCGATCAGGAAATCGCGGTCGAGGTCGCCGATGTCGCCGGCGGTGGCGATGGCCCAGCCCCAGGGCTCGAACCGCCCCTCGGCCGTCACCGCGCGGTCGATGGCCGGCCAGCCCGGCGGAACGATGCCGTCCGTGAAAATCCTGACATGAAAGGGTTTGGCGGACAGCGCCTGCAAGGCCGTCCTCGCGCGGTCGCGCGCCTCGTCGCCGGAGATCGCGCCGGAGGACGCCGACCGTTCCAGATCGCGCAGCAGCAGGCCCGCCGAGTCCACCAGGGCGACAGCGACCTGCCCCCGCTCGGCGATCATGCCCTGCCGCAGCAGGTAGAGCGCGGGAATCGCCGCCATCAGGCAGCCGATCAGGCCGATCCAGGTCAGCCAGCGAATCTTGCGGCGCAGCGTCATCGGGCCCGGCGTCGCTCTCTTGTCCGTTCGGTAAACGGACGGTTAGTCATCAGAAAGGGAAAGTGACGGCTTCGTTTCAATCGTGCAATTCAATTTTTCTTCGCACGCGCAATAGACACCTGTCCAACCCATACGAAGGTTGCATGCTGCGGCTCTTTGTCCCTGCACCATCCTTCGCGTCGGCCGCCACTCGCCTTGCGCTGGCGGGGATGGCGGCCGACGACGTTTCAACTCACCGCTGGCCGGGATAGAGGCGCTGGAATCCTTCCGTGACGCGGGCGATCACCGCCGGATCGCGGTCCCGCCAATAGCGCGGGTCGCGCATCAGGGTGCGCAGTTCGGCCTCGCCCTCTCCACCGGCCGGGCGGTTGCCAGCCATAGACAGGGCGGCGGGCTCGCTGCCGGTCATCATCGCATAGAGCGCCATGACACCTTCGTAGGTGGTTGCCAGCCCTTCCACCGCCGCCGGCGGCAGGGTCTTGCCGGCCCAGGCTAGCAGTTGCCGCGACACCTCGCGCCAGCGCTCCTCGCCGCCGAACCGGGCGACCAGCCGCTCGACCTCGCGTTCCGCCTGGAACTCGGCGGCCATGGTCTGGATCAGCGGAATCATTCGCTCGGCGGCGAGATCGTAGAGAAGCTGCGCCTGATTCGGGGTATAGCCGGCCTCGTGCAGGCGGCCGTTGATCTCCGGATCGGGCTGGAACAGGCCGTGGTCGCAGGCGATGCTGTAGCCGTCCGGCGTCTCCGGCGCGCCCAGCAGCCGGCGGAGCTGCACCGGGTCGAGGCTGGCGGGATCGAAAGGACTGGGAGTGGATTCGGGGACCGACTCGGATGCTGCGTCCGGCGACGCCTGCCCGGACCGCCCCTGCGACGACAGACGGCGTTCCAGTTCCAGATAGGATTTCAGCAGAGCTTCGACGCGCAGGGCTCCGGTCTTGGGATCGCGGAACTTCTCCGGGATCGGCAGCGGCGGAACGCCATCGGTTGCGGCTGCGGATTCGGTCAGCAGAGTGTCGGCCATCATCAACTCCTGCAGGGAAAGGAAAGAGAAGAGCGGCAGCACCGCTGGTCAGCCCGCCCGCCCGCGCGCGACCAGCGCGAGGATGGTGGCGACCAGCTGGCGCTGTCCTTCGAGGTGGCGCAGCGCCGCCTCGGGCGCGTCGGGGCCCAGCGCGCGGTCGAGCGTCATCGCCCGCAGCACCGCCAGCACCCGCAAACCGTCACCCCCGGCGAAGCAGCGGGCGAAGCTGGGCGCCGGATCGGCGTCGGACGCCGCGGCAGGGTCCGGACCGGCGGAGGGCGAAGCCTCCAGCCAGTCCCAGCCGGCCTGTTCGCCGGTCGGACGCTCAGCCATTGGAGGTTCCGGCATCGGCCATCGCCACGGCGGGCACCGGCGAAGGCGGAGGGGCGACAACAGGGGGTGCCGCAGGAGCGGCGGCTGGAGCGGCGACCTCCGCCCGCATCAGCTTGGCCGGCACGCCGAAGGCCTCGCCAAGCCAGTGGGCGGTCGCCGCCGCGTCCACCGTGGCCTCCGCCTCGGGCCCCAGCGCCTTGACGCTGTCCAGCCAGCGCAGCGCCGCCTGCACGTCGCGCTGGGCCTGCGCCTGGGCAAGCGGGGAGCGGTGCTGCAGTTCCACCAGCCGGCCATCGACGGTGATGTCGGGGATCTCGCCGCGCCGACGCAGGATCGACACCGCCCGCAGCACCAGCGGCGTCATCAACTCCGCCTGCAGCCGGCCATAGGTGGCGCCGAGCAGCCGCGCCATCTCGACGGAGCGTTCCAGCACCTCGGTCGCGGTCATCCGCGCCGACTCCACCGGCCCCAGCCGGTCGACCAGCAGAGCGTGACGGATGCGGCCGCGCAGATCGTCCAGCACCAGCTGCGACACGTCGAACCGGCCGGGATTGGCCAGCGGCGTCAGCCCGGCCGATCCCACCGCCTTCGGGATGATGGTGCCGGGCACCAGCCGGATGGTGGTGGGGTTCAGCACCCCGTCATCGTCCGCCTGCCAGATGCCGGTGACGGCGATGGAGGCGTTCTTCAGCACCAGTTCCACCACCTTGTTGGCGGTCTTGATGTCGGGCAGCGCCTTCATCACCGGCGAGCGGCCATAGGTCTCGCCCGGCGCCTTCAGCCAGCGGAAATTGACGAAGGGCGACTGGGCGAAGCGCCCCTGCGCCAGCCAGGACGGTTCGGTCAGCCCGCTGTCCAGCACCACGCCCCAGCGATAGGCCGCACCGTCGGGCAGCACCGCCTCGACCAGGGGAAAGCGGCTGTCGGGATCCTCGGCGGCTTGCTTGCGCAACTCGTCGGGCAGGTCGGCGCCGGGGAAGCGCTGGAGAATTTGCGCCAGCGTCACCTCGCTGCGGCGGAAGGTGGCGTCGAGCCGGCCGTCCGGCCCCTCCTCCAGCACCGCCTCCGCCAGAGGCACGGCGGTGAAGCGCAGGCTGGACGGCGCACCGGGGGCGGCCTCCTCCATCAGCAGGCTGGCGGTGCCGACGGTGACGAGGTCGAGGAAGGCCTGATGGATCTCCACCGCGAAGTTGGAGCGGTCGAAATGGGCCTGGACGATCCCGGCGGCGCGGTCGAGCAGCGGCGCGACGCGATCGCGCTCCGCCCCGGTCAGGGTGGGGCCGGGCTGGAAGCCGAACCAGCGCGACCAGGGCGGCGTCAGTTCCGACAAAAGGCTGGCGGCCAGCTGCTCCACCGCATCGGGCGCGGTGCCGTCGAACAGGCGGTCGACCCGGCGTTCGCCCGGCGTGCCGCCGCCGCGGAAGGGCCGGCCGTTGGGCAGCGCATGGTCGTAGCAGTCCTGCCAATGGCTTTCCCACACGGTGCGCCGTTCGCGGGCGGCGCGATAGCGCTCTAGCAGGGCTTCCGGTTCCGATAGGTCGCCCATCCGGCGGACGGGCGGTTTCACGGCTGCGGATGCGGGCATGCGCGGTTTCCTCCGGTCAGGTGGCGGTGCAGTTGCCAGGGGGTCAGCACCCGGCGGGCGCGCAGGCCGATCAGGCGCTTGACCGCCTCGACACAGGTGAAGGGACCCCAGGGGGCGGGGCCGGCCGGGCGGCGTAGCGGGGCGGCGTCCACCGTCAGCCCCTGGGCGCGGTACCAGCCCGGCAGGTCGAACTCGGCCGGCAGGTCCAAAACGGCCACGTCGGTGAAGCCCGCCAGCGGATCGACCGCCACCCAGCGCCGCCCGTCGGTCAGCAGCGCCAGGCAATGGCGGAAGCCCGGCTTCAGCAGCCGCAGCCACCACAGCGGCGCCTCCCCGCGATAGACCACCCAGGCCGCCGTCCAGGGAGTGGCGGTCATCGCCCGATGTCCCGGACAATGCCCTTGTCGCGCAGGGTGGGGGCGATGGCGGCGAAGGCCTCGGTCCACAGGGAATGGGCGCGCTGCTCGCGGAAGCGATCCGGCTCCGGCGCGCTCTGGCGGCGGCCGTAATGGACCAGCACATGCAGATGGTCGCGCATCAGCTTGCGCATCCGGTACAGCCGGTCGACCACCCGCAGCACGTCCTGCGGTTCGCAGGGTCGCGCCACCTGCCCGCAGCCGGCGATGACCCGCGCGCCCGCCGCCTTGGCGTCATGCGCCTGCACCGCCCAGAACCACGCCTCTTCCGCGCCGGCAAAGGGTTCGCCGTCGACACTGTAAGGCTCCGCCTTCAAGGGCACGACCTGGGACAGGCGGGCGACGGGCAAAGCGGGGGCGGCCGGACTCAGCATGCTGGTCTCCTTGCGGCTTCGGATTTTTGAAAGAGCGGGCGCCGGGCCTGGGGTTGTGGCCGCGCCATCTGTTTGCGTTATGTTCCGCCCAACGCATGCGGTCAACAGGTTTATGAAAAAGTTCCTAGGGACGCTGTCGCCGCTTTATGAGATTATCGTCCCATGCTGAAACATACGGACATCTGGCGGGCCATCGACCGTCTTGCGGCGCAGCACGGGCTCTCCGCCTCCGGGCTGGCGCGGCGCGCCGGACTGGACCCGACCACCTTCAACAAGAGCAAGCGCACGACCAACGACGGCAAGCTGCGCTGGCCGTCGACGGAAAGCATCTCCAAGGTGCTGGACGCCACCGGCGCATCTCTGTCGGAGTTCGTGTCGCTGGTCGGCGACGGCGCCGGCACCACCCCGCTGCAGCGGGTTCCGGTGATCGGCTATGCCCAGGCCGGATCGGCCGGCTATTTCGACGACGCCGGCTTCCCCGCCGGCAGCGGCTGGGACGAGTTGCTGTTTCCCAGCCTGGGCGACCCGCACGCCTATGCGCTGGAGATCTCCGGCGACAGCATGGAACCGGTCTATCGCGACGGCGACACCATCATCGTCTCGCCCGCCGCACAGATCCGCCGCAACGACCGCGTCGTCGTCCGCACCAAGGGCGGCGAGGTGATGGCCAAGCAGCTGATCCGCGAGACGGCGACCAAGATCGAACTGCTGTCGATCAACCGCGCCCACCCCGACCGCAGCATCCCGCTGTCGGACGTCGCCTGGATGGCGCGGATCATCTGGGCAAGCCAGTAAGGTAAAGTTCGACTTAGGGTGCCCCTTTCCCATCCCTCCCCCGCCTTTGGCGAGAGAGGGGAGAGGACGCTTGGCAGCGTGACGCGAATGCCGAAGTGGCGGCAGTTCCCTCTCCCGCTGAGAGCGGGGGAGGGTTAGGGAGGGGGCAAATGCCTCTCCATACCCGATCCTTCCTAGGAAAATTTACCTTTACTGCCACCCTGGCAGGTGCTACCGTTCATCCCATGGACCGCGTCGCCCGCCTGGACAACCTTCACCGCACCCATGACGGCCAGACACCGAAGCCCGAGCTTCGCACCGTCCTGCTTGGCGGTTCGGCCCGCGCCAACGCCGTCAAACGCGCCGCAACGCTCCGCCTGCATTCAGACCTCGCGGCCGAAGCGCGCCTCGCCACCTGCCGGCGTCGCGGCGCACTGACGGCGACCGCCTGCCGGACCGATGCGTGGCTGGCCCGCTTGGCCGCCACGCTGGCCCATCACCGCCGGGCGGCGGTGGCGCTGCTCGATCAGCGGAAGGCGTATTCCCAATAGAGCGCCCGCGCCCGCTGGAAGATCGGACCCGCGGCGAGGCTGCGGTCCTCCACCTTGGTTACCGGCACGCATTTGGCGTGGTTGCCGGTGGAGAAGACCTCGTCGGCCTCCAGCACGTCCCGAGGGGTCAGGGTGCATTCCTCCACCGTCACGCCGTCGTTGCGCAGCAGGCCGATGATGCGTTGGCGGGTGATGCCGTTCAGGAAGCAGCCGTTCGGCACCGGAGTGCGCACGACGCCGTCCTTGGCGATGAAGATGTTGGAGGTGGCGAACTCCGCCACATTGCCGATGGCGTCCAGCATGATGGCGTTCTGGAAGCCGCGCTTGCGCGCCTCGGTCAGCGCCATGCCGGCGTTGGGATAGAGACAAGCGGCCTTGGCCTCGGTCGGGGCCATGGTCGGGATCGGGCGGCGGCGGGTGGAGATGCAGGCGGCGAAGCCGGTCGGCTGCGGCAGCGGGTCCTCGTAGATCGACAGGACGAAGCGCGTGCTCTCCGGCGCCGGGGCGACGAAGCCGTCATCGGCGTAGAACATCGGGCGGATGTACAGCTCCGCTTCCTTGGGGAAGCGGCGGATGCCGTCCCAGCACAGCTCCTCGATCTCGCCGGCGGTGACCATCGGCTCCAGCCCCATCACCTGGGCGGAGCGGATGGCGCGGGCGCAATGCAGGTCGAGGTCGGGGGCCACGCCCTGGAAGGCGCGCGCGCCGTCGAAGACCGTCGAAGAGAGCCACAGCGTGTGGGACAGCGGTCCGACGATGGGCGGATTGCCCTCCATCCATTCGCCCTGGATCCAGCTCCACGCCTGGCCTGCCATGCCGCCCATGATTGGTCCTTCCCTAGAAAGAAAATGTGTCCATTCGCTGGGCGCCGCCGGCCGGCACCGCCCATTCGTGGTTCGTCGTCGTTGGTGATCTCCCGAAGAGCATACCCCCTCGCCGCCGCCGGTCAACCGGTCCGCATGCAATCGTCCCGTGCCATGGAGCGGATTGCGGACTCGGCCGTTGATACAGGGGAGCGCACGACCGCAAACGATCAACAGAGGGGAAGCATTCCATGCCGACCACCGACCCCGGCCTCAGCGCCGCACCGCCCAACCCCTTCCCGGGACCGCACGAGGATGTCCCGGTCGTCGACCTGCCGGGCACCGACAATCCCGACCTGCCCGATCCCGGTAGCCCCGGCACCACAGACAGCCCGGTCCCCGGCAACGACCTGCCACCGTCGCGGCCGACCGATCCGGACTTCGTCTGACCCCGCACAAACGAAAAAGGCGCCCCCGGAGGGGCGCCTTTCTTCGTGTCGCAAACGCTCTTGGTCAGCGGCGCACGACCATCAGCTTCTTGATTTCGGCGATGGCCTTGGCGGGGTTCAGACCCTTCGGGCACGCCTTGGTGCAGTTCATGATGGTGTGGCAGCGGTAGAGACGGAACGGGTCCTCGAGGTTGTCGAGGCGCTCGCCCGTCATCTCGTCGCGGCTGTCGGCGATCCAGCGATAGGCCTGGAGCAGGATCGATGGGCCGAGGTAGCGGTCGCCGTTCCACCAGTAGCTGGGGCAGGAGGTCGAGCAGCAGAAGCACAGGATGCACTCGTAGAGGCCGTCCAGCTTGGCGCGGTCCTCCGGCGACTGCAGGCGCTCGCGGCTCGGGGCCGGCGACTGGGTCTGCAGCCACGGCTTGATCGAGGCGAGCTGGGCATAGATGTGCTTCAGGTCGGGGACCAGATCCTTCACCACCGGCATGTGCGGCAGCGGGTAGATCTTGACGTCGCCCGGAACCTCGTCGATCGCCTTCAAGCAGGCCAGCGTGTTCGTGCCGTCGATGTTCATCGCGCACGACCCGCAGATGCCCTCGCGGCAGGACCGGCGGAAGGTCAGCGTGCTGTCGACCTGGTTCTTGATGTAGATGATCGCGTCGAGGATCATCGGCCCGAACTTGTCGAGATCGACAACATAGCTGTCGACGCGCGGGTTCTGGCCGTCCTCCGGGTTCCAGCGGTAGATCTTGAAGGTCTTGGCTCGCTTGGCGCCGTTCGCGACGTTGACGGTCTTGCCGACGCCGACCTTGGAGTTGGCTGGCAGGTTGAATTCAACCATGGCTGATTTCCTTTATCCGGCGGGCCTTAGTACACGCGGGCCTTGGGCGGGAAGACCTCGACCTCGTCGGTCAGGGTGTACATGTGGACCGGGCGGTAGTCGATCTTCGTCTCGCCGTTGTCCGCGACCCAGATGACGGTGTGCTTCATCCAGCCTTCGTCGTCGCGGTTCGGATAGTCCTCGCGGGCATGCGCGCCGCGGCTTTCCGGACGGTTCTGGGCAGAGTGCAGGGTGGCGACCGCCTGACCCAGCAGGTTGTCCAGCTCCAGCGCCTCGACCAGATCGGAGTTCCAGACCAGCGTACGATCGGAAATCGCCATCTCGCCCTTCTTGGCATAGACGGCGTCGATCTTCTTCACGCCCTCGTCCAGGACCTCGCCGGTGCGGAAGACGGCGCAGTTGTTCTGCATCGTCCGCTGCATCTCCAGCCGCAGGTCGGCCGACTTGATCGAGCCCTTGGCGTTGCGGATGCGGTCGAACCGCTCCAGGGCCTTGTCGCAGCTGTCGGCCTTGACCGACGGGGCTTTGCCCGGCTTGACGACCTCGGCGGCGCGGATGGCGGCCGCGCGGCCGAACACCACCAGATCGAGCAGCGAGTTGGAGCCCAGGCGGTTGGCGCCGTGGACCGACACGCAGGCCGCCTCGCCGATCGCCATCAGGCCCGGCACCACCTGGTCCGGGTTCGAAGCGGTCGGCGACAGAACCTCGCAGTGAACGTTGGTCGGGATGCCGCCCATGTTGTAGTGGACGGTCGGCAGAACCGGGATCGGCTCCTTGGTCACGTCCACGCCGGCGAAGATCTTGGCCGTCTCGGCGATGCCGGGCAGGCGCTGGTGGATGATCTCCGGCGGCAGGTGCTCCAGGTGCAGGTGGATGTGGTCCTTGTGCTCACCCACGCCGCGGCCTTCGCGGATCTCGATGGTCATCGAGCGGGACACGACGTCGCGCGACGCCAGATCCTTGGCCGACGGGGCATAGCGCTCCATGAAGCGCTCGCCGTTGGAGTTGGTCAGGTACCCGCCCTCGCCGCGCACGCCCTCGGTGATGAGGCAGCCGGAGCCGTAGATGCCGGTCGGGTGGAACTGCACGAACTCCATGTCCTGCAGCGGCAGGCCTGCGCGCAGGATCATGCCGCCGCCGTCGCCGGTGCAGGTGTGGGCCGAGGTCGCCGAGAAGTAGGCGCGGCCGTAGCCGCCGGTCGCCAGCACGACCATCTGGCCGCGGAAGCGGTGCAGCGTGCCGTCGTCCAGGTTCCAGGCCAGCACGCCCTTGCAGACGCCGTCCTCCATGATGAGGTCGAGCGCGAAGTATTCGACGAAGAACTCCGCCTCATGCTTCAGCGACTGCTGATAGAGGGTGTGCAGGATGGCGTGGCCGGTGCGGTCGGCGGCGGCGCAGGTCCGGTAGGCCTGGGTCTTGCCGTACTGCGCGGTCATGCCGCCGAAGGCGCGCTGGTAGATCTTGCCTTCCGGCGTGCGCGAGAAGGGCACGCCGTAGTGCTCCAGCTCGATGATCGCCGGGATGGCCTCGCGGCACATGTACTCGATCGCGTCCTGGTCGCCCAGCCAGTCCGACCCCTTCACGGTGTCGTACATGTGGTAGCGCCAGTCGTCCTCGCCCATGTTGCCGAGAGCGGCCGAGATGCCGCCCTGCGCCGCCACGGTGTGGGAGCGGGTCGGGAACACCTTGGTGATGCAGGCGGTCTTCAGCCCCTTTTCGGCCATGCCGAAGGTGGCGCGCAGACCGGCACCGCCGGCGCCGACGACGACGACGTCATAGGTATGGTCGATGATGTTGTAGGCGGTCGCCATGGTCGTCAGGCTCCGATGAAGATCTTCACGACGGCCAGCACGCAGGCCGCCGCCAGGGCGAAGGACAGGAACTTGACGCCGATGATCAGCGCCATTTTCTGCCATTCCACATGCACGTAGTCCTCGATGACCACCTGCAGCCCGGACTGGGCGTGGTGGAAGGTGACCACGGCGGTGAGGACCATCATGACGGCCGAGAAGGGCGACTTCATCCAGGTGATGAACCCGGCGTGATCGGCACCGAGATGGCCGATGACGCCGAAGACGAACCAGACGGTCAGCGGGACGAGCGCGAGCGCGGTCAGACGCTGCGACCACCAATGTTCGGTGCCATGCTTGGCGGAACCCAAACCGCGCGCGACCTGAAGCGGCGAACGGAGGGTCTTGCTATTGGACGCCATGTCTTATCTCCTCACCACACGGCCAGGCCGACGATCCAGGTCAGCACGGTCAGCACCGCCGTCGCGCCGAGGACGACCTTGTTGTTGCGGTCGGCATCGGTCAGTTCGAACGACTTGCCGGCGTCCCAGACCAGATGGCGGATGCCGTTGCACAGGTGGTAGTACAGCGCCGCCGACCAGCCGAACATCAGCAGCAGGCCGAAGAACGACCCGATGAAGCCCTGCGCGCGTGCGAACGCCTCTGGACCGGCGGCGGCGGCGACCAGCCACCAGACCAGCAGGAGCGTGCCCACAGCCAGCCCGACGCCCGTGATGCGGTGCGTGATGGACATGACTGCGGTCAACGGGAGTTTGTAGACTTGAAGGTGCGGGGAGAGCGGCCGACCGCTGCCGTTTGCCATTGCGTCGTCCTCTGTTCGCGGCCGGACGCGGCGCAACATGACGATTGCCGCGGCGGCTGGGTGGTGCGTGCCCTTTTTAAGACGGCTGTCCCGTCCTATTGGTTGGCGCAATGAATTACGCTCCCGCAGCAGCCGAGTCAACGGCGGGGGGTGGCCGAAAGTGCTGGTGTGACGATTTTGGCGCAGCGCGGGAAGTGGCTGAAAAGAAACGGCCTTCCGGTTCTGTGGTATTACCAGCGAATGAGGCCAGTCCCAGGCCGCCGCGCTTGGCTCCCCGCTACTTGTCGAAGCGGCGCACGTTCTCGACCATCATCGAGTACATCTGCGTAATCAGTTCCGCGGGTCTAAGACGGCCGAACGGAATGTTGTCCTTGGCCCACTCGACCAGCCCCGGCGGCGGCTTCACCGGCGCCACCTCGTACCCCGCCTTCTTCAGCGCGGCGGTCACGGCCTTCGCCTGCTTGGCGTAATCTTCGTTGAAGAAGGACTTGTCGGCGTCCTTGATCGCCTTGGCGATGATGTCCTCGATGGGGGCGGGCATGCCGATGCTTGGGCCGGATCTGGTTGGCGGAAGTGGCGCCACCCTGTCACAGCACGGCGCCCTCCGCAATTACCGGGGGCGACGCACTGTCGGGAAGCCGCCCTCACGACACCAGCGCCGCGTCCTTCTCCGCGATGACGTTGGCGATGGCGGCGCGTTCGGCGGCGGTCAGGCGCAGGCTGGCGCTCTTCAACTGGCCGCAGGCGGCCATGATGTCCTCGCCGCGCGGGGTGCGCACCGGGCTGGCGTAGCCGGCGTTGTTGACGATGTCGCCGAAGACTTGGATCGCCCGCGCGGTCGACCGCTCGTAGGGAGCGCCCGGCCATTCGTTGAAGGGGATCAGGTTGATCTTGGCTGGGATGCCTTCCAGCAGCTTCACCAGCGCCCGCGCATCGGCCGGCGTGTCGTTGATCCCCTTCAGCATCACATACTCGAAGGTGATGCGCCGGGCATTGGACAGGCCGGGGTAATTGCGGCAGGCCTCCATCAGATCCCGCAACGGGTATTTGCGGTTGATGGGCATGATGATGTCGCGCAGCTCGTCGGTCACCGCATGCAGGCTGACCGCGAGGTTGACGTTCAGCTCCTCGCCGCAGCGCTCCATCATCGGCACGACGCCGGAGGTCGACAGGGTGATGCGCCGCTTGGAGATCGAGATGCCGTCGCCGTCCATCACGATCTTCAGCGCCTTGGCGACGTTGTCGTAATTGAACAGCGGTTCGCCCATGCCCATCATGACGATGTTCGACAGCATGCGCCCGTCGGGCGGCGCCGGCCATTCGCCCAGCATGTCGCGGGCCAGCATGACCTGCGCCACGATTTCCGCCGAATCCAGGTTGCGCACCAGACGTTGGGTGCCGGTGTGGCAGAAGCGGCAGGTCAGCGTGCAGCCGACCTGCGAGGAGACGCAGAGCGTGCCGCGGTCCTCCTCGGGGATGTGGACGCTCTCCACCTCCTGCCCGTCGGGCATGCGCAGCAGCCATTTGCGGGTGCCGTCCGCCGACTTCAGGTCCTTCACCACCGTCGGCCGCGCCACGATGTAGACGTCGGCCAGCTTTTCCCGCACCGGCTTGGCCAGCGTGGTCATTTCGGCGAAATCGGTGGAGCCGCGGTGATAGATCCAGTGCCAGAGCTGGCGCGCCCGGAACTTTTCCAGGCCGATCGACAGCATCTCGGCTTCCAGCTCTTCGCGGGACAGGCCGACAAGGTTCTTGCGTCCGTCGGCATCGGTCGCCGGCGGAACGAAGGCGGAGGCATGATTGGAGGCGCTCATGGCCCCACTACATAGGGCCATGCGCGCGCGGAGTCAAAAGACTCGAGGGGAAAAAGACCAAGTAAAGTGCTGTGACGATCAGCGCTTCACGCCGCAGGCCTCGTTGATGGCGTCATAGGCCTGGGAGACACCGGCCAGGCTGTAGGTGTCGGTGGTCTTGGTGCCGCGGCTGGACACGCCCTTCACCACCATCTGCTTGCCGTCGCGCATCGCCGCGGTCACGGCGCGGTCGCCGTCGGCATCGCGGGCCCAGGCGGTCTCGCCGTCGGTGAACAGCTTGAAGTCCTTGCCGTCGATGTTGATCTCGGCCTCGCTGCCCTTCTTGAACGGGTAGCCGACGATGACGCTGACGACGTCCAGGGCCTTTTCCGCCGGGCGGTGGGTGACCAGCGTATAGATGTCGCCGCGCTTCGCCTTCGGCTCCGTCTTCTTCGGCTGGCTGGAGATGTAGCAGACCTTCTGCCCCTTCTCCTCGAACACGAAAGCGTTCCAATCCTTGAAGGTGCCGAGATGGCGCGGGTCGGCAGCGGCGGCCGGCGTGGCGGCCATGCCGGAAGCAAAAAGCCCGGCGGCGAGAAGGGTGGAGAGGACAGAACCGGCAAAGGCGGCCCCGGCAATTCGGCGGACGGCGTTGGGAAGCAACATCGGTCTTGCGTCTGCTCGTTGTTGGTCCGTGGGGTGCGGGCGGACACTACCCCAAACGGACAGCGCATTCCAAGGCCGGCGGACCGGAACCGGTCTGTTTCTCACAGCGCGGGCTGGACACCGCGTGACATTTTGACACGCGCAATGGCGCCCGCACTATTGACTAGGACCTCTGGCTTAAGCCGAAGTTCGGGCTATATCTGCGCGCGGCATCCGAATGACTGGAATTGGGCGACGGGAACTGGCATGGCCAAGCTGCTTGTGGTTGACGACGATCCGGTCACGCGCAACCTGATCCGCGCGATCCTGACACGCGAAGGTCATGACCTGACCCTGTGCGCCGGCGCCACGGAGGCGATCGGCATCCTGTATGTGCAGCAGTTCGACCTTGTCCTGACCGACATCATCATGCCGGACCATGACGGGTTCGAGGTGATCAAGGCCGCCCGCTCCCTGCGTCCGGAGATGCCGGTGGTCATCCTGTCGGCCATCGACGACAAGGTGCCGTCCCAGCTGACCTCCGCCGCCTTCGCCAAGCTGGGCGTGACCCGCGTCATCGCCAAGCCGGTCAACCCCAGCCTGCTGGCGTCCGAAGTCCTGGCGGCGCACGTCGCGGGCTGAACCACCGTCGCGATGGCCTTTGCCGATCAGGGCGAAGTGCTTTGGCAAGATCTTGATGCCCGTAGGCATTCACGCCACTCACCGACCGCCGAAACTCCCGCTATCCTTCGTGGCGCATCCCTGAACCGGAGACCACGCCATGCTGGACCTGCGCCCCAACTGCGAATGCTGTGACCGCGACCTGCCGCCCGAGGCGCCGGACGCCTATATCTGCTCCTTCGAGTGCACCTTCTGCGCCGACTGCCGCGCCCGCCTGCCGGGGGAGCGCTGCCCGAACTGCGGGGGCGAGCTGGTGCGGCGGCCGATCCGTCCGGCGTCGAAGCTGACGGCCAACCCGCCATCGACCACCCGGATCGTCAAACCCGACGGCTGCGCCGCGGTGTTTACCAGCGGTGGAGCCGCGCCGTTTTAAGTCCCGGAATTGCTCTTTGCTGTCGCTGGCGTTCGCCACACAAATCGGCCAGACTGGCGCCGCCACATCCGGGAACCCGCCCCGATCTGGCCGGTTCCGGCCGAACGCTCCATCTTCCTTGCCCATCCACTGACCTTTGCCACCTTCTCCCGCCAGTTCCCCTGAACGCCATTCAGCCGTTCCAACCAGACGTTAGAGACATGCCGATCAACAACCGCATCGCCGCCTTCCAGGACGACATGACCGCGTGGCGGCGCGACATCCATGCCCACCCGGAACTGGGGTTCGAGGAGAAGCGCACCTCCGACATCGTCGCTGCGAAGCTGGCGGAATTCGGCATCACGGTGCATCGCGGCCTGGGCGGGACCGGGGTGGTCGGCACCCTGAAGGGGCTCGGCACCGACAGCGGCCGGACCATCGGCCTGCGCGCCGACATGGACGCGCTGCCGATGCCGGAGGCCAACGACTTCGACCATGCCTCGCGCCACGCCGGCAAGATGCACGCCTGCGGCCATGACGGGCACACGACGATGCTGCTGGGCGCCGCGCGCTATCTGGCGGAGACCCGCAACTTCGACGGTACCGTCCACTTCATCTTCCAGCCGGCCGAGGAAGGGCTGGGCGGTGCGAAGCGGATGATCGACGACGGGCTGTTCCGGCAGTTCGACTGCGAGCAGGTCTATGGCCTGCACAATTGGCCGGAACTGCCGGCCGGCCAGATCGCCGTTCATCCCGGCCCGGTGATGGCGGCGGCCAACCAGTTCGAAATTCATGTGACCGGCCATGGCGCCCACGCCGCCATGCCCCACCGCGGCATCGACCCGGTGCTGGTGTCGGCCCACATCATCACCGCGGCGCAGAGCCTGGTCAGCCGCGGCACCAACCCAGCCGAAAGCGCCGTGGTGTCGATCACGGTGGTGGAGGCCGGGACCGCCGCCAACGTCATCCCCGACAGCGCGCGGATGCGCGGCACCATGCGCACCTTCTCGGAAGAGAACCACCGCCGCATCCAGGAGCAGTTCGGCCGCCTCGTCTCCAGCATCGCCGAAGGCTTCGGCGCCAAGGCCGAGTTGCGCTTCCGCCCCGGCTACCCCGCCACGATCAACAGCGAGCCCGAAGCGCGCATCGCCGCCGCCGCCGCCGCCAGGGTGGTGGGCGAGGAGAATGTGATCTGGGCCCCTGCCCCGACCATGGCGGCGGAGGATTTCGGGTACATGCTGAGGGAGCGGCCGGGCGCCTACATCTGGCTCGGCCATGGCGGTCATCTTGGGACCTCCTGCCGCCTGCACAACCCGCACTACGACTTCAACGACGCGATCCTGACCACCGGCGCCAGCTATTGGGCCTCGCTGGTCGAGACGATCCTGCCGCGGAGCGCCTGACCGTCCCATGAAGATGCCGTTCCGTCTCCGCCTGATCCCGCTGCTGTTCACGCCCGCGCTGCTTCTGGCCGCCTGCCAGGGCGGCAACGACCGTGCCGACGGCAACCTGCTGCCGGCCCAGGCGGAGGCCGGGACCGGCTGGCAGGGCGACCACAGCAGCGCCGCCGAACGCGCCTATGTCGTCGCCCGCGATGCCGGCGAATGGTCGGCGCTGTGGGCGCGGGTCGGCGAGCCGGCCCCGTCCTCCCTGCCCGGCGGCCGGATGGCGGTGGCGGTCTTCCTGGGGCCGCGCGATACGGCCGGCTATGGCGTCGCCATCGACAGCGTGCAGCAGAAGGGCGCGGACCTGATCGTCGGCTATCACGAGAGCGTGCCGGGCCCGGCCCAGGCAGTGGCGCAGATGCGCACCAGCCCCTACGCCATCCGCCTGCTGCCCAGCGCGGCGGGTACGCCCAAGTTCGTCCGGGGGAAGTAAGCCCGAGGAAAGCAAGGTTCAGGGGGCGGCGTCAGGCCGCCACCCTCACCGCGGCATCTGCCACGGCAGTTCCCCGCCGACCAGCTTGCCCGCCTCCGCCGCCGGCAAGGGGCGGGCGAAGTGATAGCCCTGGCCATAGTCGCAGGCCAGCGCGCGCAGCAGATTGGCGTCGGCGCTGGTCTCGATGCCTTCGGCGATCACGTCGAAGCCCAGCAGGCGCGCCAGATCCATGATGATGCGGACGATGGCGCGGTTTTCCTCCGACTGGTGCATGGCCGAGACGAAGGACCGGTCGACCTTCAGGCTGTCGATCGGCAGCTTGTGCAGGTAGGACAGCGACGAATAGCCGGTGCCGAAATCGTCGATCGACAGCTTGATGCCCAGCGCCCGCAGGTCGCGCAGCAGGCGGATCGACTGTTCCGCCTTGTCCATCACCGCGCTTTCCGTCAGCTCCAGCTTGATCCAGGACGGCTCCACCCCGGTTTCGCGCAGAACCTCGCGCACGACCTGGACGAAGTTGGGGTCGGACAGCTGGTGGCTGGACAGATTGACACTCATGAACAGCGGGGCCGAGCCCGGTTCGCGGCGGTCCTGCCACTCCGCGATCTGCCGGCAGGCCTGCCGCAACACCCAGGTGCCGAGCGATACCACCAGACCGGTGCTCTCGGCGATCGGGATGAAAATGCCGGGGGGAATGTTGCCGCGTTCGGGATGGGTCCAGCGCATCAGCGCCTCGAACCCCGCGAGACCGCCGGTCACCATCTCCACGATCGGCTGGTAGGCGACCCAGAGGTCGCTGCCGCTGTCCAGCGCGCCACGCAGATCGTGCTCCAGCCGCACCTGCTCGACCACATGGGAATGCATCGCCGGATCGAACCAGGCCTGCCGGCCGCCCCCCTGCTCGCGGGCGCGGGCAGTGGCGATCTCGGCATCGCGCAGCACGTCGTCGGGACGCTCGTGCGTCGGCATCGAGACGGCGACGCCGATGCTGGCGGACAGGAACACGGTGCCGCCGGAGCTGGAGCGGGCGGAGCGCACCACCGCCGCCAAGTCCTCGATGGCGCTTTCCAGCGCCGGCCGGTCGCAGACGCCGCCGGCCAGCATGGCGAAGGCATGGTCGCTGACGCGCGCGATCAGGTCGAAGGACGCAGCCTGCGCCGCCATTCGCTGCGCCAGACCGTCCAGCAGCTCGTTGGCGAAGCCCTGCCCCATGCTGCTGCGGATTTCGGCGAAGCGGTCGATGTCCAGGATGACGAGCGTGAAGGGCTCGCCCATGTTGCGATAGTCCGCCATGTGCTTCAGCAGCATCAGGCGGTTGGCGAGCCCGGTCACCGGGTCGTAATAGGCGAGGCGGAACAGGTCGTCCTGCACCTGCCGGCGCTCGGTCATGTCCTGCAGGATCACGAAATAGCCGGTGATGGTACCGTCTTCCGCCCGGTGCGGCGCGTGCAGCCGCATCACGTAGCGCTGCTGGCCGTCCGCCTGGGTGATCCAGCCTTCGGTCTGCACCGTCTCGCCCGCCAGCGCGCGTTCGGCGGCACCCTGCGTGTTGCGCAGGAGATCCTGCCCCAGAAATTCGCCGATGGTGCCGCCGACCGCCTTGTCCAGCGTCGTCCCCATCATCTCCAGGTAGGCGCGGTTGGCGTAGATGTGCCGCCGCTGCGGGTCCATCAACGCCACCTTCACCGTCATGGCGTCGAGAATCTGACGCAGAGCGTCAAGCCCCGGCGCACCGGAAGCGGCACCCGATAAAGCGTCGGCCAGCGCGGAGATTCGGGGATCTGGACTCATGGCGAGGATAGAGTGGGGTACTCATCAGGAAATCGATACCCAACACTTACGCGAAGTGTCACCCGCCCGTCAAAACCAAAGCTGCCATAGTGCAACAGAGCTTGGACATTTCTACAGGCGATGCAACGGAGACACATGGGCATGTCCATGGGCATATCATAGTATTCATTCAAGCCGCGGTTGCACAAAAACAATGCACACAATCCGGGTTTTCTGTTCCATCGAGAATGAGCAATGAAATTATCTCCGTTCTTTGTCACAGCACTTGCGGCCTGAGATTGCAAATCCAGCCGGAAGTCCGACCGCCGGTCGCTTTTGTGCGGTGCAGGAACGCGGCGAGGGCATGGCTGTGCCCTGGAATGGAAAGGCGGCGGCTGAGCCGGTCGGACTTATACTGCCAATACAAGTGGGGCCAACGCGGCTGGGGATGTCGCCCCGATCGGCACCGCATGGTCGTACACCCCCCGACGATAACGGCAACGATCACAATTTGGGCAGGAATTACGCCATGGCTCTCAAAGATTTCCTGGTCGTCGTCGATGATACGCCCGCGTCCGCGGCACGTCTCGACCTTGCGGCGCGGCTCGCGACCCGGTGCGATGCGCATCTGACCGCGCTCTATGCCTTCACCGACATGGTGTTCCCCGGCTATATCGAAGCCGAAATCCCGCAGGAGTTGCGCGACAGCCGCCGGCAGAACCGCAAGGATCAGACGGACTGGATGGCGGCGGCCTTCGACGACGCCATGCGCCACCATGGCCTGACCGACCGCTCCGAATGGCTGGCGCAGGAAGGCGATCCGACCATCACCGCCGCGGTGCGCGGCCGGTATGCCGACCTGGTCGTGGTGGGCCAGCCCGATCCAGACCGCGACCGCGACCAGCCGATCGCCCAGCCGGCCGACCTTCTGTTCGAATGCGGCCGGCCGCTTCTGGTCGTCCCTTATGCTGGCCGCTTCGCCACCGTCGGCGAGCGGGTTCTGGTCGGCTGGAACGGCAGCCGCGAGGCGGCGCGCGCCGTCGGCGACGCCCTGCCCCTGCTGACCACCGCCAAGCGCGTTGTGGTGATGGCCGCCAATCCGAAGCCCAGCATGGACGGGCTGGGCGACGAGCCTTGCGCCGACATCGCCCGCCACCTGTCCCGTCACGGCTGCCGCGTGGAAGCCACCCATGTCGCCACCGACGTGGTGGAGCCTGGCGACACCCTGCTGAACATGGCCGCCGACGAAAGCTGCGACCTGCTGGTGATGGGCGCCTATGGCCGCTCCCGCTTCCGCGAACTGGTGCTGGGCGGCATGACCCGCTTCATGCTGCGGCACATGACGGTTCCGGTGCTGATGAGCCATTGAGTGGGCCGGAGGAGCCGGTTGGGCGGTGGCAGCCGGCACTGTCCCACCCGTGGGGTTAAGCGACCGCCCCGCTGCCCCCGAGTCCCTCCGCAACCACCGCGAGTCGCCCCTTGCGGCCCGTGGGGAAAAGCGACCGACACCCGTTTTCCACCTCGCTCCCCGTGGGGAAAAGCGTCGGAATCGTGGGGAAAAGCGGCGCGACTCGGGCTTTCCCCATGGGGATAAGCGGCGACTCAACTAATAAGTCTAACAACTAACCGTCGACTAGCACGGTCGCCTAACCCCACATTGACTCCACCGCCCGCCGCTCACCAGGATGCCACAACATCCGGGTGAGGCTGCCATGGGCGACATACACAGGCTGGTGATCGAACATGGCCGGGACAAGGCGCGCGCCCTGGTCCGGCCGGAGGAACGGACGCTGGTGGACATCGCCGCCGACATCCTGGCGGACGAGAACCAGCATCTCGGCATCACCTACAGCGGCTTCTGCCTGACCAGCCTGCCGCACAAGAAGCTGGCCGACGACATTCCCTGGGAAAAGCGCGGCCATCAGGTGACGCTGCTGGTCGAACCGGGCCGGCTGAAGGTGAACGGCAAGATGAAGCTGTTCGGCGTGCCCTATGGCGCGCGGGCGCGGATGATCCTGATCTATCTGCAGACCCAGGCCGTGCGCACCGGCCGCCGCGAGGTCGAGTTGGGCCGTTCGATGCGCGACTGGCTGACCCGGATGGGAATCAGCGTCGGCGGCGAGACCTTCCGCGGCTTCCGCGAGCAATCGCTGCGCATTTCCGCCTGCACCCTGAAATTCTTCTGGGATGGCGAGGACGCCGACGTGTTCGAGAAGGGCGGCATCGTCAAGCGCGGGCTGATCTTCCACGATGATCTCGGCGACGACCGGCAGGGAACGCTGTGGAACGACGTTGTGCAGTTGGACGAGACCTTCTTCCAGGCCCTGCGCGACCATCCGGTGCCGCTGCTGGAGGAGGCGGTGCGGCAGTTGAAGGACCGCTCGCTCAGCCTCGACCTCTATGTCTGGCTGGCCTACCGGCTGCATTCGCTGAGCCGGCCGCAGCCGATTTCCTGGCCGTCGCTCTATGCCCAGTTCGGCGCCGGATACGACCAGATGAAGCATTTCAAGCCGCGTTTCGTCCAGGCCCTGCAATATGCGCTGGCGGCCTATCCGGATGCGAAGGTCGAACCGGCCGACGACGGCGTCGTCCTCCACCCCAGCCGCCCGCCCATCGCCCGCCTGCTGGCGTGAAGGCCGTGGGGTTAAGCGACCGCCGCCGAAATACCCCCGGTCGCTTTCCCCCACACCCATCAATCCATTGACGCACGTCATTGGGCCGCCCTCCCCCTCCGCCTATGATCGCCGCGAGTTCCCGAACCGGAGAGGCTTTGCCTTGGACGCGCTGTCGCTGCTGGATGCCGGACTGAACCAGTGTGCCGTGGTCATCGACCGCGACGGCGGGCTGCTGCTGGCCCTGCTGACCGCCGGGCTTGTCGGCGGCACCACCCATTGCACCGGCATGTGCGGTCCCTTCGTGCTGGCCCAGGTGTCGGCGCGGCTGGAACGGGTGCCGCTGTCGGCGATGTCGGAGTTCCGGCGCCTGACCGGAGCGGCGGTGCTGCCCTACCATGCCGGCCGGGCGACGACCTATGCGCTGATCGGCGCGCTGTCGGCCTCGGTCGCCGGCCATGTCGGGGCGCTGCCCGGCCTGCGCTGGCTGTCGGTGGCGCTGCTGGCGCTGGCGGCGCTGTTTTTCCTCGGCTATGCCGTGCGCAACGTCCTGTCCTGGCTGCCCAGGATGCCGTCCTTGGGCGGCAACGGGCTGCAGCGCTGGTGGGGCGACCGGGTGTCCGGCCTCGCCAGGCCGCTGTTCGGCAATCCAACCGGCTGGCGCGGCTATGGGCTGGGGGTGGCGCTGGGCTTCATCCCCTGCGGGATGCTCTATGGCGCCATCGCGGTGGCGGCGGCGAGCGGCAGCGCGCTGACCGGCGCGCTGGGCATGGCCGCCTTCGCGCTCGGCACGGTACCGAGCCTGCTGGCGGTCGGGCTGGCCGGCCACATCGCCGGCCGCACCTGGCGGACCGCCGTCGCCCGCGTCGCCCCGGCGATCATGCTGGTGAACGCCGGGGTTCTGGGTTGGATGGCCTGGAAGCTGGTTGCGTAAACCAGCCCCTCACCTCCTGGCTCAATGCAGGCCCTTGCCCTTCAGCGCGTCGCCCAGCGGAATCTGTCCGCTGCCGGGCTTCAGCGGCTGCTGCTGGCTTTCATGCGGCGACCAGCCGGCGAGATAGAGCACCTCGAAGGTCACCGGAATCCGCCCGTCCGGCTCGGCATAGAGCTGGGCATAGCGCTGGGCCGCGTCGAACAGCATGGACCGGGTTGCCGGAACCTTGCGACGGGCCAGAACGGCATTGGTCTCGCCCATGCCGCGCAGCTCGCGCATCAGGGCGAAGGCGTCGGAGTAGGTCACGGTGATGACGTCGCTGTCGACCACCGGCAGGGCGAAGCCGGCGCGTTGCAGCAACCCGCCGGCGTCCTTGATCTCGGCGAAGGGCGACACACGGGGGGAGACGCCGCCCGACACCTCCATCTCCGCCTCGAAGAGACAGCGGCGCAGTTCGGCCAGCGTCTGGCCGCCGAGCATGGAGGCGCAGAAGAATCCGTCGGGCTTCAATGCCTGCCGGATCTGCACCAGGGCACCCGGCAGGTCGTTGACCCAGTGCAGGCTGAGATTGCTGACCACCAGATCGAAGCTGCCGGGGGCGAAAGGCAGGAACTCCTCGTCGGCCGCGACGGTGGGATTGCCCGAACCACCGGCGGCGCGGGCGAAGTCCGGCGACAGGTCGCAGGCGACCAGCCGTTCGATCCCCTTGCGGCCTTTCAGGATGCGTCCCATCGCCCCGTCGTGGCAGCCGACGTCGAGCGCCAGCGGGAAGGGACGAATCACGTCCTCCAGCCGGTCGGCAAGGCGGTCGGCGATCTCCTCGAACAGGAAGGCGTGGTCGGTGAATTCGGCGACGGCGCGGTCGCGGCGGCGGCGGACCAGCGCGCGGTCGAAGACGGTCATGCTGTCGGGGCTTGTCATGCCCGCACTATACCCCAGCCCGGCGGCGCGACAACCGTGCTACACTCGCAGCCCAGACACCTTCTTCAAGCCACCTTCGCCACGCCACCACCCGCACAGGCATTGGAATGGGCATCGACGAAGCCATCGCCGTCAGCCACGAAGCCCTGATGGTCATCCTGAAGATTTCGCTGGCACCGCTGGGCATCACCGCAGTGCTGTCGGCCGGGCTGATGCTGTTCCAGAGCGTCACCCACATCAACGAGGCGTCGCTGCAGCAGGACACCAAATTCTTCGCCACGCTGCTGATCCTGTTCGTCACCGGCCCGGCGATCTATCTGGCGCTGCGCGACTACACCGGCGTGATCTTCGAACGCATCGCCATGCTGCAGTGACCGGGGCGGCGGCGATGCAGCCATCCGCGATCCTGTCCGGACTGGGCCGCACCGCGGCAGGTGCGGCGACCCTGCTGCTCGACGCGCTGCTGCCGCCGCGCTGCCTCAGCTGCGGCGAGGCGGTGGACCGCCAGGGCGGCCTGTGCGCCACCTGCTGGGTCAAGCTGACCTTCATCGCTCCGCCGCTCTGCGCCTGCTGCGGACTTCCCTTCGAATATGAGGCGCAGGAGGGCACGCTGTGCGGCGCCTGCATGGCCACCCCGCCCCCCTTCGCCCGCGCCCGCGCCGTCCTGGCCTATGACGACGGCAGCCGGCCGCTGGTGCTGGGCTTCAAGCATGGCGACCGCATCCATGCCGCCAAGGCCTATGGTGTCTGGCTTGCCCGCGCCGGGCGGGAGTTGCTGGAAGATGCCGACCGGCTGCTGCCGGTGCCGCTGCACCGCGCCCGCCTGTTCCACCGCCGCTACAACCAGGCGGCCCTGCTGGCGCAGGCGCTGTCGCGCCACTGCGGCGTTCCCGCCACCCCCGACGTGCTGCAACGCCGCCGGTCCACCCCGACCCAGGGCGGGCTGGACCGCCAGGGGCGTCATCGCAACGTCAAGGGTGCCTTCCGCCTGCGGCCGGGACAATCGGTGACGGGACAGCGACTGGTGATCGTCGACGACGTGATGACCACCGGGGCGACGCTGGCGGAATGCGCGCGGATCCTGTTGCGCGCCGGGGCGGCCCGGGTCGACGTGCTGACGCTGGCGCGCGTGGTGCATCGCTGACGCTTGAAAAGGAGCGTGCCCGGCGACGCTGACCGGCGTTCCGCGCGGGCTGCAACGTCTGGCGCCTCCCGCAGGTTGATCCTATAGTTTCTCCACCTGCAACAGGAGCCCAGTGGCATGGCCGACGTCGTCATCTACACCACGCCCTTCTGTCCCTACTGCATGCGGGCCAAGAGCCTGCTCGACGGCAAGGGCGTGACATACGAGGAAATCGACCTCTACGCCCAGCCGGGCCGCCGCAGCGAGATGATCGAGCGGTCGGAGGGCCGGACCACCGTCCCGCAGATCTTCATCGACGGGAAGCCCTACGGCGGCAGCGACGACATCCACGCGCTTGACCGCGCCGGCAAGCTCGACCCGCTGCTCGGCATCGCCGCATGAGCGACGGCCTGAGCGGCATTCTAAAGGCCGCCTGCGTCCAGGTGAATGCGGGGACGGAGCTTGAGCCGAACCTGCGGGCGGCGGGCGACCTCGTCCGCCGCGCCCGCGACACCGGGGCGGATTTCATTGCCTTGCCCGAGAATGTCGGCTGGATCGTCCAGGGCCGCGCCAAGACCATGGAGCGCGTCCGCACCGAGGCGGAGCATCCCGGCATCCCCTTCTTCGCCGATCTGGCGCGGGAGACCGGGGCCTGGATCCTGGGCGGCACCCTGCATATCCTGCTCGACGACGGGCGCGCCGCCAACCGCAGCTATCTGTTCGATGCCGGGGGGCAGGTCGTCGCCTCCTACGACAAGATCCACATGTTCGACGTCACGCTGAAGGACGGCGAGTCCTATCGCGAATCGGCGACCTTCCGGCCGGGCGAGCGGGCGGTGGTGGCGGCCAGCCCCTGGGGCGGCATCGGCATGACGGTCTGCTACGACGTGCGCTTCGCCTATCTGTACCGGGCGCTGGCCCAGGCGGGGGCGTCGATCCTGACGGTGCCGGCCGCCTTCACCGTGCCGACCGGCCGGGCGCATTGGCACACGCTGCTGCGCGCCCGCGCCATCGAGACCGGCTGCTTCGTCGTCGCCCCGGCCCAGACCGGCAGCCACGACCAGGGCCGCCAGACCTACGGCCACTCCCTGCTGATCGCCCCCTGGGGCGAGGTGCTGGCCGATGCCGGCACCGATGTCGGCTTCATCACCGCCGACCTCGACCTCGATCGGGTGGCGGAAGCCCGCGGCATGGTCCCGTCGCTGACCCACGATCGCGACGTCGCGGTGGAGCGTCTGGGCTACTGATTTCTCAGTCTCTGGCCGCTCAGCGCCCGTCCTGCGTCAGCCGCAGCCACGCCATGGCGGCGGTCAGCGCGATGCCGAAGGCGCCGTCGGGCCGGACCGGCAGGTCGAGGTCGCGGATCATGCTGTCCAGCCGCAGATCGATCGCCTGTTTGGACAGGCTGCGGATCTTGCGGGCGTAATAGAGGCTCGACACCTCCGTCCGCTCGTCCGACAGCGGCCGCCCGGTCAAACGCTCCGCCATGGCGACGGAGAAGTCGAGGTAGTAGCCCACCAGCGGACGGTCGCCGATGAAGGCGTGCAGCCGGTCGCCGGCCTCGGCAAGGCCGGTGTCGCTGCCGGGATGGAGCAGCAGCGCGCTTCCGGTCAGGATGCGGGGGCCACGGATGCGGATGGCGGCGAAGGCCAGAGGCGTTGCGGCCTCCGGATCGAAGCTGGTCGCCTCGCAATGGATCGCCACGCGTTCCCTGCGGTCGGTATCGCCGTGATCGGGGTATCCCATCGTCGCCGCCTCAATGATTCAGGCGGAAATGGTGGGCGATCAGCTCCTTGAAGCTTCTCACCAGTGCCAGGCAGTCCTTGAACTGGTCGCGGTCCAGCTTGCCCAGCCTGTCGGGGTGGACGAGGTTGTCGATCGCCAGTTCCGCCCCCTCCTCCTCATCCGGCAGATCGACGCGCGCCTTCAGACGGATGGTCGACAGGATGGTGAAGGCCTCCACCAGATCGGCGGCCATCTTGCGGTCCAGCGCGCCCAGTTCGGCCAACACCTGGATGCGCTCCACCGTGTTGGTCTCCGCCCGGTGCTTCTCCAGCGCCAGCGCGCGCACGCCATGGACGATGGGAAAGATGCCGGCCTTCTTGATGTCCACCGGCTCCGCCCGCCGCCGCTCGAACAGGGCGGCGAGCAGGCCGCTCGGCGTGTCGAAGGACAGGGCCGGCCGGGCGAACTGGGTGAAGAACATCTGGTTGTCCTGCAGGCGGCTCAGCAGATAGTCCTTCGCCTCCGCCAGCAGCGTGGCGTCGCCGGCCACCGGGGCGGCGTCGTAGAAGATGGCGAGGTTCATCTGCGCCGCCTCGTCCGGGCGGTGCACCCAGTTGAACAGCGCATCCTTGTAGCCGGCGAGCGGCCGAGTCCACTCCGGGTTGGAGACCATGATGTTGCCGGGACAGGGCGGATAGCCGAACTCGACCAGATGGCGGGTGAAGTCGGCGGCGATCCGCGGCAGGTCGGGGCAGTCGAAGCCGTCGCGCAGGATCAGGCCGTTGTCCTGGTCAGTCTTCAGCAGCTGTTCGCCGCGCCCCTCGCTGCCCATGACGATCAGGCAGCTGTTGGCCAGAAGGTCCGGCGGGGCCAGCAGTTCGAACAGCTTGCGGAAGATGCGGCGGTTCAGCTCCGTCACCAGATCGGCGATGAAGGCGACCTTCACGCCGGTGGCGTGCAGGGTGCGGATCAGCTCGACGATGGAGCGGCTGGCCCGGCGCAGGTCGGCGGAATCGGTGGCATGCTCCACCTGGACCCCGATGACCTGGGAATGGTTGGACAGCACCGCCAGCAGGTCGCTTTGCCCCAACAGCCCGACGATGGCGCCATTCTCCGTCACCACGATGCGGCGCACCGCATGCTTGGTCATCAGCACCAGCGCGTGGAACAGAAGGTCGTCTCGGTCCAGCGTCAGCAGACCGTAGCGGGCGAGCGGGCCGACCGGGTCGGTCACCGGCCGGCCGTCCAGCACCACCAGATCGCGCAGGTCGGTGCCGGTCAGGATGCCGGTGGTGCCGTCCGCGCCCTGCACCAGCACGCTGCTGGCGCGGTTCTGCCGCATCGCCTCGGCAGCGTCGCGCAGGCTGGCGGCGGCATCGACGAACAGCGGCGGGTGAAGATAGGCATGCCGGATGCGCGCCATGGTCAGCGCCGCCATCTCGCGGTTGGAGCGCAAGGCGGCCAGATCGCGCATGCGCTGCGCGAAATCGCCGAGAATGGCGGTGCCGAATGCCGGGTTCTCGGCGGCCAGCGCCTCCAGCGCCGCGCGCGGGATCAGGTGGCAGGCACACTCCTCCGCCGCGACGAAGCGGCGGGCGCCGGTCACGCCAGCTCCGCCGCCGGCGGTGGCGTACAGCGCCTGCAGGCCGAACCGGTCGCCGGGACCATGAACCGCCGCCACCTCGCCGCCGCGGCGTTCCTGCACGGCGCCGCGCAGCACGACATACAGCGCGTCGGCCGGTTCCTCCCGGCTGAGGATGACGGTGTCGCGCGGATAGAGCGCGATGTCGAGCGCGCCGGCCAGTGCCGCGCGCTGCCCCTCCGTCAGCAGGTCGAAGGGCGGACGCCCGAAATCGAAGTCCGGAGAAGCGGTCGGCATCGCATGCTGCACGGGCGGACTCCGTCGGGAAATGGCTGGGTCGGGAGATGGCTGATCATGAAAAAAGCGCCCCCGGATCGAGTCCGGAGGCGCTTTTCAGGATACACCCGCCGGGCGGGACGCCGGAAGCGGGTGCGACATTTGGCAGCGTGGTTCGGTCACCGCCCGGATTTGGCCCCCGGTTTCAGGCTCGCCCGAGGGGGGAAGGGATGCGGTGCGAGACGCGATCCCTTCCTTGGTTCTTCTTCTTAGTGGGGGTTCTTCTTCTTAGTGGGCGGACGCACCCTCGGCACCCAGACCGGTCTGCGACCGGACATACTGGTCTTCGAAGTCCTTGCGCTCCTTCTGGGCCTGCGCGCTGTTGTCGGTGATCGAGAAGAACCAGATGCCGACGAAGGCGAGGACGATCGAGAAGAGGCCCGGGTTGGCGTAGCCCATGATGGCGGTCGGGTGACCCAGCACGGCCTTCCACACCGTCGGGCCGAGCACGATCATGACGCAGGCGGAGATCAGGCCGATCGCACCGCCCATGACGGCGCCGCGGGTGGTCATCTTGCCCCAGAACATCGACATCAGCAGGACCGGGAAGTTGGTCGAAGCGGCGATGGCGAAGGCCAGACCCACCATGAAAGCGACGTTCTGGTTTTCGAAGGCGATGCCGAGGATGATGGAGATGATGCCGATGACGACCGTGGTGATCTTCGACACGCGGATTTCGTCGGCCTCGTTGGCACGGCCACGGGCGAAGACCGAGGCGTAGAGGTCATGCGATACGGCCGAGGCACCAGCCAGCGTCAGACCCGCGACCACCGCCAGGATGGTGGCGAAGGCGACGGCGGAGATGAAGCCGAAGAACAGGTCGCCACCGATCGCATGGGCGGTGTGGATGGCCGCCATGTTGGTGCCGCCGATGACCGAAGCGACGGCCGCCTTGACACCTTCCGCCGGGGCGGCGGTCAGGAACGGATAGGCACCGTTGGCATCCTTGCCCAGGATCAGGACGATGGCGCCGAAGCCGATGATGAAGGTCAGGATGTAGAAGTAGCCGATGAAGCCGGTGGCGTAGAAGACCGACTTGCGGGCTTCCTTGGCGTCGGAGACGGTGAAGAAGCGCATCAGGATGTGCGGCAGGCCGGCGGTGCCGAACATCAGCGTCAGGCCCAGCGAGATGGCGTCGACCGGATCGGACACCAGCGCGCCCGGCGACATGATGGCCAGACCCTTCGGATGGACGTCGACGGCGGCCTTGAACATCGCCTCGGGGCTGAAGCCGAACTTGGCCATGATCATGAAGGCCATGAAGGACGCACCGGACAGCAGCAGCACCGCCTTGATGATCTGCACCCAGGTGGTCGCCAGCATGCCGCCGAAGGTCACGTAACCGATCATCAGCACGCCGACGATGATGACGGCGACCATGTAGTCGAGACCGAACAGCAGCTGGATCAGCTTGCCGGCGCCGACCATCTGGGCGATCAGGTAGAAGGTGACCGTCGCCAGCGAGCCGCAGGCCGACAGCGTGCGGATCGGCGTCTGCTGGAAGCGGTAGGAGGCGACGTCGGCGAAGGTGTACTTGCCGAGGTTGCGCAGCCGCTCCGCGATCAGGAACAGCACGATCGGCCAGCCGACCAGGAAGCCGACCGAGTAGATCAGGCCGTCGAAGCCGTTGGCGTACACCAGGCCGGCGATGCCGAGGAAGGAGGCCGCCGACATGTAGTCGCCGGCGATGGCCAAGCCGTTCTGGAAGCCGGTGATGCCGCCGCCGGCGGCGTAGAAGTCCTTGGCCGACTTGGTGCGGCGCGCCGCCCAGTAGGTGATGCCCAGCGTGAACAGCACGAAGGCCATGAACATCACGATGGCTTCGACGTTCGTCGCCTGCTTCTGCACCGCACCGTCGACGGCGCCGGCGGCATAGACGGAGGCGGGAACCAGGGCGCCGGCCGCGGCGGCCGTCGCGGCGACCGTGCTGGCGATGCGGGTGGTAACGGCGCGCATCACTTGGTTTCCTCCAGGATCTGGCGGTTCAGCTCGTCGAACTCGCCGTTCGCCCGCTGAACGTAGATGCCGGTCAGGATGAAGGCGGACAGAATGGTGAAGACGCCGATGGGCATGCCCCAGGTGGTGACGCCCGAACCGATGGGCGTGCCCAGGAAGTCCTTCCCGAAGGCCACCAGCAGAATGAAGCCGAAATAGATGACCAGCATGGCAATCGACAAAGTCCAGGCGAAGGCGGACCGCTTGGCCACCAGTTCCTGGAACTTCGGATTGTTTATGATCCGTTGTGCATTTTGATTCATGTGCGTCCCCTCATCGAGTGCCGGCAAGCGTCCGGCCGTCCGCAAGGCTGGGTCCGAGAGACACGTCCAAGAGACTGGCTGGCAATTGCCGTCCGGGCGGTCGCGTCCGGGTTTCTCCCCGTAATTCGTACGCCCTTGACCTGCCCAATTGTTTGATACAGATCATTGTTGGGCGCACCCCCTACCTTGGTCGATGGGGCGGGTCGCCGGCAGGCCGGTGCAGGCCAAAAAACAATGTCAATTCAATGGAATAGCCGAAAATGCAAAGGCGCGCCCCGTCGGGAGCGCCCTGCAAATAGTCAGTTTTTCAAATGGTTGCGTGCGGAATCAGTGGCGATCCGCCGGCCGGCCGGTGCAGTGGCCGCCGATCTCCCCGCCGACCGCGCTCAGGAGTCGGTGCGCGGAATCCAGGGGATGCGATGGAAGGTCACACCCTCCTCGTGAAGTTCGGCAACTTCCTCGTCCGACGCCTCGCCATAGATGCCGCGCGGGTCGGACTCGCCGTAATGGATGCGCCGCGCCTCTTCGGCGAAGCGGTCGCCGACATAGTCGCAGTTCTTTTCCACGCTGCGCCGCACCTCGGTCAGTTGCCGCATCACCTCCGCCACCGCCTCGCGCTGGGCGTCGTTCAGGCTGGGCGGCAGGGCGGCGACGACGTCGGCGGCGTTCGGCAGAGGGACGGGTGCGGGGATCGTCGCGGGAAGGGCCGCGGGCACGGCGTTGGAGGGCGCAGCCGGCACAGCGGACGGCGGGGCGTTCGCCGCCACCGCTTCGGCCTGTTCGCGGGCGCGGTCGGCAGCCCTGGCGACTCCCTTGGCGATGCGCGGGGCCATCGGCGCCTTGCCGACGACGGTGTCGCCGCAGATCGGACAAGCGATCTGGTGCGCCGCCGCCTGTTCGTCATAGGCGGCGCCGTTGCGGAACCACGCCTCGAACTGGTGGTCGGCCGAGCATCTCAACGCGAAGAGGATCATATCCCCACAAGCCCCAAACTAACCCGCAGCAGGACAATCAGGCCCAGGCACGCCGATCCGGGTTGCGGCGCGACTCGGGAAGCGCCCTAATTCAGCACGGCCGGGCCGCGCCGTCAAACACCGGACGGGCCGGTCGCGCGTACCTCCTGTGATATCGTTCCCGCGGCCATCGAAAAAAAGACAGGATAAGGAAAATCCGCCATGCCGACACCGCATCCGCAATCGCCGCCTTCCGCCTGGGTGGAGCGATTCGCCCCACTGGTGCGCGCGGGCGGCCCGGTGCTCGACCTCGCCTGCGGCGGCGGCCGGCATCTGCGGCTGTTCCATCGGCGCGGCCATCCGGTGGTCGGACTGGACCGCGACCTCGGCGGCGTCGCCGACCTGGAGGGCATTGCCGGCGTCACCCTGGTCCAAGCTGATCTGGAAAGGGCCGATCTGGAAACCGGCGATTCGGCAGGCCGCCTCGGCCCCCTGCCCGCCGATACCCGCTTCGCCGGGATCGTCGTCACGAACTACCTGCACCGGCCGCTTTTCCCCGCCCTGCTGGCGGCGCTGGAGCCGGGCGGCCTGCTGATCTACGAGACCTTCGCCGACGGCAACGCCCGCTTCGGCCGCCCCTCCTCCCCCGACTTCCTGCTGCGCCGGGGCGAGTTGCTGGAGGCGGTGCGCGGCACGCTACAGGTGGTGGCCTTCGAACAGGGAGAGGTGTCGGCGCCCAAGCCCGCGGTGGTGCAGCGGATCTGCGCCGTCGCCGGGGACGATCCGCTGCCGGTCTGATCCCGACCCTTACTCGTCGCCGTCACTCTCGGCCGGCTTCTGTTCTCCGCGAATGCGGCGGCGGCGGTCGGCGTTGCGCATGATCTGGCGGCCGTGCCGGTGCTGGGCCGGCGCCTCCAGCGGGCCGCCGGGGCGGACTGGGCGCTCGGCGAAGCGGCCGAGCGAGATCATGCGGTCATACATCACCAGCGCTCCGGCGACGCCGACATTGATGCAGAAGGACATCGGGATCTTCACCACATGGTCGCAGCGCGCCAGCAGGGCGGGCGACAGGCTGTCGCGCTCCGGCCCCAGCACATAGGCGGCGCGCGACGGGTGGCGGAAACTCGGCAGTTCCACCGCGTCGTCGGTCAGTTCCACCCCGACCAGCATGCAGTCCCTGGGCAGGGTGAAGTCGGCGACCCGCTCGTGGATGTAGAGCGGCAGGTGCAGCGTGGCGCCCGAAGTGTCGACCAGCTTCGTCTCCCGCAGATCCGGTTCCGGATCGATGGCGAAGAAGAAGGAGGCGCCGAAGGCATGGGCGGTGCGCATCAGGTTGCCGACATTGCCCGGCTTGCTGATCCGCTCCACCCCGATTCCGAAATAACCACGCATGAAGAACCCACCGATCTAGGTAAGGATAACCGGGCGGGAGCTTGCCGCCACCGTCCGCCCGAGGCAAGCTTGCCGGCATGAGCCAAGACCATACGCACGATCACTCCTGCTGCGGTGGGGATCACCACCACGGCCATTCCCACCACCATGGCGAGAGTGCCGAAGGCCGCGCCGACCTCTCCGGCCCGGCGGAAAGCCCGATCACCGTCGAGGTGACGCGCGGCAGCCTGGTGGAGTCGGTCCACCGCGCCCGTGCCTGCATCGTCGATGCCGGCGGCCATGTGCTGGCGCGCTGGGGCGACATCGACGCGCCGATCTACCCGCGCTCCGCCATCAAGTCGCTGCAGGCGATCCCGCTGGTGGAAAGCGGCGCGCTCGACGCCTTCGGACTGGGGGACGAGGAGCTGGCGCTGGCCTGCGCCTCCCACAACGGCGAGGCGCGGCACACCGAGCTGGTGCGGTCCTGGGCCGAGCGGGTCGGGCTGACGCTCGACGATTACGAATGCGGCGCGCAGGTCCCCTATGATCCCGCCACCGCCGAGGATCTGGTCCGCCGCGGCGAGGCGCCGACCGCCTTCCACAACAACTGCTCCGGCAAGCACAGCGGCTTCCTGACCACGGCGAAGCACAAGGGCGAGCGGCTGAAGGGCTATGTCCGCTACGAACACCCGGTGCAGCAGCGCATCCTGGGTGTGATGGAGCAGATGACCGGCCAGGATCTGTTCGGCGCGCCATGGGGCGTCGACGGCTGTTCCATCCCCACCATCGGCATCCCGCTGGGTGCCATCGCCTATGCCATGGCCCGCATCGCCGACCCGGTCGACCTGCCTGACGCACGGGCCGAAGCCGTCACCCGCATCGCTGCCGCCTGGGGCAAGCACCCCTTCCTGATCGGCGGCACCGGCACCTTCGACACCGCGCTGATGGAGGCGGCCGGCGGCGCCGTGCTGGTCAAGGGCGGAGCCGAGGGGGTCGGCTGCGCCGTGATCCCGGAGCAGGGCATCGGCATCGCGCTGAAGATCGAGGATGGCGCCGCCCGCGCCCGCGAGGTGGCCCTGGCCACCCTGATCCGCTCGACCGGGGCGCTGACCGACGCCCAATGGGCGCGGGTGCCGCAGTTGCTGACCGCCCCGCTGCTGAACCGCGCCGGCACGCGGGTGGGCGAGGTGCGTCCGGCGGCGGGCTGGCCGTCGGCTTAACTCCGCAAGCGCGATCAAGCGGCTGCCGGCTAGCATCGGCGGGACTGGAGGATGTCACCCCATGACCCACGACAGCATCTCCGCCGGCCCGTCGGCAGCTTGGCCTGTGCCGTGTTCCGCGGTTGCGGCCAAGCCCGGCACGCGGCTCGATTACGGCGACCGGATCGAACGGGTGGTGGCGTTTATCGCCGCCCATCTGGACGATCCGGTCGATCTCGACCGGCTGGCGGAGGTCGCCTGCTTCTCGCCCTACCATTTCCACCGCATCTACCGGGCGATCACCGGCGAGACGGCGGCGGAGACGCTGCGCCGGCTGCGCCTGCACCGGGCGGCAGGCGATCTGGTGCGCGACAGCATCGCCATGCCGGCCGTCGCCCGGCGGGCGGGCTATGGCAGCGTCGAGGCCTTCACCCGCGCCTTCGGGCAGAGCTATGGCGTGACGCCGGCCGCATACCGCAAGCGGGGACGGCTGCATCCTCCAGTCCCGACCGGTCATCAAACGGAGGACAGCATGCACGAGGTCGAAATCCGCCATCTACCCGCCTACCGGATCGTCGGGCTGCCGCACACCGGCCCTTACATGACGATCGGCGTCAGCTTCGACCGGCTCTATGCCTGGGCGTCGAAGCAAGGGCTCACCGGGCCGGGCACCCGCAGCTTCGCCATCTATTACGATGATCCCGAATCGGTGAAACCGGAGGAACTGCGCTCCTTCGCCGGCCTGATGCTGGACCTGGGTGTCGTGGAGGACGGGGTGGTCCGCGTGGTTGATATCCCCGGCGGACGCCATGCCGTGGTCCGGCACCAGGGACCCTATGCCGAACTGGGTGCGGTTTACCGCTGGCTCTACGGCGAGTGGCTGCCCAACAGCGGGCACACGCCCGGTGACAGCCCCTGCTACGAGGAATATCTCAACAACCCGCGCGCCCTGCCGCCGGCCGAGTGGCTGACGGAGATCTGTGTTCCACTGGCGGACTGAGATCGTCCAGGACCTGCCACCGAACGGGTGCCGCAAGGGCGGGCGCGGTGCTATGGTCGCCGCGCCCGTTCCTTATGAGCAGTCTCCCATGAGCATCGACGACCTGCGCGCCCAGTACGAAGCCTATCCCTATCCGGCGCGCAATCCGGCCGACGAGGCCAAGCGCCTGATCACCGGCTCGCCCAGCCATCTGGACGAGCTGGTCCAGCACGTCTTCGGCGGCCGGATCGACCATGGCAAGCCGTTGCGCGTGCTGGTGGCCGGCGGCGGCACGGGGGACGGCACCATCATGCTGGCGCAGCAGATGGCCGACGCCGGCAATCCCGGCCGCATCAGCTACATCGACCTGTCCGACGCCAGCCGCGCCGTCGCCGAGGCGCGGGCCAAGGCGCGCGGCCTGACCAACATCGACTTCCGCCGGGGTTCGCTGCTTGAGTTGGATGGGCTTGTCTCGGAAGGCGGGCCGTTCGACTACATCGACTGCTGCGGCGTGCTGCACCATCTGGACGATCCGTCGGCCGGCCTGCGCTCGCTGGCCGGCGCTCTGGCGCCCGGCGGCGGCATCGGCATCATGGTCTACGCGCCCTATGGCCGCACCGGCGTCTATCCGATGCAGGAGGCGCTGCGCGGCATGACCGAGGGGCTGCCGCCGGCCGAGAAGGTGGCGCTGGCCCGCCGGCTGATCCAGGCGCTGCCGCCGACCAACTGGCTGCTGAACAACCCGCACATCAGCGACCACCGGCTGGCCGACGCCAACCTCTACGACCTGCTGCT
Source organism: uncultured Azospirillum sp. (assembly GCA_965650625.1). Lineage (GTDB taxonomy): Bacteria > Pseudomonadota > Alphaproteobacteria > Azospirillales > Azospirillaceae > Azospirillum. The sequence goes on along the minus strand of CBFGPE010000038.1, from coordinate 12,643 downwards.
GCACAGCTGCGACCGCCCCTACAGCGTGCCGCAGCTGGCGGAACTGGCGGACAGCGCCGGGCTGGCCATCGCGACGCTGATCGACCCGTTGCGCTACGAGCCGTCGCTGTGGGTCAAGGATGCCCGCGTCCTCAAGCGGCTGGAAGGCATAGGCATGCTGGAGCGCGCCGCCTGGACCGAGCGCATCACCGGCGCCTTCACCAAGCATATCGCCTACCTGCTGCACCCGGCCGATCTTGAGGCCGCCCGCATCCAACCGGACAATCCCGACGTGGTCCCGGTCCTGCGCGACATCGACGGACCGACGGTGGCGAAGGCGGTGCCGCCCGGCGGCAGCCTGGAGTTCGACCTGATGGGCAGCGTGGTGGCGCTGCCTCTGCCCCGGCTGGCCGGCCCGATCCTGTCTAGGGTCGACGGCAAGACCAGCCTGGGCGCCCTGCACGCCGCCATCGAACCGACGACGAAGGCGACCTGGGAGCAGTTCCTCACCCAGTTCCGCCAGCTGTTCGACGCGCTGGGCGGCCTGGGCAAGATGCATCTGCGGCGGGGATAGGGCGCGACACCCCACCCCCTCCGCCGATCCTTACCCCCGCCCTTACCCCCGCAGGACCGGCACCGCGGCGTCGAGCGCCTTGGTCAGGCGGTCGAAGGTCTCGTGGATCTCCGCCTCCGAGATCACCAGCGGCGGGCAGAGCGCGATGGAGTCGCCCATAGCGCGGACGATCAGGCCGTTTTCCTGAACCAGACCGTTGATCAGCGCACCGGCGCGGCCGGGCGGGTCGAAGGGCGTTTTGGTCGCTTTGTCGGCCACCAGTTCCAGCGCGCCGATCAGGCCGATGCCGCGGGCCTCGCCGACCAGCGGATGCTCCGCCAGCGCCTTCAGCCGCGATTGGAAGGCCGGCGCGACCGAGCGGACATGGCCGACGATATCGCGTTCCTCGTAAATCTTCAACGTTTCCAGCGCCACCGCCGCCGCCACCGGATGGGCGGAGTAGGTGTAGCCATGGCCGAAGGTGCCGATTTTCCTGCTCTCGTCGACGCAGGCGCGATAGATCGCGTCGGACACCATGACGGCGGAGATCGGCAGATAGCCGGACGACAGCTGCTTGGCGCAGGTCAGGATGTCCGGCTGCATGCCCACGGTCTGGCTGCCCCAGAAATTGCCGGTGCGGCCGAATCCGCAGATCACCTCGTCGGCGACCAGCAGGATGTCGTATTTCCTCAACACCGGCTGAATCTTGGCGAAGTAGGTTTCGGGCGGGACCACGACGCCGCCGGCGCCCATGACCGGCTCGGCGAACATGGCGGCGACGGTGTCCGGCCCCTCGGCCAGGATCAGCGCCTCCAGCTGTTCGGCAAGGCGGGTGGCGAAGGCCTCCTCGCTCTCGCCCTCAAGCGCGTTGCGGTAGTGGTGCGGGCAGTCGCCGTGGATGATCCGGGCGATCGGCAGGTCGAAGTCGCGGTGGTTGTTGGGCAGCCCGGTCAGGCTGGCGGTCGCCACCGTCACGCCGTGATAGGCGCGCTGGCGCGAGAGGATCTTCTTCTTCTCCGGCCGGCCGAGCGCGTTGTTGTAGTACCAGATCAGCTTGATCGCGGTGTCGTTGGCTTCCGAGCCTGAATTGGCGAAGAAGACCTTCGACATCGGCACCGGTGCCAGCCCGATCAGCTTTTCCGCCAGATCGATGCCCGGTTCGTGCGACTTGTGGCCGAAGATGTGATAGGTGGACAGCTGCCGCATCTGCTTGGTCGCCGCCTGGACCAGCCGCTCCTCCCCCCAGCCGAGCGAGACGCACCAGAGGCTGGCCATCCCCTCGATGTAATCCCGGCCGCCGTCGTCGAAGACGCGGATGCCTTCGCCGCGCTCGATGATCATCGGCCCCTGCGTCTCGTGGGCATCCAGGTTGGTGTAGGGATGGAGAACGAAGGCCTTGTCGCGGCTGGCGGCGGAATTGCCGGCGGTGCTGACGGGAGCGGTCATGGAACGGGGCTTCCTGTTCGGGCGTTCGGGTGCGTTGCCCCGCCGTCCGCGAGGGATCGGCGGAAACTGTTCGATATGTTAAACAGTTCCGCCGATCATACGCACAGTTCGGCCACCCGACAAAGCTGCATCGCACTCATCGGTGCAATGCGGCCGGCACAGACGTCACCCCTTGCGAACCAGCCCGCTGACCGGCTGGCCGTCGATGGTCAGGGAGCCGCCTTCCGCCCCGACCGCCACCGTCTGGCCGTCCTTGATGCGGCCTTCGAGGATCAGGGTCGCCATCGGGTTCTGCAGCTCGCGCTGGATCACCCGCTTCAGCGGACGCGCGCCGTACACCGGATCATAGCCGGCCTCCGCCAGCCATGCGGTCGCGGCCTCGTCCACCGTCAGCATGATCTCGCGGTCGGCGAGCATCTTCGTCAGACGGCCGAGCTGGATCTTGACGATGCCGCCCATATGCCGGCGGTCGAGCCGGTGGAACAGCAGGATCTCGTCCAGGCGGTTCAGGAACTCCGGCCGGAAATGGGCACGGACGGCTTCCATCACCTCGTCGCGCACCGCCGAGCTGTCCTCGCCCTCCGCCTGTTCGGCCAGCGCCTGCGAGCCGAGGTTGGAGGTCATGATGATGACGACGTTGCGGAAATCGACGGTGCGGCCCTGCCCGTCGGTCAGACGGCCGTCGTCCAGCACCTGCAGCAGCACGTTGAAGACGTCGGGGTGGGCCTTCTCCACCTCGTCGAACAGCACGACCTGATAGGGCCGGCGGCGCACCGCCTCGGTCAGCGCCCCGCCTTCCTCATAGCCGACATAGCCCGGAGGCGCGCCGATCATGCGGGCGACGGAGTGCTTCTCCATGTATTCCGACATGTCGAGCCGGACCATCGCCGTCTCGTCGTCGAACAGGAATTCGGCCAGCGCCTTGGTCAGCTCGGTCTTGCCGACGCCGGTCGGACCGAGGAACAGGAAGGAGCCGATCGGCCGGTTCGGGTCCTGCAACCCGGCCCGCGCCCGGCGCACCGCGTTGGACACGGCGACGATCGCCTCGTCCTGGCCGATCACCCGGCTGCGCAGCTTCTCCTCCATCGCCAGCAGCTTCTCGCGCTCGCCGGCCAGCATCTTGTCGACCGGCACGCCGGTCCAGCGGCTGACCACCGCGGCGATGTCGCCGTCGCGCACCTCCTCGTTCAGCATGCGGCTGCTGGCATGCTCCTCGGCCTCCTTCAGCGCCTTTTCCAGGCCGGGAATGACGCCGTAGGCCAGTTCGCCCGCGCGGCCCCAGTTGCCGTCGCGCTGCGCCGTCTCCAGTTCGGTGCGGGCCTTCTCCAGATCCTCCTTGATCTTCTGCGCGCCCTGCAGCTGGTCCTTCTCGGCCTGCCACTTGGCGGTCAGCTCCGCCGACTCCTGTTCCAGGTCGGACAGCTCGCGCTCCAGGTTGGTCAGGCGGTCGCGCGATGCGGCATCCTGCTCGCGCTTCAGCGCCTCGCGCTCGATCTTCAGCTGGATGATGCGGCGGTCGAGTTCGTCGATGGCTTCCGGCTTGCTGTCCACCGCCATGCGCAGGCGGCTCGCCGCCTCGTCGATCAGGTCGATGGCCTTGTCGGGCAGGAAGCGGTCGGTGATGTAGCGGTTGGACAGGGTCGCCGCCGAGACGATGGCGCTGTCGGTGATGCGGACACCGTGGTGCACCTCATAGCGCTCCTTCAGGCCGCGCAGGATGGAGATGGTGTCCTCCACCGTCGGCTCCGACACGAAGACCGGCTGGAAGCGCCGGGCCAGCGCCGCGTCCTTCTCGATATACTTGCGGAACTCGTCCAGCGTGGTGGCGCCGACGCAGTGCAGTTCGCCGCGCGCCAGCGCGGGCTTGAGCATGTTGGAGGCGTCCATCGCGCCGTCCGACTTGCCGGCGCCGACCAGCGTGTGCAGCTCGTCGATGAAGACGACGATCTCGCCGGCCGCCGCCTGGATTTCCGACAGCACGGCCTTCAGCCGCTCCTCGAACTCGCCACGATATTTGGCGCCGGCCACCAGCGCGCCGAGGTCGAGCGACAGCAGTTGCTTGTTCTTCAGGCCTTCCGGCACGTCGCCCTTGACGATGCGTTGGGCCAGCCCTTCGACGATGGCGGTCTTGCCGACGCCGGGCTCGCCGATCAGCACCGGGTTGTTCTTGGTGCGGCGGGCCAGGACTTGGATGGTGCGGCGGATTTCCTCGTCGCGGCCGATCACGGGGTCGAGCTTGCCGTCGCGCGCCGCGGCGGTCAGGTCGCGCGCATACTTCTTCAGCGCGTCATAGCCCTGCTCGGCACTGGCGCTGTCGGCGGTGCGGCCCTTGCGGATGTCGTTGATGGCGGTGTTCAGCGCCTGCGGTGTCACGCCGGCCGACTTCAGCGCCTTGCCCGACGGGGTGCCGTCGGCCATGGCCAGCGCCAGCAGGATGCGTTCGGCGGTGACGAAGCTGTCACCGGCCTTTTCGGCGACCTTCTCAGCCTGTTCGAAGACGCGGGAGAGTTCGGGCGTCAGGTAGAGCTGACCGGCGCCGCTGCCTTCCACCTTCGGCAGCTTGTCCAGTTCAGCGTCGACCGCCGACAGGGCCGCCTTCGGGTCGCCGCCCGCCGCACGGATCAGGTTGGCGGCAAGGCCTTCCTTGTCGTCCAGCAGGGTCTTCAGCAGATGTTCCGGGGTCAGGCGCTGATGCCCACGGCGCACGGCCAGGGTCTGCGCGGCCTGAATGAACCCGCGGCTGCGCTCGGTGTATTGCTCGAAATCCATGATGCTTCCCTTTCTCCCGTCGACCGTCCGCGAGGCAGCCCGGTCAATCCGATCCACGTACCTGTGCGATCCGCAAGGATGCCGCCGAAGATGTAGGCAGGGCACAGGACCATGCAAGACCATCGGTGCAGAAAGGTTATCGGTGGAGAAACGCCGCCACCGCCCTCTCCGCCGGACCGCCTAGGACCGTGGAAAAGGGGTAGCTCCGGCCCCGCCGATTGCCCCCCTACACGGCACGCGCCCAGCCCGGCTAGACTTCCGCCCGCCCGCCGTCCCAGCCGCCCGCCGTCCACGGGTCCTTCCGGATGTCCATCATGACCGATTTGGCCGCCTCCAGCACCAGCACGCGCACCGCCGCGCCCACCACGAAGCCGTCGCCGGTTCCCGCCCATCACGCCATGCCCAGGACCATGACGGCCCGCCTGCTTCGTCTCGCATGGACCCTGCGCGGGGTCTGGCACCGGGTCGCCCGGCCGCTGACCATGGGGGTGCGGGCGATCATCATCGACGACTCGGACCCGGCCACCCCCTGTGTCCTGCTGATCCGGCACAGCTATGTCGACGGCTGGCACCTGCCGGGCGGCGGCGTCGGGCGCGGGGAGACGCTGGTCGATGCCATGAGGCGGGAGGTGCGGGAAGAGGTCGGCCTGATCGCCGACCGCCCCGCTCAGCCTTTCGGCATCTATGCCCGCTTCCGCAACGGCGCGAGCGACCATGTGGCCGTTTTCGTCGTGCCCAGCTGGAGCGGCAGCCCCAAGGCGGACGGGGTTGAGATCGTGGAGACCCGGTTCTTCCCGCTCGACCGGCTGCCGGCCGGGCTGTCCCCGGCCACCGGACGGCGGCTGGAGGAATTTCTGGGACACCGCCCGGTCGCCGAACGCTGGTAAAGGCACCAGATTAGAGGGTGGAGCGGGCGGTTCGGGGTGCTCCCGGCTGCCGATATCCCAGCCGTGGAGTGAGAAACAGGCACCGCATCGGTTGACAGGGACGCTCCAGCCCTTTCATTGTGCAGTGCAATGAACGCCACACTGACCGCCATCCGCCGCTATCCCGTCAAGGGCATGAGCGGCCAGGACCTTCCCGCCACCGACCTGACCGCCGGCCAGGCGATCCCGCTCGACCGCCGTTACGGCCTGCTGCACGGCCCGGCAGCCCTGGATACCGAGACGGAAGGCTGGCGCCTGCCGTCGGACTTCTTCACGCTGGACCGCACCGAAAAGCTGGCGGCGCTGCAGACCGAGTTCGACGAGGCGACGCGTGCGCTGATCATCCGCCGCGGCGGACGGCAGGTGTCGCGCGGCCGGCTGGACCAGCCGATGGGCCGCACGCTGCTGGAACAGTTCTTCGCCGCCTATCTGGCCGGGATCGTCCCCGGCATGCCCCGGCTGATCGAAGCGCAGCACGGCGCCTTCGGCAACAGCGAGGAACCGTCGGTCACGCTGCTGAACCTCGCCAGCCTGCGCGACCTGGAAGAGCGGATCGCCAAGCAGCCGGTCGACCCCCGGCGGATGCGGGCCAACCTGCTGGTGGACGGCATCGATCCATGGGCGGAACGCGGCTGGATCGGCCGGACCCTGACCTTGGGTGCCGCGACGCTGGAGGTGGTGGAGGCGCTGGACTGCACACCCGGCAACGATGTGAACCCGGATAGCGGCGTCGCCGACCTCAGCCTGCCGAATATCCTGGAGCGCGGGCTTGGCCACAGCCAAGTCCTGCTGCGCGCCTGGGTGATCGGCAGCGGCCGGATCGCGGTGGGCGACCCGGTCACGCCGCTCGACTAAACCTAGGTCCAAGAAACCTCAGGCGTTGACGGCCGCCCGTTCCTCGCCGTCGGTCTCGTCCTCGGCGCCCTGGTCGTCGTCATCGCCGGCATGCGAGGCGCTCTGCGGCTGATGACCATGCCCGTTGTTGGGCTGGCCGCCGCGCTGGCGGTTTTCCGATTCCTGGATCTGGTTGATGATGCGGAGATAATGCTCCGCATGCTGCAGGTAGTTTTCCGCCTGCACGCGGTCGCCGGACGACATCGCGTCGCGGGCCAGCGCCTGATACTTTTCCTGCACCTGCCACGCATTGCCGCGGATGCGGACGTCGGGGCCGTTGCTGTCGAAGGTCTGGTGACGCAGCGGAACATTCTGGCGCCGGCCGGCACCGCCGCCCCCGCCACCACCACCGCCGCTGCCCCCGCCGCCGCTGTTGCCACGACCACGCGAACGCCTGGAGTTCGGTCCCTGTCTCATTCGGCTCTTAAGGCCCCATGCAAGAGAAGTGCAGTCCCCGGAACGCTCCGGCAGCCATCCGGCCTTGCGGCCCGGCCACCAAGCCCGCCATGGACGATTTCCATGGGTCGCTCACGGGGTTCAAACGACGCGTCCGCATCGCGTGCGGCAGGCCATGGCGGTCAGCGCTCGGCAGAAAACCATCCGAGATTCTTGCTCCGCAGGCCATAGGTTCGCGGTCGTGTACCGCACACTACCCGCCAAAGCCCGCCGATCCAACCGTTTTTTTGGATAAGCGGCCGCCTCACAATGCCTTTCGTGCCCTGACGCAACGCTTTACCCCACCAAGGTCACACAGGATGGCGGTCTCGCCCAGCCCCTGTGCCTCGACCAGCGCCGCCACGTCCTCTGCTTGACCCTGCCCGACCTCGAAAGCCACCAACCCGCCGGGCACCAGCAGGCGCGGCAGTTCGGCGGCGAGGATGCGGTAAGGCTCCAGCCCGTCGGGTCCTCCATCCAGCGCGCGGAGTGGATCGTGTTCCCGCACCTCCGGCTCCAGCGTAGCGATGTCGGCGCTGGGGATGTAGGGCGGGTTGGACACCACGATATCGAAACGATCCTCGATCCCCTTGGCCCAATCCCCGGTCTGGAAGCGGGCGCGCGCCGCCAGCCCGTTGCGTTCGGCGTTCCCGGCCGCCGCCTCCACCGCCAATGGGCTGAGATCGACGCCCAGACCGGTGGCGTTCGGCAGCTCCGACAGCAGCGCCAGCAGAATGCAACCCGTTCCGGTTCCGAAATCGATGAGATTTAGATTGGCTTTTCGGTCGGGAATGGCAGCGAGCACCGCCTCCACCACCGTCTCGGTGTCCGGCCGTGGTTCCAGCGTGTCCCGGTTGAGGGCGAGGTCGATGGTCCAGAACTCCCGGTGACCCAAGATGCGCCCCACCGGCTCCCGCGCCGCGCGGCGCTCGACCAGCGCCAGGGCGCGGGCGGCATCGGCGTCGGGGATCAGTTGTTCCGTGTTCGTAACGAAATCGGTGCGGGTTAGGGTCAGCACATGTTCAAGCAGATAGCGGGCGTCGAGCTCCGGCGTATCGACACCGGCCTCGCGCAGCCGCGCCTCGGCCTGCGCGCGCAGGGTACGGAGGTTCATGCGCTCACCCCAGCTCCGCCAGCCGAGCGGCCTCGTCCTCGGACACCAGCGCGTCGACCAGCTCGTCCAGTGCCTCGCCGGCCATCACCTTGTCGATCTTGTAGAGCGTCAGGTTGATGCGATGGTCGGTCACGCGCCCTTGCGGGAAGTTGTAGGTGCGGATGCGTTCCGAGCGGTCGCCGCTGCCGACTTGGTTCTTGCGGTCGGCGGCGCGGACGGCATCCTTGGCGGCGCGTTCCATGTCGTAGAGCCGGGCGCGCAGCACCTTCAGCGCCTTAGCCTTGTTCTTGTGCTGCGACTTCTCGTCCTGCTGGCTCACCACCAGCCCGGTCGGCAGGTGGGTGATGCGCACCGCGCTGTCGGTGGTGTTGACCGACTGGCCGCCGGGGCCGGAGGAGCGGAAGACGTCGATCCGCAGATCCTTTTCGTCGATGTGGATGTCCACCTCCTCCGCCTCGGGCAGCACAGCGACGGTGGCGGCGGAGGTGTGGATGCGGCCCTGCGCCTCGGTCGCCGGCACGCGCTGGACGCGGTGGACGCCGGACTCGAACTTCAGCCGGGCGAACACGCCGCGGCCGGTGATGTTGGCGGTGGCCTCCTTATAGCCGCCGATGCCGGTCTCGCTGACGTCCATCGCCTCGAACCGCCAGCCACGCAGGCCGGCATAGCGGCGGTACATCTCGAACAACTCGGCGGCGAACAGAGCGGCTTCGTCGCCGCCGGTGCCGGCGCGCACTTCCAGGATGGCGTTCTTCTCGTCCGCCTCGTCCTTCGGCAGCAGCGAGATCTGCACCTTGCGCTCCAGCTCCGGGATGCGCTTGGTCAGGACGTGGAATTCCTCCTCCGCCATCGCCTTCATCTCGGGATCGGCATCGGGAGCGGCGATCATTTCCGCCAGATCGGCGGCCTCGGCGCGGCCCTTCTTCAACTCCGCGATGGCCTCGGCGATCGGGGTGAGGTCGGCATATTCCTTGGACAGCCGGGCGAAGTCGCCGGACTCGGTCAGGCCGGCCGCAAGCGTGTCGCGCAGCTCGTCATACCGGGCCATCACCTTATCGAACTTCTCGTCCAGGCTCACGTCGCTCGTCCTTATCCCGTTCAGTCTCTTCCAGTGCCGCGCCGGTCCCCCTGTCCAGCCCGAAAAGCCGGAACATCAGCCGTTCGGCCGCGGCCCGTTCGGCCAGCCCCTCGCCGCTGCCGTCGGCGGCCAGCGCCCGCAGCGCCTCCGACGGGGCGTGCAGCAGCCGGTTGACCAGCAACCGCGTCGCCGACGCCGCGTCCAGATCGGCATGCCCGGCCAGCAGGCGCCGCCGTTCCGCCTCGAAATGGGTGCGGAGCGCTGCCACGGCAGGCACCGCGGCACGTTCCGCACGGTCGCGGGCGAAGGCGGCCACCGCCTCGTCCACGATCATCCAGGCCGCCTGGGTCGCCGCCTCGCGCCCGACACGGCCCTGCAGCGCCACCCGCTCCAGATCGCCCAGATCATAGACGAAGGCGCCGTCCATGCCGGCGACCTCCGGATCGACGTCGGCCGGGATGGCGGCATCGACCACGAAGACCGGCCGGCGGCGGCGGCGCTTCAGCACCGCCTCCATCATCGGGGCGGTCAGGATATAACGCCCAAGACCGGCTGCGGTCACCAGGATATCGGCGCCGGTCATCGCCGTCTCCAGATCGGCCCAGGGAGCGAAATGCCCGTCCAGCCGCCGCGCCGCGGCTTCCGCCCGCCGGTCCACCGGCGCTGCGACGGTCAGCCGCGGCAGCCCGGCCTCGCGCAGCCCTTCCAGCACCAGGGCGCCCATGTCGCCCAACCCGACCAGCAGGGCACCGCAGCGCCTGATGTCGCCGTGCAGATCGCGCGCCACCTGGATGGCGGCCGCGGCCAGCGAAGTTGCCCCCTCGGCGATGGGCGTCTCGCTGCGCACCCGCTTGGCGGCGGCATAGGCGGCCTGCAGCACCGCCTCCAACTCCGGCCCGGTCATCCCGGCGCCGGCGGCGCTGCGGTGGGCGGCCTTCAGCTGCCCCAGGATATGCGGCTCGCCGACGATCTGGCTGTCGAGGGAGCAGGCCACCGCGAACAGGTGGCGCACGGCGTCGATGCCGGTGCGGGTGTAGAGCTGCGGCGCCAGATCGGCGGTTGGCAAGCCGGCACGGTCGGCCATCGCCTCGGCGATCGCCAGCGCCACCTCGTTGGGGCGCTCGTGGACCGCCTGCACCTCCACACGGTCGCAGGTGCTGAGCCACACCGCCTGCCCCACCCCGGCGGCACGCAGCCGGTCCAGCATGCCCGCCACTTCCGCCTCGTCGGTGGACAGGCGGTCGCGGACGACGCCGGAGCAGGTCCGGTGGCTGGCGCCGATGACGAGGTAGGAGGTGGTGGTCACGCCTGGGGTCGCTGTCCCTGCCCGAATTCCGGGCAGCTTACTCCGCGGCGGGGGCCACGTCTCGCGTGGTTTCCGGGGCGGCTTCGGCGGCTTCCGCCGCGGCCTTCGCCGCCTCGATCTCCGCCGCCTTCTTCTCGACCAGCCCGACCAGATGCTGGACGATGTCCTGGTCCTTCAGCCGATGGTCGGTGACGCCGGACAGATAGACCTGATGGGTGTTGTTGCCGCCGCCGGTCAGGCCGATGTCGGTCTCCCGCGCCTCGCCCGGGCCGTTCACGACGCAGCCGATCACCGACAGGGTCAGCGGCGTGGTGATATGGGCCAGCTTCTGCTCCAGCAGTTCCACCGTCTTGATGACGTTGAAGTTCTGCCGCGCGCAGCTGGGGCAGGAGATCACGGTGACGCCGCGCCGGCGCAGGCCCAGCGACTTCAGGATATCGTAGCCGACCAGGACCTCTTCCGCCGGGTCGGCCGACAGCGAGACGCGCAGCGTGTCGCCGATGCCCGACCACAGCAGCATGCCAAGCCCGATGGACGACTTCACCGTCCCGGCGCGCAGGCCGCCCGCCTCGGTGATGCCGATGTGCAGCGGGTAATCGCAGGCCTCGGCCAAGCCCTGATAGGCGGCGACGGCTAGAAAGGCATCCGACGCCTTCACCGAGATCTTGAACTCGCGGAAATCGTTGTCTTCCAGGATCTTCGCGTGGTTCAGCGCGCTTTCGACCATCGCCTCCGGGCAAGGCTCGCCGTATTTCTCCAGCAAATCCTGCTCCAGCGAGCCGGCATTGACGCCGATGCGCATCGAACAACCATGGTCCTTGGCCGCCTTCACCACCTCGCGCACCCGCTCGGCCGAGCCGATGTTGCCGGGATTGATGCGCAGGCAGGCGGCGCCGCTCTCCGCCGCCTCGATGGCGCGCTTGTAGTGGAAATGGATGTCGGCGACGATCGGCACCTTCACCTGCCGAACGATCTCCTTCAGCGCCAGCGCCGACTCGCGGTCGGGGCAGGAGACGCGGACGATGTCCGCCCCCACCCGCTCCGCCGCCTGGATCTGCTCCACCGTCGCCTTGACGTCGGTGGTCGGCGTGTTGGTCATGGTCTGGACCGAGATCGGCGCGTCGCCGCCGACCAACACGTTGCCGACGCGAATCTGGCGCGATTTGCGGCGAAGGATCTGACGGTAGGCGCGGACGGTCATCTCAGGTCAGCCTCTGGACAGCGAAAAGCAATGCCGGATGCCGCATCCTAGCGCAGCCGGCGTCAGGCCAGAAGTGCGCTCCGGCGCCCAGGATTCAAGGCCCGGGATTTAGGAGAAGGCGGTGGTGGGGCGCCGCCGCTGCATGGCTGCTGCCCCGAACCAGTGTCCCAGACACGGGGCGTCAGCGCCGCACCACCCCATGAGCGTCGATGGTGACGTCGCGCAGAACCTGCCCGACGGACCCCAGCGGCGGGCTCTCGCCGCCATCGGCCATCACCACCAGCCCGCCGGCATTGCCGGTGCGGATCTTCACGTTGGGCTTGTCGGGAACACGGAAGGTATCGCCCGGCTTCAGCACGCGGGTGAAGACGATGTCGCCGCCGTCGCGCACCTGCAGCCAGCTGTCCTGCGTCGCCTTCAGGATCAGCTTCGCGTTGGTGTTCAGCGTGCCGTACACCTTGCCGTTGGCCGGCACCGTCGCCGCCGGGGCGGCGGGCGCGGCCGGCGGTGCCGTCGCAGCATTCAGCGGCGTCGGCTCCTGCGGCGAGGCCTCGTCATCGTCCTCCGCCGGCGGGGCCGGAACATTGACGATGCCCGGCGCCGCCGTTGCCGCAGCAGGCGCGGGGGCTGCCGGAGATTTCGCGGCAGGCTGCCCCGGCGACGGCAGTGCCGCGGACGGCGCCGACGCGACGGCCTGCGGACTACCGGCTGCGGGGGAAGTGGTGGACGGGGACGGCGCGGCAGGCACGACCGGAGCGGTGGCGGCGGACGGCGGAACCGCAGCGGGAGCGGCTGGAGTCGACGAAGGCGGAGCGGACGCGATCACCGGCGTGGACGCTTCGGGAGCGGCTGCCGGCTGACCCGGCGCAGTGGCGGACTGGTCCGGAGCCTGCTCCGCCGGCTTGGCCGGCACGCCGTCCAGCAGCGAGACCAAGCGGTCCG
>CBFGPE010000037.1:0-48185 GCA_965650625.1 uncultured Azospirillum sp. | reverse complement strand
TCCCTCGATCGGACCGGCCTTCGGCCGGCCGAGAGCGGGGGAGGGTTAGGGAGGGAGCAAGATGCGCCCGCCCCCTCACTTCACCAGCGGGCAGCCGCTCTGCTTCGGGTCCATGAAGGCGGTGTCGGCCGGGATGGTCTTGACGATCTTGTAATAATCCCACGGGCCCTTCGATTCGGCCGGGGTCTTCACCTGGGCCAGATACATGTCGTGGAACATGCGGCCGTTGGCGGCGACCTTGCCCTTCTTGGCGAACATGTCCTCGACCGGCAGTTCGCGCATCTTGGCGGCGACCTTGTCGGCGTCGTCGGTCTTCGCCGCCTCGACCGCCTTCAGGTAATGCTTCACCGCCGAATAGACGCCGGCCTGCACCATGGTCGGCTTCTTGCCGGCCTTGGCCTCGAACTTCTTCGACCATTCGCGGGTCTGGTCGTCCATGTCCCAGTAGAAGCCGGTGGTCAGCATCAGGCCCTGCGCCGACTGCAGCCCCAGCGCATTCACGTCGGTGATGAACATCAGCAGACCGGCCAGGCTCTGGCCCGCCTGGGTGATGCCGAACTCGGACGCCTGCTTGACGGCGTTGACGGTGTCGCCGCCGGCATTCGCCAGGCCGATCACGTCGGCGCCCGACCCCTGCGCCTGCAGCAGGAAGGACGAGAAGTCGGAGGTGCCGAGCGGATGGCGCACCGATCCGACGATGGTGCCGCCCAGCGACTTCACCATCTTGGTGGTCTCCTCCTCCAGCGACTGGCCGAAGGCGTAGTCGGCGGTCACGAAGAACCACTTCTTCTTGCCCTGCTCATACAGGGCGCGGCCGGTACCGGCGGCCATGGCGTAGTTGTCGTAGGTCCACTGGAAGCCGTAGGGGCTGCACTGCGCGCCGCTCAGCGCGGTGGCGCCCGGGCCGGACATCAGGAAGATGCGCTTCTTGTCCTTGGCGATGCCCTGCACCGCCAGGGCGGCGGCGGAGTTCGGCACGTCGGCGATGACGTCGACGCCGCCGGTGTCCACCCACTCGCGCGCCTTCGACGCGGCAATGTCGGCCTTGTTCTGGTGGTCGGCGACGACGATCTCGACCGGGGCGCCGGCGACCTTGTTGCCGAACTCCTCCGCCGCCATCCGGGCGGCGATGGCGGAGCCTTCGCCGGCGAGATCGGCGTAGATGCCGGAACGGTCGTTCAGCACGCCGATGCGGATGACGTTGTCCGACACCTGTGCCGAGGCCGGAAGCGCGGTTCCGGCGAGCGTCAGCAGGGCGGTGCCGGCGAGAAGAAGCGTGCGCATCAGAAGGTCTCTCCCTCTTGGTTTTATTGTCGGCCGGTTCCCTTCGCGGGTCCCTGTGGCCGTAATCGGGCAAGCTGCGGCAGTTCGCCGCCCCGGCCCCGAATTGCGGGCCAAGGCGACGTTCATGCCGGCGATGTCAGATGGCTGGACGCCCTACACGCCGAGATAGGTGTGGAGCTTGTCCATGTTGGCGTCGAGCTGGTCGTTGGGGATCATGTCCACCACATGGCCCTCCTCCATCACGTAATGGCGGTCGGCGATGGTGGCGGCGAAGCGGAAGTTCTGCTCCACCAGCACGATGGTGAAGCCGCGCTGCTTCAAGGCCCGCACCGCGACGCCGATCTGCTCGATGATGACCGGGGCCAGACCCTCGGTCGGCTCGTCCAGCAGGATCAGATTGGCGCCGGTGCGCAGAATGCGGGCGATCGCCAGCATCTGCTGCTCGCCGCCAGACAGCCGCGTGCCCTGCGTCGAGCCGCGGCCCTTCAGGTTGGGGAACAGGTCGTAGATCTGCGGCACCGTCATGCCGCCGTCCTTCACCACCGGCGGCAGCGTCAGGTTCTCGTCCACACTGAGCGAGGAGAAGATGCCGCGCTCCTCCGGCACATAGCCGATGCCCAGCCGCGGGATCTTGTGCTGGGCCATGCCGATCAGCTCCTGGCCCTGGAAGCGGATGGAGCCGGTGCGCTTGCCCATGATCCCCATGATGGCGCGCATGGTCGAGGTCTTGCCGGCGCCGTTGCGGCCCAGCAGCGTCACCACCTCGCCCTGACGCACCTCCAGGCTGACACCGTGCAGCACATGGCTCTCGCCGTAATAGCCGTGCAGGTCGGCGATCTCCAGCATGGCAGTCTTGGTCATCGCGCCGTCAGGCATGTCCGGTCCCCATATATGCTTCCATCACCTGCGGGTTCTTGGAGACGACCTCGTACGGCCCCTCCGCCAGGATCTCGCCGCGGCGCAGAACGGTGATGGTGTCCGACAGGTGGGCGACGACCGACAGGTTGTGCTCCACCATCAGCACGGTGCGGTCGGCGGCGACGCGCTTGATGAGAGCCGCCGTGCCCTCGATGTCCTCATGGCCCATGCCGGCCAGCGGCTCGTCGAGCAGCATCACCTCCGGGTCGAGCGCCAGCGTGGTGGCGATCTCCAGCGCGCGCTTGCGGCCATAGGGCAGTTCGGCGGCGGTGTGGCCGGCCCAGGGGGTGAGGTTCACCGCCTCGATCAGCTCCAGCGCCCGGTGATGCAGGTCGTAGAGCGACGATTCGGACTTCCAGAAATGGAAGCTGGTGCCGAGCGGCCGCTGCAAGGCGACGCGGACATTCTCCAGCACGCTGAGATGCGGGAAGACGGCCGAGATCTGGAAGGAGCGCACCAGCCCCATCAACGCGATGTCGGCCGGCTTGGTGCGGGTGATGTCGCGGCCCTTGTAGAGGATCTGGCCGCGCGTCGGCGTCAGGAACTTGGTCAGCAGGTTGAACACCGTGCTCTTGCCGGCGCCGTTCGGGCCGATCAGCGCGTGGATGGTGCCGCGGCGAACCTGCAGGTTCACCTCCTTCACCGCCACGAACCCCTTGAACTCCTTCGTCAGGTTGCGCGCTTCCAGGATGATGTCGTCGTTCGGTGCGGCGTTCATCGGTCGCGAATTCTCCTCCCGTTCGTCCTTATGACCGGGCTTCGAGCCCAGGAGCCGCCATGCGGCGGGACGTTTCACCTATTGTTGTACGCACGAAGCGTGCCACGGCCGGGTTCGCTTCGATCGGGGCCCCGGCCCCGTTGTTTCTCCTCCGGTTTTGCTGCGGCGCCCTCTATCCAATCGCTCACCTCAGCACCGGAAAGTGTCGGATTTCCGGACACTCTGTCCGCCAAACATGACAGCATCCAAAATGTCGGTGCGCAAGATCGTCCGTGCGGCAGACGCCTTATTGTGGGCTTGCCAAACGCGCGCGGCACTGCGATGGTGGCCGTCCGACGGTGCCCTGCCCGTCCTGACGGGCGGCGGGGATAATAGGGAATGCGGTGCGGTGCTTCTTTGGAAGCGCCAATGCCGCGGCTGCCCCCGCAACTGTAAGCGGCGAGCGTCCCGTCCATCATGCCACTGGTCCTTTATGGGCCGGGAAGGCGGACGGCGATGCGGCGACCCGCGAGCCAGGAAACCTGCCGACGGACGTACCAACCTTTCCCAACCCCGCCGGGTGTGGCGGGAGAGCAAGGATGTCTTCGATGACCACTCATTCCATGAATGCCGCCGGTTCCGCGACCCGCAGCGCCGCCCAGACCGCGGTCGCCGCCTTCGCCGCGATCCTGCTCGGCAGCTTCCTGCTGTACGGCGTCGGCTTCGCCCAGCCGCAGCAGATCCACGACGCGGCCCACGACACGCGTCATTCCTTCGCGTTCCCCTGCCACTAAGCAGCGGGTCATGGATCTGATCCGGCGGCTGTTCACAGCCGCTTTGGTCGCGGGCGTGCTCTCCGGCACGGCCGCGTCCGTCGTTCAGCAGGCGACGACCGTCCCGCTGATCCTCGAAGCCGAGAAATACGAGGTGGTCACTCCGCCTCCGGCGCCTTCGGTGGCGCCTGCCGGCGCGACTGCGCACCAGCACGGTCCCGTGCGCGAGATCGGCGAAGGGGTGCCGACGACGCTGGACGAGGCGATGCAGCGCATCGGCCTGACCATCGTCGCCAACCTGCTGACCGGTGTCGCCTATGCGCTGCTGTTGGGGGCGGGGATCCTGCTGGCCGGCCGGCCGGTCGATGCGCGGCGCGGGCTGGTGTGGGGCATGGGCGGCTTCGTCGCCGTCTCGCTGGCGCCGTCCTTCGGCTTGGCCCCCGAACTGCCGGGCATGGCCGGGGCGGAGCTTGAGCTTCGTCAGCTCTGGTGGCTGTCCGCCGCCGCCGGGGCCGGCGTCGGCATGGCCGCGCTCGCCTTCGCCCGCAACCGTCTGGTCGTCGCCGCCGCCATCCTGGCCGCAGCATTGCCCCATCTGATCGGCGCGCCCCATCCGGAAAGCGCCGAAGGTGCGGTTCCGCCGGAATTGGCCGCCCGCTTCGTCACCGCCTCTCTTGGCGGGGCCGCCCTGTTCTGGGCGATCCTGGGCTCGGCCTGCGGCTGGCTGATGAGCGGTCTGGTCCGCGAGACCGAGTCCCGCCCGGCCCTGCGGGTCCAGCCCGGCGCGCGTTAAGGAAACAAGCCCATGTCCGCACTTGCGAAAACGGCCGCCGGCAAGGTTCCGGCGACCGTCATCACCGGCTTCCTCGGTGCCGGCAAGACCACGCTGATCCGTGGCCTGCTGGAAAAGGCCGACGGCCGACGCTTGGCCCTCATCATCAACGAGTTCGGCGACGTTGGCATCGACGGCGACATCCTGCGCGCCTGCGGCAACCCAACCTGCACCGAAGACGACGTGATCGAGCTGGCGAACGGCTGCCTGTGCTGCACCGTCGCCGACGACTTCGTCCCGGCCATCGAAAAGCTGCTGGCCCGGCCGGAGCCGCCCGAGCACATCGTGATCGAGACCAGCGGTCTCGCCCTGCCGAAGCCGCTGGTCCAGGCCTTCCACTGGCCGGCGATCAAGACCCGCGTCACCGTCGACGGCGTCATCGCCGTGGTGGATGCCGCGGCGGCGGCGGAGGGTCGTTTCGCCCCCGATCCTGCCGCGCTGGAAGCCCAGCGCGACGCCGCCGGCACCGTCGATCACGAAACGCCGATCGAAGAAGTGTTCGAGGACCAGCTGCTCTGCGCCGACCTGATCGTCGTCAACAAGACCGATCTGGTCGCCGCCGGCGACCTCGCCCGTGTCGAGGAGCTGATCCGCGGCGCGCTGAACCACACGGTCGGCCGTGACGCCAAGCTGGTCCGCGCCTCCCAGGGCGCCGTCGATCCGCTGGTCCTGCTCGGCGTCGGTGCGGCGGTGGAGGACGACCTCGCCAACCGTCCCAGTCATCATGACGACGAAGAGGGCCACGACCACGACGACTTCACCAGCTTCGTGGTGGAACTGCCGTCGCAGTCCGACCCCGCCGCTCTGGCGATGACGCTGGAGAAGGTCGCCGGCCTGCATGGCGTGCTCCGTCTGAAGGGCTTCATCGACGTGCCCGGCAAGCCGATGCGCCTGCTGGTCCAGGGCGTCGGCACCCGAATCCAGACCCACTACGACCGCCTGTGGAAGCCCGACGAGGAGCGCCGCAGCCGTCTGGTGGTGATCGGCGAGACCGGGCTGGACCGTGATGCGGTGACCAGGGCGGTTGTTGGGTAAGAGTTAGGATGTTGCGGCGTATGCCCCCTCCCTAACCCTCCCCCACCTTCGGTGGGAGAGGGAACTGCTGCCGCTCTGCAAATCTTCCCCTCTCCCTCGAAGAGGGGGAGGGAGGGACCCGCGGCGTAGCCGTGGGAGGGAGGGGCGCCGCCGCCCCCCTGGACGTCAAACCATGCACCTGCTCGCCGCCCGCCAGGACGAACTGGACGCCGGCCCCCAGGCGGAAGATCTGGGGCAGACGCCGGCCGACCTCGTCGTGCTGTCCTTCTCCGACAGCGACCTGACCGCGCTCGCCGCCGCGTGGCAGGCGGCACGCGACCGCTTGCCCAGCCTCCGCCTTGCCAACCTCAACCGGCTCGGCCACCCGCTGTCGGTCGACCTCTACGCCGAGAACATCGTTGCCAAGGCGAAACTGGTGGTCCTGCGCCTGCTCGGCGGCAGCGGCTACTGGCGCTACGGCCTCGACCGCCTCTCCGCCCTCTGCCGTGAACGCAACATCCTGCTGGCCGTCCTGCCGGGAGAGGCACAGCCCGACCCGAATCTCACCGCCTACGGCACCATCCCATCCGAGACCGCCGACCGCCTGTGGCGCTACTTCACCGAGGGCGGCCCGGCCAACATGGCCCATCTGCTGGCCTGCGCCGCGACGCTGGCCGGGATGCCCCTGCCCCATGACGACCCCGCCCCGGTGCCGCGATTCGGCGCCTATGACGGCTGGAGCGGCCCCACACCCGCCGACGCCCCGACTGCCGCCGTCGTCTTCTACCGTTCCCACCTGCTGGCCGGAGACCTCGCCCCGGTCCATGCTTTGTGCGACGCGCTGGCCGCCCGTGGCCTCGCCCCCCGCCCGCTGTTCGTCGCCAGCCTGAAGGAGCCGGACTGCGCTGCCTGGATGCGCGCCAGCCTGACCGCGCAGAACGCCGCCGTGGTCGTCAACACCACCGCCTTCTCGGCCGCACGCGACGACGGTTCGCCGCTGGAGGCGAATGGCAGCCCGGTCCTGCAGGCCATCCTCTCCACCACGCCGGAAACCGGCTGGCAGGCCTCATCGCGCGGGTTGGGACCATCCGACCTCGCGATGAACGTCGTGCTGCCGGAAATGGACGGCCGCATCATCGCCCGCGCCATCGCCTTCAAGACGGCGGGCGCCCCCGACCCCGACCTGCAATTCGCCGCGCCCACTCTGCGCCCGATCCCCGACCGGGTGGCCTTCACCGCCGATCTCGCGGCAAGCTGGGTCCGCCTGTCCCGCACCCCGCGGGCGGAGCGCCGCGTGGCGCTGGTGCTGTCCGATTATCCCGGCCCCGGCGGTGGCATCGGCCATGCGGTGGGCCTCGACAGCCCGGCCAGCACCATCGCGATGCTCCAGCGCCTGTCCGCCGAAGGCTACGGCCTGTCCGCCGTCCCGGACAGCGCCGCCGAACTGATGGCGGCACTGACCGCCGCCCCCACCCCGACCCTGTCGCTGGCCGAGTACGAATGCCTCGCTCCGCCGGATCTGCGCGCCCGTATCACCGAGACCTGGGGCGAGCCCGCCGCCGATCCCGCCTGCCACGATGGCGTCTTCGCCTTCCGAATTCTGCCCTGTGGCAACGCGATGGTGGCGGTACAGCCCAGCCGCGGCCACGGTGCCCTGACCACTGCCCAGCACCACGATCCCGATACGCCCCCCAGCCACGGCTATCTCGCCTTTTACCTGTGGCTGCGCCATGCGGCCGGCATCCATACCCTGGTGCAGATCGGCGCCCATGGCACGCTGGAATGGTTGCCGGGCAAGGCGGTGGCGCTGTCGGCCGACTGCTGGCCGGAGATCGTCGGCGGCGCCCTGCCGACCCTCTATCCCTTCATCGTCAACAACCCCGGCGAGGGCGTGCAGGCCCGCCGCCGCCTGGGCGCCGTTCTGATCGGCCACCTGACCCCGCCTCCGGTGGAATCCGGCCTCTACGGCGACCTCGCCGCGCTGGAAACCGCCATCGACGAGTATTCGCAGGCGACCGGCCTCGACCCGCGGCGGCTGGGCATGCTGCGCGAGACGATCCTCGACCTCGCCTGGAAATCCGGCGTCGCCGCCGACTGCAACCTGCGCCCCGACGACGATCCCGACGCCATCCTGTCGCGGCTGGACGCTCATCTCTGCGACATCAAGGAACTGCAGATCCGCGACGGCCTGCATGTCTTCGGCCACAGCCCGACCGGCGAGCGCCGCGACCGCCTGACCGTCGCCGTCGCCCGCACCGCCGATCCGATTGCTGTCGCCACCGCTGTCGATGCTTGCGGCGAGGCGGAGATGCGGGCGCTGCTCGACGGGCTGGACGGTCGTTTCGTCCGCCCCGGCCCCGGCGGCTCGCCGGCGCGCGGACGGGCGGATACGCTGCCGACTGGGCGCAACCTTTATGCGCTCGATCCGCGCGGCGTGCCGACGCCGACCGCCTGGACGCTGGGCTGGCAGGCGGCGGACGCGCTGATCACCCGCTATCTGCAAGACCATGGTGACTGGCCGCGCCGGCTGGTGGTGGATTGCTGGGGCACGCCCGCCATGCGCACCGGCGGCGACGAGCTGGCCCAGGCGCTCGCCCTGCTCGGCGTCCGCCCGATCTGGGAGAACGGCTCCGGCCGCGTCACCGGCTATGAGATCATGCCGGCCGGCGTGATCGGCCGCCCCCGTGTGGACGTGACGCTGCGCATCTCCGGCCTGTTCCGCGACGTCTTCCCGCAGCAGATCGCCCTGTTCGATCAGGCGGTGCGCGCCGTCGCCGGGCTGGACGAGCCCGACGACACCAACCCGCTGGCCACCACCGCGCGGGCCGAGGAACAGCGCCTTGCAGCATCCGGCACCACTGCCGAGGACGCCCGCCGCTGGGCCACTGCCCGCATTTTCGGCGCCGCCCCCGGAATCTACGGCACGGCGTTGTCCGGCATGATCGCGCGCGGCGACTGGACCGCGCGGGCCGATTTCGGCGCCGCCTATCTTGAGGGCGGCTGTCACGCCTATGGCGCCGGGCTGGAGGGGGTGCCGCTGCCGGCCCTGTTCCGCCGCCGGGTCGGCGGCGCCGACGCCCTTGTCCACCACCAGGACCAGCGCGAGCATGACGTGCTGTCCACCGACGGCTTCATGCAGTTCGAGGGCGGGTTCGCGGCGGCGGCGGCGCTGGAGGACTCCGAACCGGCGCTTTACCATCTCGACAGCGCCGATCCGGAAAAACTCGCGGTCCGCACCCTGGCGGAGGAGATCGCCCGCACCCTGCGCGGCCGGACGGCCAACCCGCGCTGGATCCAGGGCATGATGCGCCACGGCTATCGCGGGGCGGCGGAACTGGCGGCCGGCGTCGACACGCTGTTCGCCTTCGCCGCCACCACCGACGCCGTACGTCCCGCCCATTTCGACCAGCTGTATGACGCGTACGTCGAGGATGAGGAGGTGTGGGACTTCCTGTCGCATGCCAATCCTGCCGCCGCCCGGCACATTCTGGCGCGCATGAGCGAGGCGCTCGACCGCGGTATGTGGCATCCCCGCCGCAACTCCACCGCGGAGGATCTGCGGCGCCTCCGGGAGACCGCAGCATGACCAACCCTGTCACCACCCAGCCGAGACGCCGCGGCACCTGCCCCGGCGTGCTGGCGCCGATGCAGGTCGGCGACGGGTTCCTGCTGCGGGTCCGCGTCCCCGCTGGGGTGCTGTCGGCTGAACACGCCCGCCGCATCGCCGAGTTGGGGGATCGTTACGGCAACGGTTTGATCGACCTCAGTCAGCGCGGCAACCTGCAGCTTCGCGGCATCGCCGCCGACGCGCTGGAGCCGGTGACCGACGCCCTGCGCGCGATGGGTTATGTCTCCGCCGATGCGGCGAGCGAGGCAGTGCGCAATGTGCTGTGCTCCCCCACCGCCGGGCTGGATCCCACCGCGCTGATGAACGTACGGGGGGTGGCGCGTACGCTCGACGCGCGGCTGGCCGAGGATACTGCTCTGCACGGCCTGCCGCCGAAGTTTGGCTGGCTGGTCTGCGGCGGCGGAATCGGGCATCTGGCGGCCAGCAGCACGGACGTACGCTTCGACGCGCTGGACGCGGAACACTTCCGGGTGTCCTTGGGCGGCACGTTGGCGAAGGCTGCGCCGCTGGGACTGTGCCGGGTGGAGGATGTGGCGGACGTGGCGTCGGCGCTGGGGCGGGCGTTTCTGGAGTTGCGCGCGACGCTGCCGGAGCCGCCGCGCCGCATGGCCGGTTTGGTCGCGGCAATCGGCATTGAGGAGATAGGCAAGCGCCTCTCCCCGCTGATACCCCCTCCCCCGCCCAGCGGGGGAGGGCCGGGGTGGGGGCAAGTGCCGCACCTCATGGATGTCTTCGGCTCCGCCGAACCCCCTCATCCTAACCTTCTCCCCGGGGGGGAGAAGGGATCCCGCGTTGGGGAGACGCCGGCCTTTCTCACAACCGCCTTCCCCTTCGGCCGTCTGACCGCCGAGACCCTCGCGGCCCTCGCCGCCGCCTGCGCCGAGATCCGCATCACCCCCTGGCGCGCGCTGCTCCTCGACGCTCCGTCCGCGGACGCACAGCACATCGCCGAAGCCCACGGCGCCATCCTTTCGCACACCGACCGCCGGCTGAAACTGACCGCCTGCAGCGGGGCCGGCGGCTGCGATGTCGGCACCACTGACACCCATGCGACGGCGCTCGCCATCGCCGAGCGCGCAGGCCCCTTGCTGGACCATGTCCGAATGGTGCATGTGTCGGGCTGCGCCAAGGGCTGCGCCCATCCCGCCATCGCCGATGTCACCCTGACCGCCCGCGACGGCGTGTATGACGTCGCCCTGAACGCCAAACCCGGTGATGCCGCCCCGCATACCGGCCTGTCTCCCGCCGACGCCGTGGCCCGCGTCGCGGATCTGTTGACCGAGGAGTCCACCGGTGCCTGAGCCGCTCTACGACTATATCCGCGACGGAGCGGCCATCTACCGCCAGTCCTTCGCCACCATCCGGGCGGAGGCCGACCTGTCCGCCATCCCCGACGACCTGAAGCCGGTGGCGGTGCGCGTCATCCACGCCTGCGGCATGGTCGATGCGACCCAGGACCTGCTGTTCTCCACCGATGTCGGCAGCGCCGCCCGTATGGCCCTGCGATCGGGCGCGCCGATCCTTTGCGACAGCGAGATGGTCGCCCATGGCGTGACCCGCGCCCGCCTGCCGGCCGACAATGCGGTGGTCTGCACGCTCCGCGATCCCGCCGTGCCGGATTTGGCCAAGAGCATCGGCAACACCCGCTCCGCCGCGGCGCTGGACCTGTGGGGCGACCGGTTGGGCGGATCGGTGGTCGCCATCGGCAACGCGCCGACCGCGCTGTTCTACCTGCTGGAGATGCTGGCGGCCGGTGCGCCGAAACCGGCGGCGATCCTGGGCTTCCCCGTCGGCTTCGTCGGCGCGATGGAAAGCAAGGATGCCCTGGCCGAGAACCCCTTCGGCGTGCCCTATCTGGCGATCCGGGGCCGGCGCGGCGGCAGCGCCATGGCCGCAGCCGCCGTCAACGCCCTGGCGAGCGACGTCGAATGAGCGGCGAGACCTCCCCCACCCCCGGCACCCTGTTCGGCGTCGGCGTCGGGCCCGGCGATCCGGAGTTGATGACGCTGAAGGCGGTGCGCACCATCGGCGCCTGCCCGGTCGTCGCCTATTTCTGCAAGCGCGGCACCAGGGGCCAAGCCCGCCGCATCGCCGATCAGGCCATCAGGCCTGACCAGATCGAGCTGCCGATGGTCTATCCGGTGACGGTGGAGCTGCCGCCGACCCACCCCGACTATGGCCGCCAGATCGAGGCCTTCTTCGACGAATCGGCCGAGCGCATCGCGGAGCATCTCGCCGCCGGCCGCTCCGTCGCGGCATTGAACGAGGGGGATCCGTTCTTCTACGGCTCCTTCATGCATCTGTTTCTGCGGCTGTCCGGCCGCTTCCGCTCGGAGGTCATTCCCGGCGTCACCAGCATGGTGTGCAGCGCGTCCCTGCTGCCGCGCCCGCTGATGCTGCGCGACGACGTGCTGTCGGTGATTCCCGGCACGCTGGACGAGGCGGCGCTGGTCCGCGCCCTGACTGCCGCCGATGCCTGCGTGGTGATGAAGCTGGGCCAGAACCTGCCGAAGGTCCGCCGCGCCATCGCCGCCGCCGGGCTGGCCGAACGGGCGTGGTATGTGGAGCGCGCCAGCATGGACGAACAGCGCTTCATGCCCTTCCTGGAGGCGCCGGACGTCGCCCCCTACTTCTCCCAGATCGTCATTCCGGGCGAGGGAAAGCGCGGATGAGCGGCTGGCTTAAAGTGGTGGGCCTTGGCCCTGGACCTGAGGAATGGCTGACGCCGGAGGCCCGGCGCGATCTGGCCGAGGCGACCGACCTCGTCGGCTATTTCCCCTATGTCGAGCGCGTGCCGCCGGGCAATCAGGTGCGCCACGCCTCCGACAACCGGGTGGAACTGGACCGCGCCCGTTTCGCGCTGGATCTGGCGGCGCAGGGCCGGCGGGTGGCGGTGGTGTCGGGCGGCGACCCCGGTATCTTCGCCATGGCCGCCGCCATCTTCGAGGCGCTGGACGATCCCGACGCTCCCGAGGCGTGGCATGCGGTTCCGCTGTCGGTCGATCCCGGCGTGTCCGCGATGCAAGCCGCCGCGGCGCGGGCCGGGGCGCCGCTGGGGCATGATTTCTGCGCCATCTCCCTGTCGGACAATCTGAAGCCGTGGGAGGTGGTGCTGCGGCGCCTGCGTCTGGCGGCGGAGGCGGATTTCGTCATCGCGCTCTACAACCCGATCTCCCGCGCCCGGCCCTGGCAGCTGGGGGCGGCTTTCGACGCCCTGCGCGACATACGTGCGCCCGAGACCCCGATCGTGCTGGGCCGCGCCGTGGGTCGCGCGGATGAGGAACTGACCGTCACCACGCTGGGAGAGGTGCGGGCGGAGCAGGCGGACATGCGCACGCTGGTCATCATCGGCGCCTCGCACACGCGGTTCGTACCCAAGGCTGATGGCGGGCGCTGGGTGTATACGCCCCGGCATTATCGGGGGTGAGGATGGGCGTGACGACCAATCCGCCGCGAGCAGCCCTCTCCCCCCTGGGGAGAGGGCTGGGTGAGGGGGACGCGCCGCAGGACTTTTGCGAAAATCCCGGAATGCATCCCCCTCACCCCGCCCCTCTCCCTGGGGGGGAGAGGGTGATTCCGCGGGGAGAGGAGTCAGCCCATCCCCTCCAGCCACTCCACCGCCTCGCCCACGTCGTGCAGTTCCGCCACACCGTTGCCCGCCGGCCGCTCCACCATCACCACCGGCAGGCCCAATTCCCGTGCGGCCTCCAGCTTCGCATCGGTGGCGCGTCCGCCGCTGTTCTTGCTCACCACGACCTCAATCCGTTCCCCGCGCATCAGCGCCAGTTCGCCCTCCAGGGTGAACGGCCCGCGGTCGAGGATCAGGCTCATGTGCGGCAGCGCCGGCATCGGCTCCGGCGGATCGACGGCACGGATCAGGTAGCGTTTGTCGGGCATCGCCTCGAAGGCCGCGACCTCCTGCCGGCCGATGGTCAGGAACACGGTGTCGCCCAGGTCGCGCAAGGCCAGCGCCGCCGCATCCATGTCCGGCACGCCGATCCAGCGGTCGCCCGGCCCCGCCACCCAGGCCGGCCGGGTCAGCAGGCGCAACGGCACGCCGACCCGCGCGCAGGCCACGGCGGCATTGGCGGAGATCTGGTCCGCAAAGGGATGGGTCGCATCGATCACCGCGCCGATCCCCTCGGCGCGCAGGTAATCGGCCAAGCCTTCCACCCCGCCGAAGCCGCCGATACGGGTCGGCAGCGGCGGCAGCACCGGGTTCTTCGTGCGGCCGGCCAGCGACACGCGGGCGTCGATGCGCGGATGGCCGGCCAGCCGTTTTGCCAGCGCCGTCGCCTCCGTCGTGCCGCCCAGGATCAGTACTTTGACCATCAGCACCTTGACCAATTCCCCCTCCCCACCCGTCAGGATCGGCGCCATGGATAGCACGGGAACCGCCCGCTGGCTCACCATCGTCGGCATCGGCGAGGATGGCTGGGACGGTTTGTCGCCTGCAGCCCGAGCGGCGGTCGAAGGCGCGACAATCCTCTATGGCGGCGCCCGCCACCTCGATCTCGTGCCGGTCGTTGCGGGACAGGAACGGCTGCCCTGGCCGTCGCCGATGACCGATGCCTTCCCCGGCCTGATTGCCCGGCGCGGGCAGCGGGTCTGCGTGCTGGCCAGCGGCGATCCGTCCTGGTACGGGGTGGGCGCAACGCTGTCGCGGCTCGTTCCGGCTGCGGAAACGACGGTGATCCCGGCCGCTTCCGCCTTCAGCCTCGCCGCATCCCGGCTGGGCTGGCCGGTGCAGGACTGCCGGTGCCTGACCGTCCATGGCCGACCGCTTGAGCAGGTCGTTCCGCATCTGCACCCGAACTGCAAGCTGCTGCTTCTTTCCTGGGACGGAACGACTCCGGCCAAGCTCGCCGCCCTGCTGCGCGCCCGCGGCTTCGGCGCCTCGCGCCTGACGGTGCTGGAGGCGATGGGCGGCCCGCGCGAAGCCCGGCAGGATGCGACCGCCGATGCCTGGAGCGCAGAGCGGGTCGCCGACCTCAACACCATCGCTCTGAACTGCGTCGCCGCCCCCGGCGCCCGCATCCTGCCGCTGGCCCCCGGCCTGCCCGACGACTGGTTCGAGCATGACGGCCAGATCACCAAGCGCGAGGTGCGCGCCGTCACCCTGTCCTTCCTGGCGCCGCGCCGGGGCGAGCTGCTGTGGGATGTCGGCGCCGGGTCGGGGTCGATCGGCATCGAATGGATGCTGCGTGATCCCGCCAACCGCGCCATCGCCGTCGAACATCACCCGGACCGCATCGCCCGCATTCTTGCCAACGCCGCGACCTTCGGCGTGCCCGGCTTGGCGCTGGCGCGCGGCAAGGCCCCAGCGGCACTGGGCGGGTTGGAGCGGCCCGACGCCATCTTCATCGGCGGCGGGCTGACCACGGACGGCGTGCTGGAGGCCTGCTGGGACGCCCTGCCTCCCGGCGGCCGGATCGCCGCCAATGCGGTGACGCTGGAAAGCGAGGCGGTGCTGATCGACGTGCACAAGCGGCTGGGAGGCGAGCTGACCCAGATCGCGGTGGCCCGCGCCTCGGCGGTCGGCGGCTTCCGCGGCTGGCGCGCCGCCATGCCGGTCACGCTCTGGCGGGCCGAAAAGCCGTATCAGGAGGGCACATGGACTGCATGACGTCGGAAGCCCTGCTGTTTGGCCCGGTCTTCGTCGGTCTCGGCTGCCGCCGTGGCTGCGGGTGGGAGGAGATCGCCGATCTGGTCGCCGCCGCCTTCGACGAGGCGGCCCTGCCCGACGCCGCGCGCCAGCTGGCTGCCCTCGCCGCCCCGGCGATGAAGGCCGACGAAGCCGGATTGGCGGAGGCGGCCCGCGCCCTCGGCCTGCCGCTGCGCTTCATTGAGGAAGACGCGATGCTGGCGGCGCAGGACCGCGTCCACACCCGCTCCGCCACCGTGCTAGCCGCCGTCGGGCTGGCGTCGGTCGCGGAAGCCGCGGCACTGGCCGCCGCCGGGCCGGGATCGCGCCTGCTGCTGCCGCGCCGCTCCACCCCCCGCGCCACCGTAGCGCTCGCCCTGCCTGCCGTCGCCCTTTTGGAGACCCGTTCATGACCGTCCATTTCATCGGTGCCGGACCGGGCGCTCCCGACCTGCTGACCCTGCGCGGTCGTGATCTGATCGCTCGTTGTCCGGTCTGCCTCTATGCCGGCTCGCTGGTCCCGAAGGAGATCATCGCCCACGCCCCCGCCGATGCGCGGATCATCGACACCGCGCCGCTGACGCTGGAGGAGATCGTCGCCGAGTTCCAGGCCGCCCATGCCGCCGGCCGGGACGTGGCGCGGCTGCATTCCGGCGACCTGTCGGTCTACAGCGCGCTGGGCGAGCAGACCCGCGCATTGCGGGAACTCGGCATTCCCTACACCATCACCCCCGGCGTGCCGGCTTTCGCCGCCGCGTCGGCCGCGCTGGGGCGCGAATTGACCCTGCCGGAGGTCAGCCAGACGCTGATCCTGACCCGCACCGAGGGGCGCGCCTCGGCCATGCCCGCCAACGAAACGCTGGAAGTGCTGGGCGCCTCGGGCGCGACGCTGGCGATCCACCTGTCGATCCACGTCATCGACCGGGTGGTGGAGCGGCTGACCCCGCTCTACGGCGCCGACTGCCCGGCGGCGGTGGTCTATCGCGCGACATGGCCCGACGAGCGGGTTCTGCGCGGCACGCTGGCCGACATCGCGGCGCAGGTCGCGGCCTCACCGATGGAGCGCACCGCGCTGATCCTGGTCGGCCCGGCGCTGGGCCATGAGGAGTTCCGCTGCAGCGCGCTCTATGACGGCAGCCATGTGCGGCGCTACCGGGGGCTGGGCCAGGAGGCGGGGGAGTGAGCCTCTCCCACGATGCGCCCCTGCCGGTCGGTGACCAGCACCTCGACGGCGACCGGCGCGTCCTCCAGCACCTCCTGCGCAGCCCGGCGGGCCAGCTCGGCCACATGGTCGGCCAGCCGGAGGCCGGCGGCGTCCGCCATGCCCAGAACCTGCGCCGCCGTGTTGGCGCCGCGCGCTTGGGCGATCAGGTCTGGTCCGGCGCCCAACTCCGCCAGCCTTTCGCTCAGCCACTCGAAATCAACGCTGTTGCGCTTGCTGTGCAGATCCATCAGCCCGCGCGCCAGCTTGCCGAACTTGGCGAAGCCGCCGCACAGGGTCAGGCGCGGAATGGGGTGCCGGCGCAGATACTTCAGCGTGCCGCCGACGAAATCGCCCATGTCGAGCAGCGCCTGTTCCGACAGGCCGTAGCGCGCCACCACCGC
This sequence comes from uncultured Azospirillum sp., assembly GCA_965650625.1. Classification (GTDB taxonomy): domain Bacteria; phylum Pseudomonadota; class Alphaproteobacteria; order Azospirillales; family Azospirillaceae; genus Azospirillum. Next base: position 31,790 of record CBFGPE010000037.1, on the reverse strand, counting down.
CTTTTCCGACAGATCGCCGGTGCAGGCCGCGACATGGGTCAGCCCAGCGGCGCGCGCCACGTCGACGCCGCGCTGGATCGACGCGATCCAGGCCGCGCAGGAATAGGGCACGACGATGCCCGTCGTCCCCAGGATCGACAGCCCGCCGAGGATGCCGAGCCGCCCGTTCATGGTGCGCTTGGCGAGCTGTTCGCCATTGTCCACCCCGACCTCGACCACAAGGTCCGCGGGCTGACCGGCGGCGCTCGCCGCCTCCACCACCGCCTGCGCGATCATGCTGCGCGGCACCGGGTTGATGGCGGGCTCGCCGACGGCCAGCGGCAGGCCGGGCAGGGTCACGGTGCCGACGCCGGGTCCGGCGCGGAAACCCACGCCGCTGCCGGGCGCGCCGCGCCAGACCCGCGCCCGCACCAGCGCGCCATGGGTCACGTCGGGATCGTCGCCGGCATCCTTGACAATGCCGGCCATGGCCCAGGGTCCATCCGCCCCCTCCCCCCGCTCCGTCACCGCCAGGGCGAAGGCCGGGGTCTGGCCGCCGGGCAGGGTCACGGTCACCGGGTCAGGGAACTCCCCGCCGAACAAAGCCTCTGCCGCCGCCCGCGCCGCGGCGGTGGCGCAGGTTCCCGTCGTCCAGCCGCGGCGCAAGGGTGTAGCATGCTCCGGCATGCCGGCGCCCTCCGCACCGCCTCCCGTCCTCTCCGAGCCCGAGTCCGCGTTCATGTCGTTTGAGTCGTCCATTCCCGAAAGCGTCCTGGTCCCCTTCGCCCCCGGCAGCGTCTGGCTGGCCGGGTCCGGCCCCGGCGACCCCGGCCTGCTCACCCTGCTGGCCCTGCAAGGTCTAAGGCAAGCCGACGTCATCGTCCATGACGCGCTGGTCGGCGAACGGATCATGGCGCTCGCCAGCCCGTCGGCAAGGCTGGAGTTCGCCGGAAAGCGCGGCGGCCGCCCCTCCGCCCACCAGGACGACATCACCAACCGCCTGATCGAACTGGCGAAGGAGGGTCACCGCGTGCTGCGGCTGAAGGGCGGCGACCCCTTCGTCTTCGGCCGCGGCGGCGAGGAGGCCCAGGCGCTGGCGGCCGAGGGCATCCCCTTCCGCATCGTTCCCGGCATCACGTCCGGCATCGCCGGCCCGGCCTATGCCGGCATCCCGGCGACCCACCGCGACACCAACCAGGCGGTGATCCTGGCGACCGGCCATTCGCTGGGCGGCGGCCCGGACTGGCGGGCGCTGGCGGCCACCAAGGCGCCGCTGATCCTCTATATGGGTTGGAAGGCGCTGCCGACCATCGCGGCGGAGCTGATGGCCGGCGGCCTGTCCGCCGATACCCCCGTCGGCGTGGTGACGGAGGCGACGACCGCCAACCAGAAGAGCCTCGTCACCAGCCTCGGCACCTGTGTCGCCGATCTGGCGGCCAGCGACCTGGAGCCGCCCGCCATCATCGTGATCGGCGAGGTGGTGCGGCTGCGCCCGGCGCTGGAATGGCTGCCGGCCCAGACGGCTCTGCAAAATGGCTAATGGTCTCATCATCGCCGCCCCGGCCTCGGGCACCGGCAAGACGACGCTGACGCTGGGCCTGCTGGCGGCGCTGCGCGGCCGCGGCGTGGCGGTGGGGGCGGTGAAGTCGGGGCCGGACTACATCGACCCGGCCTTCCACCGCGCCGCCACCGGCCGGCCGAGCGTCAACCTCGACACCTGGGCGATGGGGCCGGACCTGCTGGACGGGCTGGCCGCCCGCGCCGCCGAGTGCGCCGACCTGCTGGTCTGCGAAGCGCTGATGGGTTTGTTCGACGGCGTCGCCGGCGTCGGTGCCACCGGTACCGGCTCGACGGCGGAGATCGCGGCGCGCACCGGCTGGCCGGTCCTGCTGGTGGTGAACGCCAAGGGCCAGTCGCAGTCGGCCGCGGCCCTGGTCAAGGGCTTCGCCACCTACCGCGACGACGTGACCATCGGCGGCGTCGTGCTGAACAATGTCGGCAGTCCGCGCCACACCGCACTCGCCGGCAATGCCATCGAGGCGCTGGGCATTCCCCTGCTGGGTGCCCTGCCCCGCGCGCCCGACCTCAGCCTGCCAGAACGCCATCTCGGCCTCGTCCAAGCCGACGAGACGGAGGGGCTGGCCGACCGGCTGGCGGCGTTGGGCCGCTTCGTCGCCGAGCATGTCGATCTCGACCGTGTCGTCGCGCTGGCCAAGCCGTCTCAGGCCGGGCGCGGCAGCGACGCCCCCGCCCTGCCGCCGCTGGGTCAGCGGATCGCCATCGCGCGGGACGCCGCCTTCACCTTCGTCTATCCGCACCTGACCGCCGGCTGGCAAGCTTCGGGGGCGGAACTGCGCTTCTTCTCCCCCCTAGCGGACGAGGCGCCGCCGCCGGATGCGGACGCCGTCTATCTGCCCGGCGGCTATCCGGAGTTGCATGCCGGCCGCCTCGCCGCCAACCACATCTTCCACGACGGCCTGCGTGCGGCGGCGGAGCGGGTGCCGGTCTTTGGCGAATGCGGCGGCTACATGGTGATGGGCGAAACGCTGGAGGATGCCGACGGCGTCACCCACCCGATGACCGGGCTGCTGGGCGTGCGCACCTCCTTCGCCAAGCGGCGGCTGCATCTGGGCTATCGCCGCGCGTCCCTGCTGGCCGACGGGCCGCTGGGAGCGGCTGGATCTCCGCTGATGGGGCACGAGTTCCACTATGCCTCGACCCTGTCCCGCGGCGGCGACGCGCCGCTGCTGACCGCGACGGCGGCGGACGGCACCGACCTGGGGGCGCTCGGCAGCCGGCGCGGGCTGGCGCTGGGGTCCTTCGTCCACCTGATCGCGCGGGGATGACGGCGCATGGATGAAGACTTCACCCCGGCGGAACGGGACGCGCTCTACAAGGCGATCTTCTCCCGCCGCGACGTGCGCGGGCAGTTCCGCCCCGACCCGGTGCCGGAGGAGGTGTTGAACCGCGTCCTGCTGGCCGCCCATCACGCGCCGTCGGTCGGCTTCATGCAGCCCTGGAACTTCATCGTCGTCACCGACCCGGCCGTGAAGTCGCGCATCCACGCCGACTTCGCCCGCGCCACCGAAGAAGCGGCGGCGATGTTCGAGGGCGAGCGCCGCGGCCTCTACAGCCGGCTGAAGCTGGAGGGCATCCGCGAGGCGCCGGTGAATTTGTGCATCACCTGCGACCGCGAGCGCTCCGGCCCAGTGGTGCTGGGCCGCACCCACATGCCGGCGATGGACCTCTACAGCTGCGTCTGCGCCGTGCAGAATCTGTGGCTGGCCGCAAGGGCGGAAGGTCTGGGGGTCGGCTGGGTCAGCATCCTGCATGAGGAGGCGTTGAAGGATGCACTCGGCATTCCGGAGCGGATCGTGCCGATCGCCTATCTCTGCCTCGGCAACGTCACACATTTCGAAGCGACGCCGGAACTGGAAACCAAGGGCTGGCGCAAACGCCTGCCGCTGGAGGATCTGGTGTTCAGGGACCGGTGGGAGGGAGAGGGATGACGCGCGCCAGAAACGCATCCTCCGGCCCGGCGGCCACCACCGGTCTCGCCGCCATCAGCAATTGCAGCAGCGCCGTGTGCAGGTCCGTGCAGGCGGACAGATCCACCCGCGGCGCCGCCGTCGCCTCCAGCCATTCGGCGAGCGGCAGGGCGTCCTCCACCGTGCAGGCGGCCTCGAAGCGGGCAAGATCGGCGTCATAGCGGATCGGCATCACAACAGCTCCCGCAAATCGAGCACCAGGATCAGCCGGCCGTCGCCCAGCACCGCCGTGCCGGCATAGCCGCGTAGACCCCGCAGAACCCCGGTCATCGGCCGCAGAACCACGTCGGCGCGCTCGCCGACATCGTCCACCGCGACCGCGACCGGCCCGTCGCCCAGTTCGGCCAGCACGACGCAAACAGTCTCGCGCACCCGTTCGTCGTCGGGCTGGGCCAACAGGCGGCGCAGGCGGACCAGCGGTACCACCCGATCGCGCAGCACGACGCTTTCCGCCCGCTTCACCGAGCGGATCTCGGTCCGCGGCACCCGTTGGACGCCGCCGACCAGCGCCACCGGGATACCGTAGAGCGATCCCGCCGCCTCCACCACCACGACGCGGGTGATGCTGAGCGTCAGCGGCAGCGACAGCCGCACCTGCGTGCCGCTGCCGGGGGTGGACGCGATCTCCACCCGGCCGCCGGCCCGCTCCACCGCCGCCCGCACCGCATCCATGCCGACGCCACGGCCGGACAGGTCGGACACGCTGCCGGCGGTGCTGAAGCCGGGGGCGAAGACCAGCCGCACCGCGTCGGTATCGCTCAGCGCCGCCGCGGCGTCGGGTTCCAGCAGCCCCTTGGCGACGGCGGCGCGGCGCATCGCCGCCGGGTCGATGCCGGCGCCGTCGTCCGACACCTCCACCACCACGCCGCCCTTGTCCTGATAAGCGCGGACCCGCAGCGTGCCGGCGGGCGGCTTGGCCGCAGCCGCCCGCCGCTCCGGCGTCTCGATACCGTGGTCCAGCGCGTTGCGCACCAGATGCAGCAGCGGCTCGCCCAGCACGTCGAGGATGTCCTTGTCGGCTTCCGTCTCCGCGCCTTCCAGCACAAGCTCGACCGTCTTGTCCAGCCGGCGGGCGGTGTCGCGCACCAGCCGGGGCAGCGGATCGAACACGCGCGCCAGCGGCAGCAGCCGGAGCCGCAACGCCGCATGGCGCAGGTCGCCGACGAGACTGTCCAGCCGGGCGGAAAAGCTCTTCAAGTCGCGGGCCATCTCGCCGTCCCCGGCGCGGCGGACCAGCGGCCCCAACTGCCCCTTCACCACCGACAGCTCGCCGACCAGCGCCATCAGCGCGTCCATCCGCTCCGGCTCCACCCGCAGGGCACGGCGTGGGACTGGAGCGGCGGCGGGCGGCGGCTCTGGCATCGCCGGCTTGGCCGCAGGTCCATCGGCCAGAAACCGGCGCAGCGTCGCGGCGTCGGTACAGGCGGACTCGACGGCGGCGCGCTCCGTCGGCTGCCCCATCGCCGTCAGGATCGCGGCGACCGCCCGCGCCACGGCGGCCCGGCGGGAGTCTCGCTCGGCGGCGTTGCCGGACAGGTCGAGGATGCGCGCCTGCTCCTCCAGCATCGCCGCCGCGAGCGAATCCGGCGGCGCGGCAGAAGCCGCCACGGAGGGCGATACGGCGGCAGGCGCCAGCGTGACGCTGCCGATCCGCACCTGATCGGGCACGCTGCGGAAGGCCGGCGTCACCGCCTCCAGCCCGGCACCGCTTAGGGCGCGGAAGCGCAGGATGCAGCGGTAGGGGTCCATCTGCGCCAGGGGCGGCAGCGGTTCCGACGGCTCGACCCGCAGCAGCCGCAGGTCGGGCACCCGGCGGAACAGCGCCAGCGGATCGTCGCCGGTGAAGAAGCACTCCGGATCGGGCGTGTAGTCGATGGCGGTCAGCGCGCCCTCGCCCACGGCAGCGCGCTCCTCCTCCGTCAGCGCCGCCACCCAGGGGAAAGCGTCCACCGCTCCGGCAGACGCTGCCGCACCGGCCGTCGCCTCTCCCCCCGCCAGCCCGCGGACCAGCGTCTCGGCCGCCTCCGCCGCATCGGCGGGCAGCGCGCCGGCCTCCTCCAGCGCCGCCACCCAGCGGGCGCACTGGTCGAGCGCGCGGAACAGCAAATCGGCGAGATCCGGCGTCATGCCGCGTCGGCCGTCGCGCAGCAGCGACAGCGTATCCTCCCCGGCATGGACCAGCCGGGTGAAGGGCGGCATGTCGAACAGGCCGCTCGCCCCCTTCAGCGTGTGGAAGGCACGGAACAGCTCGTCCACCGACGCGCGGTCGGCCGGGTCGCGCTCCAGCGCCAGCAGGGCGGCGCCGGCGGTCTCCAGCAAGTCCTGCGCCTCGACGACGAACTGGTCGAACAGCTCGCTCATGGCGCGTCCTCCGTGTCGGGCGGCCGTCCGGTCAGCAGCCGGGCCGCCTCAATCAGCATCTCCGGCCGCGGCGGCTTCACGATGTACCAGTTGGCGCCGGCCAGCAGGGCCTGCTCGCGGTCGCTGTCCTTCGATTCGGTGCTGATCATGATGGCGGGCACGTCGCGCAGGCTCGGGTCCCGGCGCAGGACGCGCAGCATGGTGTAGCCATCCATCTTGCGCATGTTGACGTCGACGATCACCAGATCCGGCGGCGCGGCCATGGCGCGTTCCAGCCCTTCGATGCCGTTCACCGCCTCGTCCACCACGAAGCCGTCCGCCTCCAGCACGCGGCGGCTGAAGGCGCGCACGGTCACGGCATCGTCCACCACCAGGATGCGCGGCCCGCTCATGCCGCACCCCCGTCCACCGGCTTCTGGTAGAGGATGGCGTCGGGGAAGCGGCGTGGAACGAACAGCGAGGACATGCGGCTCATGCTTTCCGAATGGCCGAGACAGACGAAGCCGCCCGGCGCCAGGGCATCGTAGAACATGCTCGCCGCCTCCCGTCGGCCCAGATCGTCGAAATAGATCAGCAGGTTGCGGCAAAAGATCACGTCGATCCCGCGGAAGGCCCGCACCTGCTGCGGGTCGGCGATGTTGACCAGCGAGAAATCCACGGACTCCCGCAGATCCTCGACGATCTGCCAGCGTGGCCCCCCGGCCTCGGCCGCTCCGCGCAGGGGCTGGAAATACTTGGCGCGCAGATGGGCCGGCAGCCCCTGCAGGGCGCGCTCGTCATAGATGCCCTCGCGCGCGCGTTCCAGTACGGCGCTGTCGATGTCGGACGCCAGCAGCTCGATCTCGTAATCGTCCACCCGGTGCCAGTTTTCCAGCAGCATGATCGCGATGGAATAGGGTTCCTCCCCGGTGGCGCAGCCGGCCGACCAGATGCGCAGCCGCGAGCCCTTCGGCCGCGCCCGCACCAGCTCGTCGAGGACGGAGTTCACCAGACAATCGAGCTGATACTTCTCGCGGAAGAAATAGGTCTCGTTCACCGTCATCAGGTTGACGAGCCGCTGAAGCTCCTCCCCCGATGCCTGGAAGCGCAGCAAATTCATATAGGCGCGCAGACCCGGCGCGCCGACCGCCTGCATGCGGGCGGCGACGCGGCGGTCGACGAAATAGCGCTTGGCCTCGGTGAAGGACAGACCGGTGCGGTCCCGCAGGAATCCGCAGAGCGTCGCATACTCCTCCTGGGACAGGCCTTCCGGCTCGGCGTCGGTCACTCCGTTCACCGGCCGTGGAAACTGGAGCGGGCGGCGTCGACGGCGAAGGCGACGAAGGCGTCGCCGGGGAAGCGGCGGGCCAGAGTCTCCAGGCTGGACAGCGCCTCCGGACTGCCGGCCTCGGCCAGCGCCTCCACCGCGGCGAGGCAGACATTCACGTCGGCATCGCGCTCCATCACCCTTGCCAACCAGTCGGCCCGGACGGGATGGGCAAGGCTGCCCAGTCCCTGCACCGCGAAGATGCGCAGGTCGGCGTCGGCATGGTCGAGCAGCGGCAGCAGCGCCGGGGCGGCGACCTCCGCCGGCATCTGCTGCAGGCTTTCCAGCGCCGCATTGCGCAAGGCCGCATCTTCACTGTCGAGGAAGGGCACCAGCACCGCCGCCGCCTCCGGCGTGGCGATGCGGGCGAGCGCGGTCAGGATGGCCTCGCGCACGCCGGCATCCCCCTCCGCCTGGAGCCGGCGGGCGAGCGCCGCCTCCGCACCCGGCAGCGCCGCATGACCCAGCGCGTGGGCTGCGTCACGGCGCACCGCGGCGTCGGCAACCTCGAGCGAGGCCAGCGGGTCAAGCCGGGCGCCTGTTGCGGCCGGCGCAGGGTCCGGAGCGGCCTTTTTCTTCACCAGTCCCATGGCGTCACTCCTCAATCGATCCCGACGCGCCGGGCGGCGGGCATCAGCCAGCGGGTGAGCTGGCCGGCGATCCGGCCCGACGGCAGCACGACGCCGGCGCCGCCGCGCCGGATCAGGTCCTGCGGCATGCCGAAGACGACGGCGCTGTCCTCCGACTCCGCGATGGTGCGACCACCGCGGGCGTGAAGCTCGGCCATCGCCGCCGCCCCGTCATTCCCCATGCCGGTCAGCAGCACCCCCACCAGCCGGTCGGCGGGCAGCAGCCGTAGAGCGCTGGTCACCAGCCGGTCGGCATTGGGATGCCAGGGCCGGTCGGCCGAGGCCGGCACGCAGACCGCCTGAAGCCGTCCGCCGCGCCGCGCCAGCTCGACGTCGGCGCTGCCGCGGGCGATGCAGACCATGCCCGGCGCCAACACCGTCGCCCGCTCCACCTCCACCACCTTCAGCGCGCACAACTCGTCCAGCCGGCGCGCCAGCGTCGCGGTGAAGGCGGCCGGCATGTGCTGCGCCACCACCACCGGCCAGGGAAAGCCGGCCGGCAGCAGGGGCAGGATGTCTTCCAGCGTGCTGGGGCCGCCGGTGGAGACACCCACCAGCACCACCCCCTCGCCCGCGCCGCCCGACGCCGTGGCTGGGGGCGATGCCACCATGGGCGGCACCGCAGGCGGCAGCCCCTCGGGCGCCACGAAATCCTCCCCGGCGATGCGGGCGCGGGCCAGCCGCAGCCGTTCGCGCAGGCCGCGGACCCGGCGCGGGCGGGAGGATGCGGCGGCGCGCACCGTCTCCACCAATTCCTCCCCGATCCGGCCGATGGAGCCGGCGGCCGGCTTCTGCACCGCCTCCACCGCGCCAAGCCGAAGCGCCTCCAGCGTCTCCTCCGCCCCCGCGCCGGTAAGGGCGGAGACCATGACGACCGGCTTGGGATGCTCCACCATGATGCGGGCAAGGCAGGTCAGCCCGTCCATGCCCGGCATGGTGACGTCCAACGTCACCACGTCCGGATCGACGACCGGCAGGCGCGCCAGGGCCTCCTCCCCCGTCGCGGCGGTCTCCACCCGGAATCCGGCCTCGGTCAGCAGATCCGCGATGCGCCGGCGCATCAACGCGGAATCGTCCACCACCAGCACCGTCAGCACGCCGTCCCCCACTCCAGGCTCCCAGCCGTCACTGCGGGATAACAGGCAGGTCGGCCAACCGGTCCATGTCGAGCAGGCTTTCCGCGTCCATCAGCAGGATCAGGCGGGCGCCGCCGGACTCGAGTGTGGCGACCCGGCGGATCAGCCGGCGCTGCGCCGCCGACACCGCCGGTGCCGGCCCGATCCGCTCCACCGGAACCGTCAGCAGGCCGGACAGCCCGTCGACCAGCAGCCCGACCAGCAGCCCGTCGCGCCCGACCACCACCACCCGCCCGCGCTCGAGCCCGGCGGAGAGGCCGGCCGTGGCGGCCGGCAGGTTCAGCAACCGGCGCTGGTCGATCAGCGGCAGCACCTCGCCGCGCAGGGTCAGCACGCCGGCGACGAAATCGGGTGCGTTGGGAAGCGGCGTGATGCCGTCGGGCCGGCGCAGCACCTCGCGCACGGCGGCGACCGGCAGGCCGTATTCGGCCCCGGCGAGGCGGAAGACGACGAAGCGTTCCACGTTTCCGCTCCCCTCCGCAGACTGCGCCGGCTCCATGCCGTCTCCCTCTCCGCCCGCTTCCGCGCCGATTGCCGCGCCATGGCGGAACAGCCGCTCCGCCGACAGCACCGACACCAGCCGCCGCCCGCCATCCGCGCGGGCGATGCCGTCCAGATCCTCGAACTCCGGCTCGCGGGCCAGCAGCGGCGGCACCGGGTCGATCAGCGCGGGATCGAGCCGCAGGATCTCACGCACCTCGTCCACCAGCACGCCGACCGGCGCTTCCCCCGCCCCCGACCGCACCACGACGACGCGGCGCCCGGCCCCCTGTTCACCGTCCAGCCCGAACAGGGCGCGCAACCCCACCAGCGGCAGCAGCCGGTCGCGCACCGCCATCACGCCCAGCAGATGCGCCTTGGCCCGCGCCATGCGGGCGATCTCGTGCGGAGCCGGCAGAACCTCGCGCACCCGATCCACCGGCAGGGCGAATTCCTGCCCGGCGACCTCGAAGACCAGAAGGGCCTGACGGTCGGGTCCGGCCGCCGCTTTGCCGGCCTCGCCCGCCATCACATGTCCGAACCCACCGGTGCCCCGCTCCGGTCGATCCGCCTCCGTCCCGTCGCCGAACTGGCGGTCGATCAGCGCGTCGAGCTTCAGGATGGTGGCCGGGCCGTCGCGCAGCAGGCCGTCCAGCATGGCGGGGTCGAGCCCGCCCTCCTCCTGCGTCACCGGATCGATGCGGTCGGGGTCGCTGCGCAGGATGCCGGCCATCGCGTCCACCCGCAGACCCACCGGCTGGCCGCGATGCCCGACCAGCACCGCGCGCGTTTCCCGCGTGGCGGCCCCACCGGCCGGCCGGTCCAACGCCCTGGCAAGGTCCAGCACCGGCACCGCCTCGCCATGCCACTGCGCCAGCCCGTCGAGGCTGGGCGGCCCCAGCGGAATGCGCACCAGCTCCGGCAGCCGGATCACCGCGCGGACCGCCGACAGCGGCAGCGCGAGGCGCAGCTCGCCGACCGCCACCGTGACGAAGGCGAGGGCGCCATCGGCCTCGCCTGTCGCCGCACGGTTCCCGGCCACGTCTTGGGCCACGGCGGTCAAACCGCGCCCAGCAGGCTGTCGGCCATCGCCGCGATCTCCTCGATCGCCGACGCCAGCTCCTCGGCCCCCTTCGCCTGTTCGCGCGCGGCCTTGGCCGCTTCGGAGCCGGAGAGGTTCGCGGCGGCGGCGGCGGCGGCCACCTGCTCCACGCCGACGCGGGTCTCGCGCAGGGCGGCGGTGGTCTCGTTGGCGGCGTCCAGAATCTCGCGGCCGCCGGCGGTGACCACCCGCAGTTCCTGCGTGCCGGCGGTCAGGGTGACGCCGAAGGCGCGGTGGCGCGCGATCTCCGTCACCGCCGTCGCGGAGACCTCATCCACGTCGCGGCGCACCCGCAGCATCTGGTCCTGGATGTCGCGGACGATGTCCTTCACCCGCTCCGCGCTTTCCGCGCTGTCGCCGGCCAGCTTGCGGATGTCGCCGCTGACCACGGTGAAGCCGCGGCCGAACTCCCCCGCCCGCGCAGCCTCGATGGAGCCGCTGACCGCCAGCATGCCGGTCTGGATGGCGACGGTGGCGATGGCGTCCACCACCTTGTCGATGCGCCGGCCGAGCCGCTCCAGCGCGTCCAGCCGTTCACCGGCCCGGCGGGAGGAGTCGACCGCCTCCAGCATGCCGTCGGCCAGTCGGCCGATGGTGTCGCGGGTTTCGCCCAGCAGACCTTCCATCGAGGTGCAGCGATCGACGGACTCGCCCGCCCGCCCGGCGGCCAGCGTCGCTGCGGCGTCGATCTCCGCGATCGCCGAGGCCAGCTGGTGAGTGGCCGCGCTCTGCGCCTGCGCCCCGCCGGAGATCTGGCCGATGGCGGTCATGATCTGGGCGGCGCCGCGGTTGATCTCCTCGATGGCAGCCGACAGTTCCTCTGCAGCGGAGGCCAGCTCGTCGGCGGTGGCGGCAAGGTCGGCGGTTCCCTCCAGATCCTCGGCCAGTTCGGACAGCTGGCCGGCGGCGCGCTGGCTCTGGGTCAGGGCAAGCGCCTGCTCGCCCGCCGTCCTCAGCGCCTCCTCGGCGGCGGCGGACTGCTCCTCGGCGCTGGCGGCGATGGTCTCGGCCCCGCGCAGGGCCTCGCGGGCGGCCTGATCGGCCTCCACGGCGGCGCGGATCGTCTCCTGCGCGCCCTGGACGATGGTCGACATGTCCGACCGTACGCCTTCCAGCTGCTGGACGATCATGCGCCCGCGCTCCACCTCCGCCTTGGCGGCGTCGGCGGAAGCGACGATGCCGGCGGCGATGGATGCCACCGCCTCCTGGATTTCCGCGACCATCCCCTGGATGTCGTTGGCGCTGCGTTCCGACCGTTCGGCCAGCGCCTGCACCTCGTCGGCGACGACGGCGAAGCCCTTGCCCGCCTCCCCCGCCCGCGCAGCCTCGATGGCGGCGTTCAGCGCCAGCAGGTTGGTCTGGTCGGCGATGGCGGCGACGCTCTGGACGATGGTGCCGATCTCCTGCGCCCGGGCCTCCAGGTCGCGCACCAGCCGCACCGACGCCTCCTGCCGTTCGGCGGCACGGACGATGCCGTCGATGGAGGACAGGATCTGGCCGCTGACGTCCTTCAGCGTGGCCTGCAGCGCCTCGACCCGCAGCACCGCCTGCTCCGCCGTGCCGCGCGAGCGGGTCAGAAGCTCCGACGCGCGGCCGATCATGCGCTGGGACTGCTGGGTGGCGCTGGCCGATTCCTCCGCCCCGGCGGCGATCTGCTCCATCGCCCGGCGCAGTTCCTCCGCCGCAGAGGCCGCCTGGGTGACGCCGCTCGCCAGCTCGGTGGCGGCGGCGGCGATGCCGCTGGCGGCCTGCCGGCGGCGCGAATCGGCACGCGCCCTGCGGCGCTGCGGCGCGCCCGGCGTGGCGGCCGGCGGCGCGGCTTCGGTCGTGGAAGCCTCGATTTCGGCGGCGGACCGATCCGGATCGCCGGCGGCGCCGGACTTGCTCCGGGCGGTGTGCGCCGTGTCGATCTTTGTCTTCTTGATGAGTGCCATGGTCCTTACCCGCCTTTCCAGCCGGTTGTTCTTGTTGCCGTCACGCCACCAGCCGCCCGATATAGCGGCCGAGCGTCGCCTGCAGCGCTCCGGCGGAGCCGGCGTCGAGCAGCAGGACCACCCGTCCCGCCACCGCCGTCCCGTCGCCCCCCGGCAGGGTCGTGCGCAGGTCGATGTGGAACAGCACGGCTGCGCCGTCCGCGGTTGGAGCCGCCCCCGAACATCCCCGCAGGATCTCCGCCGCACCGCCGCGGAACACCACCGGCAGGCCGGTTTCGACCGACTCGCCCAGCAGGTTGGCGACCAGGGCCAGCGCGCTGTTCAGCACGACGTTGCCCAGTTCCGCCAGAACCTCGTCCTCCAGCTCGGGAACATCCTCCGCCGGCACGTCGGGCGGCAGGGCGGCGCGCACCAGGGGCAGGCTGCCGGCCTGGGGGAAGACCAGCAGGGCGCATCCCGCGAACAGGCCGCCCAGCGTTTCCGAGATGCCCACCAGCGGCGGCGTCAACGCCCGGTCCAGCAGTCCGGCCACCGCGTCCGGCGGCACCATCTCCACCGACGGGACCGACAGGGTGACCAGCCCGCCCAGCATGCGGCCAAGCGCCGTCGAGGCCCGGCCGATGCCGATGTTGCCCAGTTCGGCCAGCGCGTCGCGCTCCAGCTCGCTCAGCATGGGGGCTGCGATCACTCCTGAGAGGCCTGGGAGGGCCGGCGCGGCGGCAGGGCGGTGGAGTTCAGGAAGCGGGCGACCTGCTCCTCCTCCAGCGGCTTGGGCATGAAGGCGGCGCCGACCGCGCGGATGCCGGACACCACAGCGTCCTGGGCGTTGGCGGTGATGATGGCGATGTGGACGTCGGGGTGGCTCTGGCGCAGCTTGGCCGCGGTGTCCACGCCGTTGTCGCCGGGCATGTTGTAGTCGATGATCGCGACGTCGACCGGCGTGCCCTGCAAGGTCTTGAAGAGTTCGTCGCCGTTCGCCGCCTCGACCACCGACCAGTCGGGCTTGTTGCGCAAGACCATGGCCCGCACATGCATGCGCGAAAGCTTGCTGTCGTCGACGATGATTGCAGTCTTACTCAAGATATAAGCCTTTTGGATGGATATCAGCCGGCGAAGCCGAATTGCGGGCAAGTATACAGGATGAAGAAAGCCACGCCAGTCCTCTTAAATGCATTCGGGATTTTGCTTGCGCGCCGCCGGACCGATTCATGCTATCGAATTGGCCCGCTCCTTCCCTTGGCGCCCCTCACTCATGCCGCCACCCGCAGCACCCGCCAAACTGGTCGCCCTCCTGCGCGAGGCGCTGGCCCACCACCGTGCCGGCGATCTGGACGGGGCGGAGCGTGGCTATCGCGCCATGCTGGCGGTCGACGGCGGGAACGCTGACGCGCTGCATCTGCTGGGCGTGTTGCACCATCAGCGCGGACAGGATGCCGACGCCGTCCGCCTGATCGGGCAGGCCATCGCCCGGCGCCCGAAGATGGCGGAGCAGCACGCCAACCTCGGCCTCGCCCTCCACGCTCTGGGCCGGCTGGAGGAGGCGGAGGCGGAATACCGCCGGGCGCTCGCCCTGCGCGAGGCCTATGCGGAGGCGCACAACAGCCTGGGCAGTGCCCTGCAGGAGCAGGACCGTCTGGCGGAGGCCGCACGCCATTACCGCCGCGCGCTCGACCTCAACGCCGGCTATGCCGAGGCCTGGGCCAATCTCGGCACGCTGCTGCGGGCGCAGGATGACTATGGCGAAGCGGAAGCGGCGCTGCGCCACGCCCTGCGGCTCGACCCCGGCCATGCCACCGCCCTTACCAACCTCGGCGTCGTGCTGAAAGAGACCGGCCGCGCCGACGAGGCCGAGGCGGCGCATCTGGAGGCGCTGCGCCTCGCCCCCGACGATGCCGAGACGATGGTGAACCTCGCCCTGCTGCGCGAGGCGCAGGGGCTTGGCGAGGAGGCGGAGGCGCTCTATCGCAACGCTCTCGTCCATGCCCCCGGCTTCGCGCTGGCGCGCTGGAACCTTGCCCTGCGGCTGCTCGGCCGCGGCCGGCTGGCGGAGGGATGGGACGAGTATGAGGCCCGCTTCGCCTCCCGCCGCGTGTCGGCCGGGCGCAGCATCGCCCTGCCGGCCTGGGACGGCGCGGCCGGCCGGCGCGTGCTTGTCTGGCGCGAACAGGGGCTGGGCGACGAGCTGATGTTCGGCACCGCCCTGCCCGACCTCGCCGCAAGGCTGGGGCCGGCGGCGCTGGTGGTGGAGGTCGATGTCCGTCTGACCGGGCTGGTCGGCCGCGCCCTGCCCGGCGTCACGGTGCGGGCGGAGACCGTCGATCCGACAGACGCCGCCACCGGCGCCAAGGCTCATCTGCCGATGGGATCGCTGCCGCGTCTGCTGCGCCCGACCCTGGCCGATTTTCCCGCCCGGCCGTCCTGGCTGACGCCCGACCCGGCGCGCGGCGCGGCTTGGGCGGAGCGGCTGGCGGCATTGGGGCCGGGTTTGCGCGTCGGCATCTGCTGGGGCAGCCAGAACATGCTGGGGGAGCGCAAGGCTTCCTACACCGCGCTGGCCGACTGGGCGCCGCTGCTGGCCCTGCCCGGCCTGATCCCGGTCACCCTGCAATATGACGGGCGCGAGGCGGAGATCGCCGAAGTCGAAACGCGGCTGGGCATCCGCATCCGGCGCTGGCCGGACACCGACCTGAAGAACGATCTGGAGGGCGTCGCCGCACTGATCGCCAGTCTCGACCTCGTGGTGACGGTGGCGAGTTCGGTCGGCGAGATGGCGGGCGCGCTGGGGGTGCCGGTCTGGCGCTTCGGCCATGACGGCGACTGGACGGCTCTGGGCAGCGGCGTGCGTCCCTGGTTCCCGTCGATGCGGCTGTGGAGCACGCGCCCCGGCGAAGGGTTGGCCGACGTGCTTGCCCGCATGGCGGCGGACCTCCGCCGGCTGCTCCCCGCTCTCCCCGTTGAGCAGTGGCTGGCTGAAGCGCGCACTCTCCACGAGTCCGGCCGCTGGCCCGAGGCGGAGAAGGCCTATCAGCGCATCCTCGACCAGGGCGGCGAGGTGCCGGCGGCGTTGGAGGGTTACGCACTGCTCGGCCATCAGGCTGGCCGTCCCGACATCGCCGCCACCCTGCTGAGCCGCGCCATTGCGGTCGAGCCGACCGCCGACCGCCACAAGCGCCGCGCCCAGGCTCATCAGGAGATGGGCGCCCTGGCCGACGCCGAGGCCGACTGGCTGACCGCCGCCACGCTCGCCCCCGACGATGTCGAGGCGCTCGGCAATCTCGGCGCCCTGCGCCTGTCCCGTGGCGCGGCGCTTGAGGCGGCGGCGGCGACCGACGCGGCGCGGCGCCTCGCCCTCTTCCATGCCGGGCTGTGGGCCAATGCCGGGCTGGCGCGGCAGGCGATGGGCAAGGACGGGCTGCCCTTCTTCCGGCGGGCGCTCGCTCTCGACCCGACACTGGCGGAGGCGTGGACCGCCCTCTCGGCCGAAGCCTTGCGCGACCCCGGCCATGCCACCGAGGCAGAGCGCGCCGCCGGCCGGGCCTTGCGCCTGCGCCCCGGCGACCCGGCAGCGACCAGCAACATGGGGCTGGCGGCCCTGGCGCTCGACCGGCCGGCCGACGCGGTGGCGCATCTGCGGCTGGCGCTCCTGGGCCGGCCGGGCGACCTCGGCACGCTCGGCAACCTCGCTTTGGCGCTGGAGCGGGCCGGCGACGGCAATGCCGCCGGGCTGGCGTGGTGGCGGGTGATCCTGTTCGCCCCCGGAACCGGTGCCGGCTGGGCCGGGCTGGCCGACCTGCGGCAGCGGCAGGGCCGGCTCGACGCCGCGCTGAAGGGCTGGGGCCGCGCCCTGGCGCTGGAGCCGGCGCGGGCCGACTGGCGCTACAATCTCGGCAACGCCCTGCATGCCGCCGGCCGCCCCTCGGACGCGGACGCGGCCTATCGCGGGGCGGTGGAGGACGATCCGACCCTGACGCTCGCCGCCTTCAACCGCGGGTACGCGGCGCTGGCGCGGGGGGAGATTGCCACCGGCTGGGCCGGGCTGGAGGCGCGGTTCGCCGCCGGGCAGGCCTTGCCCGACCGGCGCTTCCGCATTCCCGCCTGGGACGGTGGCGATCTGAAGGGAAAGACCGTGCTGGTCTGGCGCGAGCAGGGGGTTGGCGACGAGCTGATGTTCAGCGCCTGCTACCCTGACCTGATCGCGCGCGCCGGCCGGGTTGTTCTGGAATGCGAGCCGCGGCTGGTGGACCTGTTCGCGCGCTCCGTCCCGCAGGCGGTGGTTCGCGCGGCGACGGAGGATCCGGTGGACGCCGACTGCCACGTCCCGGCGGGGTCGCTGCCCTTGTTGCTGGGCTGGGGGCTGGGTGGCTTTCCGGCGCGGGGGGGATGGTTGCGAGCGGACGACGCGGCGGTGGAGTGGTGGCGGGGGTGGTTGGGTGGTCTTTCCGGAGACACTTGCCCCCACCCCAACCCTCCCCCGCTGGGCGGGGGAGGGGGTAGGAGCTTTGTCGGCGTTCAGCGGCAGTCCCTCCCCCGCTCAGCGGGGGAGGATAGGTGGGGGTCTAACGCCGCACTCACCATCGGCCTCTGCTGGCGCAGCGGCCTGCGCAACGCATTGCGCGACGCCAACTACGCCCCGCTGGCCGACTGGGCGCCGATCCTAACCCTGCCCGGCCTGCGGCTGGTCAATCTTCAATACGACGATTGCGAAGCCGAACTTGCCGACGCCGAACACCGCTTCGGCATCGCCATCCACCGCCCGCCGCTGGATTTGAAAAACGACCTCGACGGCGCGGCGGCCCTGACGGCGGCGCTGGATCTGGTGATCTCCGCCGGAACGTCGGTGGCGGAGATGGCGGGCGCGCTCGGCGTTCCGGTGTGGCGGATCGGGCCGGCGGGGGACTGGACGGCGCTCGGCACCGGCTGCCGGCCCTGGTATCCGTCGATGCGGCTGTTCGCGCCGCGGCCAGGGGAAACGCTCGGCGACGCGCTGGGCGCCGCCGGGCGTGCTCTCATGGACCTCAGAACGCGGGAACCACGGCGTTCTTGAACTTGGTGAGGATGAACTCCTTCACCTCGGGGCTCTGGTAGGACTTCACCAGCTTGGCGACCCAGGGCTTGTCCTTGTCGGCCTTGCGCACGGCGATGACATTGGCATAGGGGCTGTCCGCCGCCTCGCGGGCGATGGCGTCCTTGACCGGGTCGATGCCGGCTTCCAGCGCGAAGTTGGTGTTGATGGCGGCGACGGTCACGTCATCCAGCGAGCGCGGCAGCTGGGCGGCGTCCAGCTCGACGATCTCCAGCTTCTTCGGGTTCTCGACGATGTCGATCGGCGAAGCCTTCAGAGTGCCGCCGTCCTTCAGCTTGATCAGACCCTTGGCCTGCAACAGCAGCAGGACGCGGCCGCCGTTGGTCGGATCGTTGGGGATGGCGACCTTGGCGCCGGACTGCAGCTCGTCCAGGCTCTTGACCTTCTTGGAATAAATGCCGATCGGATAGACCACCGTCTTGGCCACGCTGACCAGATCGAATCCCCGGTCCTTCACCTGATTGTCGAGATAGGGCTGGTGCTGGAAGCTGTTGGCGTCCAGATCGCCGCCGGCCAGGGCCTGGTTCGGGATGACGTAGTCGGTGAACTCGATGATCTGGATGTCCAGCCCGTCCTTGGCGGCGATGGGCTTCACCGCTTCCAGGATCTGGGCGTGCGGACCGGCGGTGACGCCGACCTTGATGGTTTCGGCAGACGCGCCGAAGGCGACGGCCAGGGTGGCGGCGCCGGCCAACAATGACGCCAGCGAACGGAAGCGCAGCATCTCGAACACTCCTTTGGTTTCTTTGGGGTTTTCTAGGTTCAGGATTTCAGATTGCGTTTGTTGACGCGGCGGGCGATCCAGTCGCCCGTCGATTGAACGATCTGCACCAGCACGATCAGCACGATGACCACCGCCAGCATCACCTCCGGCAGGAAGCGCTGATAGCCATAGCGGATGCCGAGGTCGCCAAGCCCGCCGCCGCCGACCGCGCCGACCATCGCCGAATAGCCGACGAGGCTGACCGCCGACAGGGTCAGGCCGGCGACGATGCCCGGCAGGGCTTCCGGCAGCAGAACCTTGCGGATGATCTGGAAGGGCGTGGCGCCCATCGCCTGGGCCGCCTCGACCAGACCGCGGTCGACCTCGCGCACCGCATTCTCCACCACGCGGGCGATGAAGGGGGCGGCGGCGACGGTCAGCGGCACGATGGCGGCATTGGTGCCGATGGAGGTGCCGGCGATCAGCCGGGTGAAGGGGATAATCGCCACCACCAGGATGATGAAGGGGGTGGAGCGGGTCATGTTGACCACCGCCCCCATCACCTTGTTGAAGGCGAAGTTCTGCAGCAGCTCGCCCCGGCCGGTGACGGCCAGCAGCACGCCGATCGGCAGGCCGATCAGCGTCCCGATGGCGCCCGACACCGCCACCATGTGCAGCGTGTCGAGCAGCCCCTTGATCAGCAGGTCAATGATTTGCGGGGAGAGCATGGCCCAACACCTCGACACCCAGATTGTTCTCTTTCACCAGCGCCATCGCGGCCTCGACCTTGGCCGTGTCGCCCAGCGCCTCTACCACCAGCGTGCCGAAGGGCGCGCCCTGGATCTCGTCGATCTGGCCGTGCCAGATGTTCAGGTCCAGCTCCAGCCGGCGGCTGATGGCGCTGATGACCGGGGTGGTCGCCTTTTCGCCGGTGAAGGTGATGCGCAGCACCGGGTTGCTCCCCAAGCCGGGCTGGGGCGACAGCCGGCCGCGCAGGCTGTCGGGGATGCCGCGGTTGATGACGGGATCGACGAAGCTGCGGGTGGTCGGGTGCTGCGGGTGGGCGAAGATGTCGAAGACCGGCCCCTGTTCGATCACCCGGCCGCCTTCCATCACCGCCACCTTGTGGCAGATCTCCTTGATGACGGCGATCTCGTGGGTGATGAGGACGATGGTCAGCCCCAGCCGCCGGTTGATGTCGGCCAGCAAATGCAGGATCTGCGTCGTCGTCTCCGGGTCGAGGGCCGAGGTCGCCTCGTCCGACAGCAGCACCTTCGGCTTGCTGGCGAGCGCGCGGGCGATACCGACGCGCTGCTTCTGCCCGCCCGACAGTTCCGCCGGATAGCGGTCGCGCTTGTCGGCCAGCCCGACGAGGTCGAGCAGCGGCTCCACCGCCTTGCGGATCTCGGCGCGCGGCGTGCCGGCCAGTTCCAGCGGCAGCGCCACATTGTCGAAGACGGTGCGCGAGGACAGCAGGTTGAAGTGCTGGAAGATCATGCCGATGGAATGCCGCGCCCGGCGCAGCTCCGCCGCCGACAGGGCGGTCATCTCCACCCCGTCCACCATGACGCTGCCCGAACTCGGGCTTTCCAGCAGGTTGACCGTCCGCAGCAGGGTGGATTTCCCGGCGCCGGACCGGCCGATGATGCCGAAGATCTCGCCGCGGCCGACCGTGATGTCGACATCGGCCAGAGCCTGGACCGAAGCGCCGCCGCCGCGGGCCGGGTAGGTCTTGTGAATGTTTGTTAGCGTTATCATCGTTCTTCGAAGTCTGGCTTGCGGACTGGCCCGACCCCGCCCCGCTCTTGAGAAGAGCAAGGGCAAGGCCGGGTCCGGCGCATTCTTGTCATGGTCGAAATCGCGGAGCCCCAAAGTGCCGCAGTTCGGTCCCGCAATACAGCGGTATGGTTCCGCCGCACCGGTCTGGCTTCCATGCGGCCCGTGCAGGCTGAACTCAGCGCCGGCGGTCGGGCAGGCGGTTCAAATGCTGGTGAGCGGCACGCTGCGCCTGTCCGACATTGCGAAAGACACGGCGGTCGAGGTCACGGAATGCCCAGTCGGACACGAAGAAGGTGAAGCCGCCGCGTTCGGCGACGACGATGCCGGCGGAGCGGCCCTGGACTTCGATGGCATAGGCGTTGGCGTGGGTCATGGCGAAGGACTCCCCAATATGGGTTCCGTGGCGCGGCCTGCCCTCAATCGCTGCAGGGCGGACGGCGCAAATGCATTCGGGACTGGCGGATGTGCGGAATGGGCGCTGTGTTCTTGTGCCGCAGATCAGCGGCAACACAGGCCCAGGCGCATCATGCAGGCCGGGGAGACGGTCCGAAGCACGGATGGGGGAGCGGAAACTCGCGAGGTCATTCCGGTCTCTCCTTCTTGAAGAGGTCCACGACCGGTATCGTGGCGCTTTAGCGTTTGGTGACGCGGCGCAAGCTGCAGGGGTCAAATTGCCGCGGGATGCCCCGGCGGGGCGTCCGATGGATATTTATCTATCCCTTCCATGGAGTATGGTCAACCGCAAATCCGCAGTTTGTGTGAAATAACATGATGCGCGGAATTTTGTTGTTGAATTGGTGCGGCGCGACAGCGACAGGTGACGGGCGCGTGGAATGTGCTATCTATCGCGTCGATGGTTCATCCGGGGCATGCACATCGCCCCGGCGAGCGATGCGAGGAGAGTGTTTTGTCCGCCGATCCCAGCGCCCAAGGGGTGACTGCCGCCGTAACGGCCGCGCCGGCCACCACACCGGTTGATGACCAGCTGGTGCTGGCCCTGCCCAAGGGCCGCATCCTGAAGGAGCTGCGCCCGCTGCTGTCCCATGCCGGCATCCATCCGGAGCCGGCTTTCGACGACGACAAGAGCCGGCTTCTGCGCTTCGCCACCAATGTGCCGAACCTCAGCATCATCCGCGTCCGCTCCTTCGACGTGGCGACCTTCGTCGCCTTCGGCGCCGCCCATCTGGGCGTGGCGGGCAACGACGTGCTGATGGAATTCGACTATCCGGAAATCTACGCCCCGCTCGATCTCGGCATCGGCGCCTGCCGCCTGTCGGTCGCCGAACCGGTGGAGATGATGGAGGGCGACGATCCGTCGCGCTGGAGCCATGTGCGGGTCGCCACCAAATACCCGGAGGTGACCAAGCGCCATTTCGCCGCCCGCGGCGTCCAGGCCGAATGCGTCAAGCTGAACGGCGCGATGGAGCTGGCGCCGACGCTGGGCCTGTGCCGCCGCATCGTCGATCTGGTCTCCACCGGCTCGACGCTGAAGGCCAATGGGCTGGTTGAGGTGGAGCATATCGCCGACGTCACCTCGCGCCTGATCGTCAACCGCGCCGCCTTCAAGACGCGGACGGCCGAGATTTCTCAGTGGATCGATAAGTTCCGGGAGGCGGTGAATGCCCGTCAGGCTTGATATTCGCGACGCGGACTTCGCCGCCGGTTTCGAGGCGCTGCTGCATGCCAAGCGCGAGGCCAGCGAGGATGTCCAGACGCTGGTCGCCGGAGTGATCGAGCAGGTGCGCACCCGCGGCGATGCGGCGCTGATTGACTACACCGCCCGCTGGGACCGCCAGACCCTGACGGCCGAAACCCTGCGCATCGGCCAGGACGAGATCGACGCCGCCACTGCGAAGTGTTCAGCCGAAACGCTGGAGGCGCTGGACCTCGCCGCCGCGCGGATCGAGGCGTTCCACCGCCGCCAGATCCCGGAGGTCACCGACTACCGCGATGCCGCCGGCGTGCGGCTGGGCGCCCGCTGGACCCCGGTCGGCGCCGTCGGCCTCTATGTGCCGGGCGGCACCGCCTCCTACCCGTCGTCGGTTCTGATGAACGCCCTGCCCGCCAAGGTCGCGGGTGTCGAGCGCGTCGTCATGGTGGTGCCGACGCCGGACGGGGCGATCAACCCGCTGGTGCTGGCCGCGGCCAAGCGTTGCGGCATCGACGAGATCTATCGCATCGGCGGCGCCCAGGCGGTCGCGGCGCTGGCCCACGGCACGGCGACGATCCGGCCGGTGGACAAGATCGTCGGCCCCGGCAACGCCTTCGTCGCCGCCGCCAAGCGGCAGGTCTACGGCCTCGTTGGCATCGACAGCATCGCCGGCCCGTCGGAAATCCTGGTGGTTGCCGATGGCAGGAACGATCCGGCCTGGATCGCCATGGACCTGCTGTCGCAGGCCGAACATGACACCTCGGCCCAGTCGATCCTCATCACCGACGATGCCGCCTTCGCCGACGCGGTGGCAGCGGCGGTGGAGAAGCATCTGGAGACGCTGCCGCGCACGGCGATCGCCGCCGAAAGCTGGCGGGAGCATGGCGCCATCGTGCTGGTCGGCGACCTGATGGCCGATTCGCCGGCCCTGGTCGACCGGCTGGCGCCGGAGCATCTGGAGCTGGCTGTCGAAGATCCGGACGCGCTGGCGGCGAAGGTCCGCAATGCCGGCGCCATCTTCCTCGGCCGCTACACGCCGGAGGCTATCGGCGACTATGTGGCCGGTCCCAACCACGTGCTGCCGACGGCGCGCAGCGCCCGCTTCTCCTCCGGCCTCAATGTGCTGGACTTCATGAAGCGGACGACCTTCGTCGCCTGCGACGCCGACAGCCTGCGGGCCATCGGCCCGGCGGCGGTGACGCTGGCGATGGCCGAGGGGCTGGAGGCGCATGCGCGCTCCGTCGCCCAGCGGCTGCCGGGCTATAAAGAATAAGATCTACAAGGACTGAGGTCCGCAAGGACCGGAATTGCGGGGGAGGCGGGGCGTGACGACGGCGAAGAGCAAGCGGCGCATCACCCATGTGACGCTCGACGAGCGGAGTGTCGTCCGCCACAAGCCGGAGGTCGAGCATGAGCGCGCCGTCGCCATCTTCGACCTGCTGGAGGACAACGAGTTCTGCCCCTGCGACTTCGCGGAGGACGGGCCGTATCACCTGCACCTGTCGATCGAGGACAACCGGCTGGTCTTCGACATCCGGCGCGAGGACGACAGCGTGCTCGACCGGCTGATGCTGCCGATCACCGGCTTCCGCTCGATCGTGCGGGACTATTTCCTGATCTGCGAAAGCTATTACGCCGCCATCAAGCGGTCGACGCCCTCGCAGATCGAGGCCATCGACATGGGCCGCCGCGGCCTGCACAACGAGGGGTCCGAAATGCTGCGCGAACGTCTGGCCGGCAAGGTGGAGATGGACCTGCAGACCGCGCGCCGGCTGTTCACGCTGATCTGCGTTCTGCACATTCGCGGCTGACGGGAACGGGCGGCGCATGGCCATGGCGGCGACCCCGGTCCTCACATCCCTGCCGGTCACGAGCGTATTGTTCGCCTGTACCTACAACATGATCCGTTCGCCGATGGCGGCGGCGATGATGCGCCATTACCACGGCACCCGCGTCTATGTGGATTCGGTCGGCGTCCGCGAGGGCGACGAGGTCGATCCCTTCGCCGTCGCGGTGATGGAGGAGATCGGCATCGACCTGTCCAAGCATCGCTGCCGCACCTTCGAGGATCTGGAAGACACCAACTTCGACCTGATCGTCTCGCTGTCACCCGAGGCACAGCACCGCGCCATCGAGATGACGCGCACCATGGCCTGCGACGTGGAGTTCTGGAACACCTTCGACCCCACCCTGGTCGACGGCACCCGCGACGCCATGCTGGAAGCCTACCGGCAGGTCCGCGACGGCCTGCTGGCCAAGGTGAAGCAGCGCTTTCCCCTCAGTCGCGGGCCGACGGTGTAAAAACTTGACGGTCTAGAGTCTCGGTCTCAGGCCCGCACCGGCCGCGTCCGCTTCTTCTGCCGCCAGCGCACCACCCCGGTCGCCAGCAGCAGGGCCGGCAGCAGGCCGGCGACCGCCACCAGGATGCGGCAGCACAGGCCGAAGCACTCGCCGTTGTGCAGAGGATGCTGCCAGCCGAAGAAGGCGTCGCCGGCGCTCCAGCGGGTGGGGTCGCGCAGATCCAGGATGGTGCCGTCGCCGCCATTCACCCAGACGCTGGTCTTGGGAAAGCGCCAGCCGGGCTCGCCGGCCTGGAACAGGCGGATGTGATAGGCGCCGCCGCCCTGCCCCGGCACCTCGACCCAGCGCGGTTCGGCCTGCGGGAAGCGGGCCAGCGCAGCGGACAGCGCGGCATCGGCGCCGACATCCGCTCCGCCCTGCACCTTACCCAGCGTCGGCGCCCCGCTCACCGGCGACAGCCGCTCCACCACCGGCTTCACCCACTCCGGCTGCTCCATGACGATCCCCGTCACGATCAGGGGCAGCAGGACGACGAGGCCGTAGACCCCCGCCAGCACATGGATGTCGAACACCTGCCGGACGAAGCCGGAGCGCAGGCGTGGCAGCAGGGCCCGTCCCCATTTCCCGGCCGCCGGCCACCACAGATAGACTCCGCTGGCGAGAACCAGCAGGCTGCCGATTCCGCCCAGCGTCAGCACCATCCGGCCGCTGTCGCCGGCCAGCAGCAGGTAATGCAGGTCGTAGACCCAGGTCATCGCTGTCCGGCCCCAGAAACGGGAGGACAGCACCTCGCCGCTGTACGGGTTAACCGCCACCATCAGCGGTGCGAAGGATTTGCCCGCCGTCTCCTCCGGCTTCATATAGCGGGCCATGATCGGATGATCCGGCCCATGGGGAAGCTCCAGCCGCCAACCGCCGCTGCGCGTGGGATGGGCCTCGCGCAGTGCCTGCACCACCCGGTCCAGCGGCACCGGTTCACCATGCCCCGCCGGCACCACCAGTTCGGGCGTCAGCACGCGGTCGATGTCCACGTAGAAGACCAGCAGGCTGCCCGTCAGTGCGGTCAGCGCCAGCAGCGCCCCCACGGCCAGCCCCAGCGTCAGGTGCAGCACCAGCAAGGCCCGACGCACCCGCTGCCTCGACACGCCGAGGACGATGCCGAATCCCCAGCCGCCCGGCCGCGCCGGCTTGATCCTGTGGTCGCATTCACTGTGCATCTGGCGGGGCTCCTGGTGGATGGTTGGGGCGGATGGTCGGCACGGTGCCGGAACCATCCCGGATCTCCATCCCGCCGGCCTTGACGGCCGTCAAATCCTCCGGATCGCCGCACACGGCATGGTCGGTAATAATTTTGGCATTCTGCAACTTTTTGCGCCGTGGGCATTCACATTGCATCCCCGCCAATGTTATTGAGCTGTGTCATCGCAACGCATCGCGCGCCGACTTAGGCTCGGGAGCGTCGACGAATTTTCCCGCGGAGAGCCGTCCATCCATGCCAGCCGGTCTGATGCCCCGCCTTCTCCGCGTCTTCAGCCCGCGCAGCCTGCGCGCGCGCCTGATGGGCGTGGTGCTGGCCTCGCTGGCGCTGCCGCTGGTTGGCGCGCTCTATCTCGCCGACCAGCAGCTCGACGACCGTGTCGGCGCCGCGCGCGAACTGGCCCTGCATCTGGCCGACGACGGGGTGCAGCGCCAGCATGACCTGATCGGCGAGGCGCGCAACCTGCTGGGCGTGCTGTCGCTGGTGCCGGCGATCCGCAACGCAACGCCGACCGACACCGACGCCTGCGTCGCCACCCTGGCGCCGATGCCGCGCCAGCACCGCTGGACCACCGGCGTCTGGCTGACTGACGCCGACGGGAACATCATCTGCGACACGACCGGTCCCGGGGCCGGCATCTCGCTGCGCGAACGCGAATATTTCCAGCGCGTTCTGGACACCAAAAGCTGGGTGGTCAGCGATTTCATCATCGGCAAGCGCTCGCTGAAGCCGCTGATCATCGTCGCCAGCCCGATCATCGAGAATGGCCGGATCGTCCGCGTGATGGGCGTCGCCGTCGACCTGACCTGGCTGACCGATCTGGTGAAGGTGCTGAAGCAGCCGGACGCCCGCGTGATGGTGCTGGACCGCAACGGCGTGATCGTCGCCCGCCAGCCCGATCCGGAAGGCTGGCTGAACCGCAATGTCGGCCAGTTGCGGCATGTCCAGCGGATGCTGAAGGAACGGGACGGCTTCCTGGATTCCGAAAGCGCCGACGGGCGCGACCGGCTGTGGGCCTTCCGCCATTCCGACGAGACCGACACCATCTTCGCCGTGGGCATGCCGACCGGCCCGATCATCGCGGAGGCGCGGCGCGACCTGTGGCAGAGCCTCGGGCTGCTGGGCATCGCGGCGCTGGTCAGCGTCACCGCGCTGTGGGTCCTGCTGCGCGCCTCCGTTCTGCGCTGGGTGTGGGAATTGGGCAGTGCCGCCACCCGGATCGGCGACGGCGGCGGCGGCACCGTGATCGAGGCCGACCGCGCCCCACACGAGTTCCGCGTCGTCTCCCACGCCTTCAACAACATGTCGCGCCGTCTGAAGCAGCGCGAGCAGGAGCTGCGCTCCGCCATGGAGGAGGCGCGGGCCGGCAGCCGCGCCAAGGAGGAATTCCTCGCCACCATGAGCCACGAGATCCGCACGCCGATGAACGGCGTGATCGGATTCGCGGAGATGCTGCTGGAAACCCCGCTGACCGCCGAACAGCGGCGCTATGCCTCGCAGGTGCGCGATGCCGGGCGGTCGCTGCTGACCGTCATCAACGACGTGCTCGACCTGTCGAAGCTGGAGGCGGGGCGGCTCGATCTGGTCAGCGTGCCCTTCCGGCTGGACGATCTCGCCGACCGCTGCGTCGCCATCGTCCGCCTGGCCGCCGAACAGAAGGGGCTGGAACTGCAGACCAGCATCTCCGCCACCGCCCGCGGCTTCGTCATGGGCGACCCCGACCGGCTGCGCCAGATCCTGCTGAACCTGCTGAGCAACGCGGTGAAGTTCACCGACCGCGGCTCGGTCCGGCTGACGGTGAAGGCGATCGAGGATGACGGCAGCAAGACGGGCGGCAAGCCCGGCGGCGGCCGCATCTGCACCTTCACCGTGACCGACACCGGGATCGGCATCGCGCCCGAACGCCAGCGCGACCTGTTCCAGCGCTTCACCCAATTGGAACGCGGGCGCGGCGGCACCGGCCTGGGGCTGGCCATCTGCCGCCGGCTGGTGGAGCTGATGGGCGGCGAGATCGGCATGGAAAGCCAGCCCGGCGGCGGCAGCACCTTCTGGTTCTCGCTGCCGCTGCTGCCAGCCGGCAGCGCCGCGGTCCAGCGCGACGGTGCCCCCCTTGCCGGCAGCGAGCCCGGCAGCGCCGGCGCCCGCATCCTGCTGGCCGAGGATTTGGCGATGAACCGCGATCTGGCGGTGACCATGCTGACCAAGGCCGGCCACCATGTCGATGCCGTGGAAGACGGCGCCGCCGCGGTCGCCGCGGTGCAGGAACAGGCCTACGACCTCGTGCTGATGGACGTGCAGATGCCGGTGATGGACGGGCTGGAGGCCACCCGCCGCATCCGTGGCCTGCCCGGCCCGGTGGGCCGCATCCCGATCCTGGCCCTGTCGGCCGGCGTCCTGCAGGTGGAGGTCGAACGCTGCCTGCAGGCGGGCATGAACGCCCATCTGGCCAAGCCGCTGGAGAAGACCAAGCTGCTGGCCGCGATCGGCCGCTGGGTTTGCGTCGGGCATGCGGACAACGGATCGGCCGATGTTGGACCGCTTGGCGATGGACAGGATGACTCCCCGCGTCCGCAGTTGATCGCACACAGCTGACGAGTCGGTGCTATAGTGGCGGCACCCCTCCCGGCAGGCTCGGCCGGTCTGCAGCGAAGTGTGTGCCATGAAGGTTGCGCAGCCCCCTCTCGCCCCCGTTCCGGAGCGCAAGCCCGATACTCCTCCGTCGCTGGCCGACGGCGCCGGCGGCGAGTCGTCGTTCCGTGACGCGCTGGTCCAGACCAATCGGCCCGGCAGCGCGGCCGTGCCCGTCGGCCGCCCCGCCAACGGCAGGCTCCAGGACGGCCAGAAGGCGTCGCCCCTGCCGGCCGCCAAGCCGCCGGCCCCGATCCTGCTGGCCGACGGTACCCAGGTCCCGTTCCCTGCGGCCAAACCGGTCACCCCGATCCACCTGGCCGACGGTACCGTCGTGCCGCTCCCAGCTGTTAAGCCCGACGCGCCTGTCCTGCTGGCGAACTCCGCACCGGCGGATGGCGGGACCGCGGCACCACGCGCGCCCCTGCCTGGGCTGAAACCGGCGGCGCCGGCCCTGGCGCAAGGCCCGACTCCAAGTTCGAAGAAGGTGGCGGAGACGGTCAGGGCGGTGAACTCCGACGATCCGACCGCCACGCGGGTGCTGGTCGCCTCGCAGCAGGTCGCCGGCCTGTCGGGCCACAGCTTCACCGCGATCCTGGCCCAGGCCACCCAGGAGAGCGGGCTGGATGCCGGTGCCAAGAACAGGCACAGTTCCGCCGCCGGCCCCTTCCAGTTCCTCGAATCGACCTGGCTCGACCTGTTCCGCCGCCATGGCGCCGCCTATGGCCAGGGCGAGCTGGCCTCGCACATCCAGGTCCGCAACGGCGTGTCCAGCGTCAAGGATCCGGCGATCCGCCGCCAGATCCTGGAACTGCGCCACGATGTCGACCTGTCGGCCGGCATGGCCGCCCGCTATCTGTCCGAGGGGCGGGAGGCGCTGGAGAAGCGGCTGGGCCGTCCGGCCAGCGAATCGGAAAGCCGCATGGCCTATGTTCTGGGCTCCGGCGGGGCGGCGAAGCTGATTCGCGCCGCCGAATCGAGCCCCGGCGCCGTCGCAGCCGACCTGTTGCCCAGTGCGGCGAAGGCGAATCACAACCTGTTCCACGACCGCTCCACCGGCCGCGCCCTCAGCGCGGCGGAAACGGTGGGCCGCTTGACCCGCCGCATGGAGATCGACCAGCGCGAGATGTTCGCGGCAATCAACAAGGCGCTGGAACAGCCGCGCCGCCTGGAAGAAGGCGGTGCATCGCCGCTCAACCCCTATCAGTCGGTCTGACCCACGACGGTTTATCGGCATTTTTGACGCACAACGCGGGGCTGCCCCGCGCGGATGGCTGCGGCCGAACGCATCGGCAGTGGGAATCCCCCTTGACCCGGCGGCCTTGGAAGGTCAGTTATTGCCGCGAAACTTTTAGGACGGACATAAGGGCCTATGGCAAAGGAAGATCTGATCGAGTTTTCCGGGACCGTCGTCGAATTGCTTCCGAACGCGATGTTCCGGGTGAAGCTCGACAACGATCACGAGGTTCTGGCGCACACCTCCGGCAAGATGCGTAAGAACCGGATTCGCGTTCTGGCGGGCGACCGCGTCAATGTGGAAATGACGCCGTACGACCTGACCAAGGGCCGCATCACCTTCCGGTTCAAGTAGCATCCTTGCTGCATAGCGGTTCCCCGTGACGATCCCGTCCAAGGCGCCCCGGCTGGTCCTGGCTTCGGCCTCGCCCCGCCGGCTCGACCTGCTGCGCCAGATCGGCATCGTGCCCGACGCGGTCGATCCCGCCGATCTCGACGAAACGCCGTTGCGCGACGAACTCCCGCCCCAGCACGCCCTGCGTCTGGCGGCGGAGAAGGCGTCGTGCGTCGCCGCGCGCCATCCCGATTCGTGGATTCTCGCCGCCGACACCGTGGTCGCCTGCGGCCGCCGCATCCTGCCCAAGGCCGAACGGGAGGAGGAGGCGCGACGCTGCCTCTCCCTGCTGTCCGGCCGGCGGCACCGGGTGCTCGGCGGCATCGTGCTGCTGATTCCAGGGACGGAAGGCCATCGTCGAATCGACCGGCTGGTCCGCACCGACGTTACCTTCAAGGTGCTCGACCGGGCGGAAACCGACGCCTACATCGCGTCCGGCGAATGGAAAGGCAAGGCCGGCGGCTATGCCATCCAGGGCCGGGCCGGGGCGCTGGTGCGCTGGATCGGCGGTTCCTACAGCAACGTCGTCGGGCTGTCCCTGCACGAGGTCGCTGGCATGCTGCATGGCGCCGGCTTCCCGCTTCCTGCCCCGACATCTCCTGAACAATGAGCAGGCTTGAGCTGCTGGTCGACCGCGACGGCCCGCTGACGCGGGCGGCGGTGCTGGCCGACGGCCGCCTGACCGACTTGCACATCGACCATGCCGACCGACCGTCGCTGCTGGGCGCCATCATCCTGGGCCGGGTGGAGCGAATCGCCACCGGCCTGAACGGCGCCTTCGTCGACCTCGGGAATGGCCTGTCCGGCCTGCTGCCGGCGGCCGACGTGCGCCGCCCCGTCCTCGACGACGATGCTCCGCAACCGCGCTCCAATCGTCCGGGCGCCAAGCCGGCCCCCATCGGCGCGCTGCTGCGCACCGGCCAGCCGGTGATTGTGCAGGTGAAGGCCGACGCCGTCGGGTCGAAGGGTCCGTCGCTGACGATGGACATCACCCTGCCCGGCCGTTTCCTGGTGCACGCGCCGCTCGGTCGCGACATCGCGGTGTCGAAGCGCCTCGGCACCGGTCCGGAGCGTGCCGCGCTGGCCCGCCGCATCGAACAGCTCGCCACCGGCGCCGGCTGGATCGTGCGCGCCGGCGCCGCCCAGGTCTCCGACGATCTGCTGGCCGCCGAATCGGAAGCGCTGCACCTGCAATGGCGCGCCATCCGCGACGACGCCCGTGCCGGCTCCGCCCCGCGCCTGCTGCATCCCGGCCCCGACGCCCCGACCCGCGCCCTGATCGAGCAGGGAGCCGCCGCCCCAGACGCCATCTTGGTCGACGATCCGCCCCCAGCCGGCGGGATCAGGATGGGCAACGGGCCGCTGCTGTCGGGCTTGCGCGACTGGTGCGACCGCCATGCCCCCGACCTGCTGCCGCGCCTGAGCGCTCATGCAGGCGTCCAACGTCTGTTCGACCTGTGCGACCTCGACTCCGCGATTGCCGAGCTTCTCGACGTGCGGGTGCCGCTGCCGCTCGGCGGCTCGCTGGTGATCGAGCGGACGGAGGCGCTGACGGTGGTCGACGTGAACGCCGGAGAGCGCGGCAACCCGCTGGACGTCAACCTCGACGCCGCGGCGGAGATCGCCCGCCAGCTTCGCCTGCGCAACGTCGGCGGCATCGTGGTGGTGGATTTCGTCAACATGCGCAGCCGCGGCGATGCCGAGCGCGTGTTGGCCGCCTTGTCGCAGGCGGTGGAAAGCGACCCGGTGCAGACCCAAGTTTACGGCATGTCCAAACTGGGCCTGGTCGAACTGACCCGCGCCCGCCGCGGCACGCCGCTGACAGCCCTGCTGCGGCCCTGACCGCTGCTATCCGTTACGGAGGCCATCCTTGTCCGACCCCCAATTCCCCGGCGCCCCGCAGCGCTCCCAGGCCCATGGCCAGTCCCATGCCGGCGCCAAGGCGGGCACCAACTGCCCGATCTGCGGCCGCCCGACCGAACCGGCCACCCGCCCCTTCTGTTCCAAGCGCTGCGCCGACGTGGATCTGTCGCGCTGGCTGGGCGGCGTCTACCGCATCGAGAGCCCGGAAACCCCCGCCGCGCCCGGCGGATCCGACCCCGATGAGGAGCTGTGAGACGGGTCCAAATTTTTTTGAATTTTCCTCTGGACAGCCCGTCCGAACCTCTCTAAAAAGCGCCCCACACGACGCGCCGCACCGACCGAAACGGTCACCCATCAAGCGGCGCCGAGATGCCCAGGTAGCTCAGCTGATCGTCGCCCAGCGCCTCACGGATCAGGTC
>CBFGPE010000036.1:0-48935 GCA_965650625.1 uncultured Azospirillum sp. | reverse complement strand
ACATGAGTGACGCATCAGCCGCCGGCTGGATCGAGTTGACGGCGGCGGACGGCCATCGGATGCGCGCCTATCGGGCGCCGGCCAAGGTCGAAGAAATCGGACGCCTGATTGTGGCGCCGGAGATCTTCGGTATCAACCACCACATCCGCAGCGTCTGCGACGGCTTCGCCCAGCAGGGCTTCACCACCGTGGCGCCGGATCTGTTCGACCGGGCCGAACGCGGGGTCGAACTGCCCTATGACGATGCCGGCATCCAGAGGGGCATTGCGCTGAAGGGCGTGGTCGCGACCGCCGATGCCCTGCAGGACGTCGCCGCGGCGCTGGCCCATCTGGGTGGTGACGGTTCGGCCGCCATCGTCGGCTATTGCTGGGGCGGCAGCATCGCCTGGGCAGCGGCGGCGACGCTGCCAATGCGCGCGGCCATCGGCTATTACGGCGGTGAGATCGGCAAGACGCTGGACAGCGCCCCGCGCGTGCCGACCCTGCTGCATTTCGGCGAGCAGGACCACGCCATCCCGCTGTCGGTCGCCGAGGGGGTGCGGGCGCGCTATCCGTGGGTGCCGGTTCATGTCTATCCGGCCGGCCACGGCTTCAACTGCGACGAGCGGGGGAGCTTCCATCCCGAAAGTGCGGTGCTGGCGCTTCGCCGGACCGTTGGACTGCTGCGGGCCGTGTTCTGACCGGACCCGTTCGGGCCTTCCGCTGCCCCAGCCTGATCGGCCAGCGGCGGAAGGCCAGCAGCCCGATGCAGATCAGCGCGTAGATCAGCGGCGTGGTCTGCCAGCCCTTCACCAGCATGATGAAGTGCAGGCAGCCGGCCAGCCCGGCGATGAACACGCCTTTGTGGAGGGCGCGCCAGTTCTTGCCGCCCAGCCGCTTGACCATGCCGTCGGTGGAGGTGGCGGCCAGCGCCGTCAGGATCAGGAAGGCACCCATGCCGACCGTGATGTAGGGCCGCTTGACGATGTCCTTCCAGATCGCCGGCCAGTCGAAGAACTGGTCCAGCCCGATGTAGGTGGACAGGTGGACGCAGGCGTAGAAGAAGGCGAACAGCCCCAGCATCCGGCGGAAGCGCGCCAGCCCGGCCAGCCCCGTCAGCATGCGCAGCGGCGTCAGCGCCAGCGCGATCAGCAGGAAGCGCAGGGCCCAGAGCCCGCTGGCCTTGACGCTTTCCAGCACCGGCTCGGCCCCCAGTTCGCCGGTGTAGGCGAGCCAGACGGTCCAGACCAGGGGAACCAAGGCGGCGGTGAAGACGGCCGGCTTGGCCCAGCGGGACGCAAGGGCGGCGTTGGCGGCGGCGCGGAATTCGACGCCGCCGGCGGAGGCTATGGGGGCGGGCATGGTCAGAAGTTCGCCTTCAGGTCCATCCCGGCATAGAGCGACGCGACCTCTTCGCCATAGCCGTTGAAGGGCAGCGTCTTGCGGCGGGAGAATTCGCCGACCCGCCGTTCCGTCGCCTGGCTCCAGCGCGGGTGATCGACCGCCGGATTGACGTTGGAGTAGAAGCCGTATTCGCTCGACTGCGCCTTGTTCCAGGCGGTCGGCGGCTGGTTTTTCACCAGCGTGATCTTGACGATCGACTTGATCGACTTGAAGCCGTACTTCCACGGCACCACCAGCCGGATCGGCGCGCCATTCTGGTTGGGCAGAACCTCGCCATACATGCCGACGGCCAGCAGCGTCAGCGGGTGCATCGCCTCGTCCAGCCGCAGCCCCTCGGTATAGGGCCAGTCCAGCACCCAGGAGCGCAGGCCCGGCATCTGCTTCGGGTCGTTCAGGGTCTGGAAGGCGACGTATTTGGCGTTGCTGGTCGGCTCCACCCGCTTCAGCAGCTCGGCCAGCGGGAAACCGACCCAGGGGATCACCATCGACCAGCCTTCGACGCAGCGCAGCCGGTAGATGCGTTCCTCCATCGGGAATTTCAGCATGTCCTCGATGCCGATGGTCATCGGTTTGGCGACCTCGCCGCCGATGGCGATTTCCCACGGGCGCGTCTTCAGCGTGCCGGCATTCTCGGCGGGATCGCTCTTGCCGGTACCGAACTCGTAAAAGTTGTTATAGGTGGTGGCCGACTTCATCGGCGTCGTCGGATCGAACTTTGGATCGGCCGGCTTGATCGTGGTCGGCGCCTCGAAGGCTGCTGCCAGCGCGTTGCCGCTCCACACCGGCAGGCTGCCCAGCGCCATCGCGGCGGCGCCACCGGCCATCAGGCTGCGGCGCGACAGGAAAAGCTCCCGCAGCGTCACCTCGTCTTCGCGCGCCTGCGACGCGGTGGGGAATTTGAACAGCATCGACCCTCTCCCGAACGGACCATTCCTGCCACTAACCATAGGTCCGCAGCCGGCCGACGGCAAATCACGGGGTCTACACGATTGCGTGAGCGGGGATTCAGCGCCGTCCCAGCGGGATCACCACCGCCGGTCCGCCGAACCCGCCGCCACGCGCTGCGCGCCGTGCCGGAAAGGGCAGCACGTCGGCCGGAGGGCGCGGAGGGTTGAGCATCGGCACTCCGGGCATTCCGGCGAAAGAATGGGCCAAGGCGACGCCTTGGTGGCAGGCGCGCATCCAAGAGAGCATGCAGCACATCGAAGCCTGCATGGTAAATGTCCACAGAGTCATGGCCAAGCCCCGGGCTGTGAAGAAGGTCGGGTCGTCTTGCCCCGCGGGAGGCGGCCGGTGCCGGAAAGCCTCGCCGTGGCTGGATCCTTAACGATGACGGCGGGTGAATCGTTCCGGCACTCGCTCGATGCGCAATGGTCGTTCGGCTGAATGAACGAGCTGATGAGGCCGGTCAAGCGCAAGAATCGGTCCTCTCCGTCATAAGTCATAGGCATAACCCTTCCGCACGAATTCGGGCCGCCTACGAAAGGCTAAATTGACCGGAATCGCCTTTACTTCATCGTGCGGGGCTGTAGGACTGCGCAGTCACTCTTCGGACAGGAGTGGTGTACGCACAGCCCTGTTGCGGGTATTCGGCATTTCGGTTGTGTTGGCTTGCGTTTTCTTCCACCGCGCAGCAGAGCGGTCGGGAGGATTGGCGGAGCGCGGTCCATGGTGGGCTCGGCGCGCGGATTGGGGAACGGCATGACGGCGATGGTCGAGACGGCGGACGCGTTGGATCCGAAGGTTCTGCTGATGGCCCTGCGGCAACTGCGCAAGGGCGATTTCTCGGTGCGGCTGCCGCTCGACCTGACGGGCATCGACGGCGAGATCGCCGCCGCCTTCAACGATGTTGTCGAGCTGAACCAGAACCTGACCACCGAAACCAGCCGGCTCAGCGTCGCCATCGGCAAGGAAGGTCGCATCAGCCAGCGCGCCAAGCTGAACAACGCATCCGGCGGGTGGGAAACCTGCGTCGACAGCATCAACACGCTGGTCGGCGACATGATCCAGCCGACCACGGAAATTGCCCGCGTCATCGGCGCTGTTGCCAAGGGCGACCTGTCCAAGACCATGGCGCTGGAGATCGAGGGCCGCCCGCTGCAGGGCGAGTTCCTGCGCACCGCCCGCAACGTCAACACCATGGTGGAGCAGCTCGTCACCGTCACCACCGAGTTGACGCGTGTGGCGCGCGAGGTCGGGATAGAGGGCAAGCTGGGCGGGCAGGCCCAGGTGAAGGGGGTTGCCGGCACCTGGAAGGATCTGACCGAGAACGTCAACGTGATGGCGGCCAACCTGACCGGTCAGGTCCGCAACATCGCGGAGGTGACGACAGCGGTCGCGAAGGGCGATTTGTCGAAGAAGATCACCGTCGACGTGAAGGGCGAGATTCTTGAACTGAAATCCACCATCAACACGATGGTGGACCAGTTGAACAGCTTCGCCTCGGAAGTGACGCGCGTGGCGCGTGAGGTGGGCTCCGAAGGCAAGCTGGGCGGTCAGGCGAAGGTCGAAGGCGTCGGCGGCACCTGGAAGGACCTGACCGACAATGTGAACATGATGGCGGAGAACCTGACGGGTCAGGTCCGCAACATCGCCGAAGTGACGACAGCGGTCGCGAGAGGTGACCTGTCGAAGAAGATCACCGTCGACGTGAAGGGCGAGATTCTTGAACTGAAATCCACCATCAACACGATGGTGGACCAGTTGAACAGCTTTGCCTCGGAAGTGACGCGCGTCGCGCGCGAGGTCGGCTCCGAAGGCAAGCTGGGCGGACAGGCCCAGGTGAAGGGCGTAGGCGGTACGTGGAAGGACCTGACCGACAGCGTCAACATGATGGCGGCGAACCTGACCGGTCAGGTCCGCAATATCGCAGACGTGACGACCGCCGTCGCGACAGGTGACCTGTCGAAAAAGATCACCGTCGATGTGAAGGGCGAGATCCTTGAACTGAAATCCACCATCAACACCATGGTGGACCAGCTGAACAGCTTTGCCTCGGAAGTGACACGCGTTGCGCGCGAGGTGGGTTCGGAAGGCAAGCTGGGCGGTCAGGCGCGTGTGGAGGGCGTCGGCGGCACCTGGAAGGACCTCACCGACAGCGTGAACTTGATGGCGGCGAACCTGACGGGTCAGGTGCGCAACATCGCCGATGTGACGACCGCCGTCGCCAATGGCGAT
This sequence comes from uncultured Azospirillum sp., assembly GCA_965650625.1. GTDB lineage: Bacteria > Pseudomonadota > Alphaproteobacteria > Azospirillales > Azospirillaceae > Azospirillum. The sequence goes on along the minus strand of CBFGPE010000036.1, from coordinate 44,375 downwards.
TTGTCGAAGAAGATCACCGTGCCGGTGAAGGGCGAAATCCTGGAGCTGAAGAACACCATCAACACCATGGTGGATCAGCTGAACAGCTTCGCTTCGGAGGTGACACGCGTCGCCAGAGAAGTGGGCTCCGAAGGCAAGCTGGGCGGACAGGCGCAGGTCAGGGGCGTCGGCGGCACCTGGAAAGACCTCACTGACAGCGTGAACGCGATGGCGACCAACCTCACGGGGCAGGTGCGCAACATCGCGGAGGTGACGACGGCGGTCGCGAACGGCGACTTGTCCAAGAAGATCACCGTCGATGTGAAGGGTGAGATTCTGGAGCTGAAGTCGACCATCAACACGATGGTGGATCAGCTGAACAGCTTTGCGTCGGAAGTGACGCGCGTGGCGCGCGAGGTGGGCTCCGAAGGCAAGCTGGGCGGTCAAGCACAGGTGAAGGGCGTCGCCGGCACCTGGAAGGATCTGACCGACAATGTGAACGCGATGGCGACCAACCTGACCGGTCAGGTCCGCAACATTGCGGAGGTGACGACGGCCGTCGCCAACGGCGACTTGTCGAAGAAGATCACCGTCGATGTGAAGGGTGAGATTCTGGAGCTGAAGTCGACCATCAACACGATGGTGGATCAGCTGAACAGCTTCGCCTCTGAAGTCGCCCGCGTGGCGCGCGAAGTGGGCATCGAAGGCAAGCTGGGCGGTCAGGCGCAGGTGAAGGGCGTTGCCGGCACCTGGAAGGACCTGACCGACAACGTGAACATGATGGCGGCCAACCTGACCGGTCAGGTCCGCAACATCGCGGAGGTGACGACGGCCGTCGCCAAGGGCGATTTGTCGAAGAAGATCACCGTCGACGTGAAGGGCGAGATCTTCGAACTGAAATCCACCATCAACACCATGGTGGACCAGCTGAACAGCTTCGCTTCGGAAGTGACGCGCGTGGCGCGCGAAGTGGGCTCGGAAGGCAAGCTGGGCGGTCAGGCGAAGGTCGAGGGCGTCGGCGGCACCTGGAAGGATTTGACCGACAACGTGAACATGATGGCGGCCAACCTGACCGGTCAGGTGCGCGGCATCGCCAGCGTCGTCACCGCGGTCGCCGACGGTGACCTGAAGCGCAAGCTGGCGGTGGACGCCAAGGGCGAAATCGCGGCGCTGGCCAACACCATCAACGGCATGATCGACACGCTGGCGACCTTCGCCGATCAGGTCACCAACGTGGCGCGCGAGGTGGGCATCGAAGGCAAGCTGGGCGGTCAGGCCCGCGTGCCCGGCGCCGCCGGCCTGTGGAAGGACTTGACGGAGAACGTGAACCAGCTGGCCGCCAACCTGACCACCCAGGTGCGCGCCATCGCCGAGGTCGCCACCGCGGTGACCAAGGGCGACCTGACCCGCTCCATCACCGTGGAGGCGATGGGCGAGGTCGCGGCGCTGAAGGACAACATCAACGAGATGATCCGCAATCTTCGCGACACGACGCTGAAGAATGCGGAGCAGGATTGGCTGAAGACCAACCTCGCGAAATTCACCCGCATGCTGCAGGGCGAGCGCGATCTGGTCACCGTCTCCAACATGATCCTGTCGGAGATCGCGCCGCTGGTGAACGCGCAGCATGGCGTCTTCTACGTCGCCACCCGCGACCGCGACGAGCCGCTGCTGGAGCTGGTCGCCTCCTACGCGCTGAAAGAGCGCAAGAACCTGTCCAACCGCTTCCACATGAAGGAAGGTCTGGTCGGGCAGTGCGCCTACGAGAAGAAGCGCATACTGCTGACCAATGTGCCGCGCGACTATGTCTCGATCAGCTCCGGCCTTGGCGAGGCGCCGCCGCTGAACATCATCGTGCTGCCGGTGCTGTTCGAGGATGACGTGAAGGCGGTCATCGAGCTGGCGAGCTTCGGCCGCTTCAGCGAGACGCACCAGAGCTTCCTGGAGCAGTTGACCGAGAGCATCGGCATCGTTCTGAACACCATCGCCGCCAACATGCGCACCGAAGGGCTGCTGAAACAGTCGCAGCGGCTGACCACCGAGCTGCAGAGCCAGCAGGAAGAGCTGAAGACCACCAACGAGCGTCTGGAACAGCAGGCCGCCTCGCTGCGCAAGTCGGAAGAGCTGCTGAAGGCCCAGCAGGAAAAGCTGACCACCACCAACGAGGCGCTGGAGGAAAAGGCCGAGCAGCTGGAGAAGCAGAACATCGAGGTCGAGCGCAAGAACCGCGAGGTCGTGCTCGCCAAGGCGGCGCTGGAGGAGAAGGCCGAACAGCTTGCCCTGACCTCCAAGTACAAGTCCCAGTTCCTAGCGAACATGAGCCATGAGCTGCGCACGCCGCTGAACAGCCTGCTGATCCTGTCCAAGTTGCTGGCCGACAACCCCGACACCAACCTGTCCGACCGTCAGGTGGAGTTCGCCCGCACCATCCATTCCGCCGGCTCCGACCTGCTGGGGCTGATCAACGACATCCTCGACCTGTCGAAGATCGAATCCGGCACCGTGACGCTGGAAATCGGCGAGGTCGTGCTGGGCGACCTGCGCAACCATGTGGAGCGCACCTTCGCGCAGTTGGCCCAGGAGAAGAAGCTGGACTTCACCATCGAGATGGACGAGGCGCTTCCCGCCAGCGTCCAGACCGATGAGAAGCGGCTGGCCCAGGTGCTGAACAACCTGCTGTCCAACGCCTTCAAGTTCACCGAGAGCGGCGGCATCACCTTCCGTGTCGCTCCGGCGACGGAGGGCTGGAGCGCGGCGCATCCGACGCTGGATGCCGCATCGTCTGTGCTGGCCTTCACCGTCATCGACACCGGCATCGGCATCCCCGAGGACAAGCAGCGCATCATCTTCGAGGCGTTCCAGCAGGCCGACGGCACCACCAGCCGCAAATATGGCGGCACCGGTCTGGGGCTGTCGATCAGCCGCGAGATCGCCCGGCTGCTGGGCGGTGAAATCCGCGTCTCCAGCACGCCCGGCCAGGGCAGCGCCTTTACGCTGTTCGTCCCGCGCAGCTTCGACACCGTGGCGGAAGCCGCCGCTCCGCTCGGCACTCCGGCCATCGCCGCGGCCAGCGCCGCGCTTGGCAACTCCCCGGTGCCGGCCGGGCTTCTGCCCAAGCGGACGGAGACGGCGACCCGGCCGGTGGTGGCGTCCGGTCCGCAGGAGGGGCTGGCGCTGCTTGACATGCCGCCGGGCGGCGACGACCGCGAAAAGCTGCGCCCTGGCGAACCGGTGGTGCTGATCGTGGAGGATGACAACACCTTCGCCTCCATCCTGCTCGATCTGGCGCGGGAGAAGGGGTTCCGCACCATCCTGTCCAGCGGCGGGGCGGCAGCGCTGCCGCTGGCGCGCAAATACCGGCCGGACGCCGTCCTGCTCGATATCGGGCTGCCGGACATGGACGGCTGGGCGCTGCTCGATCTGCTGAAGCGCGATCCGCAGACCCGCCATATCCCGGTCCATGTCATTTCGGCCAAGGACGAGCGGCGGCGTGGCCTGTCGATGGGCGCCTTCGACTATTCGGAAAAGCCGGTGGAGCGCGAGGCGATCTTCGACGCCCTGAACCGGGTCAAGAGCTTCAAGGAGCGCGACCACCGCAAGCTGCTGGTGGTGGAGAAGGACAGCCCGCAGCCGGGCGCCGTCGCCGCCCTGATCGGCAACGGCGACGTCGAGACCCACACCGTCACCTCGATCGAGGCGGCGATGGCGGCGCTGACGGCCGACCGCTTCGACTGCATGGTGTTGGACCTGTCCAGCCCGACCCTGTCCGGACCGGTCACCGTCGATTTCGAACTGATCGAATGGCTGCGCACCCGCGACACGCTCGCCTGGATGCCGGTGGTGGTCTATGTCGCCGCCGACATCGCGGTGGAGGACGAGGCGCGGCTGCGCCGGCTGGCCGAGACGGTGGTGCTGAAGAGCGCCCGCTCGCCGGCCGGGCTGCTGGACGAGACGGCGCTGTTCCTGCACCGGGCCGTCGACCGGCTGCCCGACGAGAAGCGCCGCAGCATCCTGGACCTGCGCCAGCACGACCCGTCGCTGGCCGGCAAGCGGGTGCTGGTGATCGACGACGACATCCGCAACATCTTCTCGCTCGCCAGCGTCATGGAGGCCCACAGGATCGAGGTCCTGCATGCCGAAAGCGGGCGCGAGGGGATCGAGCGGCTGCGTGCCGATCCGGAGGTGGACGTCGTGCTGGTCGACATCATGATGCCGGAGATGGACGGCTATGAGACCATGCGCACCATCCGCGGCATCGAGGAGTTCCGCAGCCTGCCGATGATCGCCGTCACCGCCAAGGCGATGAAGGGCGACCGCGACAAATGCATCGAAGCCGGCGCCACCGATTACATCGCCAAGCCGGTGGACATCGACCATCTGCTGTCGCTGCTGCGGATCTGGACCGCCAAGGGCAACCGGCCGCAGTCGCGCGGCGGGGTGCAGCCATGACCCGGCGCAAGCTCCAGACGGCGCGGAGGGGGCGGCGAGTGCCCTTCGTCCCGCCGCCCGCCTGTCCGGTACCGCCAGTTCACCGGTCGACGCTGCTCGGCACCACCAGCGTCCCGCCGCCCGGCGAGGATGCCGTTCGCCAGACGCTTCTGCCGGCAGCCCCTGCACCCGACGTTACGCCGGTGCCACCGCCCGCCGGCCCGGCTGCCGTCCCCGCGGGATGGGAAAGCGGAACCATGACCAGCGATTCGAATCCCCAGCCCGACAAGGCGGACGTCGCGATCCTGATCGTCGACGACGACCCGCGGAACCTGTTCGCCGTGCGCGAGACACTGGAGGAGCTGGGGGCGCAGCTGGTGCTCGCCCGCTCCGGCGAGGAGGCGCTGAAGCATCTGCTGCGGCAGGACTTCGCGCTGATCCTGCTGGATGTGCATATGCCGGGCATGGACGGCTACGAGACGGCGGAGCTGATCCGCCTGCGCGAGAAGTCCCGCCACATCCCGATCATCTTCCTGACTGCCATCAACAAGGACGAGACGCACATCTTCCGCGGCTATGCCACCGGCGCCGTCGACTACATGTTCAAACCGGTCGACCCGCTGATCCTGAAATGCAAGGTGGCGGTCTTCGTGGATCTCTACCGCAAGACCGAGGAGGTGAAGCGCGAGGTCGAGGCAAAACAGCGCCTGCTGGACGAGAATGAGCGGGTGCGGCGCGAGATGCGGCAGGCCGAGCAGGCGTTGCGCCGGTCGGAGGAGCGGCAGGCGCTGATCCTGGGTCAGCTTCCCATCGTGCTCTACACCGCCGACCTGACGCCGGGCATTCCGTTCCGCTATCTGTCGGACACCACGGAAACGGTGCTGGGCTGCCCCGCCGCCCGCTTTATCGAGGATCCGCAATTCTGGGAAAGCGGGCTGCATCCGGATGATCGCAGCCGTGTGCTGCGCCAGCTGGAGTCGGTCCATGAGACCGGGCTGACCATGGTCGAATATCGCTGGCGCGGCCCCGACGGCGGCGAACGCCATCTGCTGGACCAGGCCGTCGTCGTGTGCGACGAGGACGGTGTGCCGACCGAGCTGTTCGGCACCATCATGGACGTGACCGAGACCCGCCAAGCCCAGCAGCAGCTTGCCCATGCGCAGAAGATGGAGATGGTCGGCCGGCTGACCGGCGGCATCGCCCATGACTTCAACAACATGCTGATGGTGGTGATCGGCAGCCTGGAGCGTCTGGTCCCCGGCCTCGCCGACGACCCCAAGGCGGCGCGGCGGGCCGAGATGGCGCTGCAGGCGGCGCTGCGCTGTTCCGATATGACGCGGCGGCTGCTGACCTTCGCCCGGCGCCAGCAGCTTCACCCGGAGCCAGTGGATCTCGGCGCGCTGGTCGCCGGCATGGGCGAGCTGATGGAGCGCACGCTGGGCGGCGCCGTCGCCATCGCCATCGAGGCGCCGCCGGCCGATGCCGAGCCGTTGTGGACGGCGTCGGTGGACCGGTCGCAGGCCGAATCGGCCCTGCTCAACCTCGTCATCAACGCCCGCGACGCCATGCCCGGCGGCGGAACCCTGCGCATCCGCACCGCGAACACCCGTTTCGAGGAGCCGCAGACGGCGCACGGCATGTCTGTTCCGGCCGGCGACTATATCCTGCTGTCGGTGTCGGACAGCGGATGCGGCATGCCGCCGGATGTGCTGGAGCGCGCCTTCGAACCCTTCTTCACCACCAAGGAAACGGGGAAGGGCACCGGGCTGGGCCTTGCCATGATCCATGGCTTCGTCAAGCAGTCGGGCGGGCTGATCGGCATCGACAGCACTCCCGGTGCCGGCACCACCTTCCGCCTCTATCTGCCGCGGGCGGCGATGGACGCAGCGCAAGGCCCCGCTCCGGACGAGGACGGCGCCGACGAGGCCTTTGCCGGCCATGGCGAGACGGTGCTGGTGGTGGATGACGACGCCGACGTGCGGGCGGTCGCCGTCCAGGCAGTGGCGGCGCTGGGATACCGCGTGCTGGAAGCCGACGGGGCTGAAGCGGCGCTGACCCTGCTGGACCGGCAGCCGGTCGATCTTCTGTTCACCGACATCGTGATGCCAGGCGGGCTGAACGGGCGCGAGCTGGCGCTGGAGGGTTTGCGCCGCCACCCCTCGCTGCGGGTGCTGTTCGCGTCGGGCTATGCCAACGGAACGAGTGCGCCGGAACCGGAGGCCGGCGCGTTCGCCGACACAGGCAGCGCCGCCGATCCCGGCGCCGTGCTGGGGGCCGTGCTGAGCCGGGCGGAAACGCTGCCGAAGCCTTACCGCGACGGCGTTCTGGCCCGTGCCCTGCGGCGCGCGCTGGATTTGCAGGCCCCTCTCGCCCCGGCAGAGGCCGTCCGGGGATGACGAGGGGGATCGAGGGTGGCGCCGTCCCACGCCGCCGGTTGTGCATATCAGGTCAGGTTCCGGTTCATGGTTTTGTCCGACGACGCGCTTACCCTGCTCAGAAGCTCCATTCGATCAGTCTGGGCGTTGGAACTGCTTTTGCTGTTGCGTCGGCATCCCGATCGCGACTGGTCGAATGGCGACCTCGTGAGGGAGCTGCGCGGCAGCGACGTCGTGGTTCAGGAGGCGCTGGGCGGCTTTCTCGGTGCTGGGCTTCTGGTGGCGCTGGCGGACGGCAGTCACCGCTACCAGCCCGCCGCCCCGATCCTCGACAAGTGGGTGGAGGAGATCGCGCAGGCCTATGCCACCCGTCCGTCCGCCATCATCCGCGAGATTTTCGCGGCACCCGGCAACAAGGTGCAGATTTTCGCCGATTCCTTCAGGTTCCGCCTCAATGACTGAGATTTACTGGACAGAGACGATGGCTGTTCCAACAATGGCTGTACTCGCAATGGATACACCCGGTCCGCATCGGCTCCCCTCCCCGCCGGGGAGAGGGAAAGAAGGGCGCTGACATGGATGTCCTGAAGTCGGCGGTTTATCTGTTGTGCTTTGCCGCCAGCCTGCTGTGCATGGTGCTGCTGCTGCGCAGCTACCTGCGGTCGCGGAGCCGCCTGCTGCTGTGGAGCACGCTGTGCTTCGTCGGGCTGGCGACCAACAACCTGCTGCTGTTCATCGACGTCGTCGTTTTGCCGACGGAGGTCGACCTGCTGCCGTTCCGCCATCTCTCCGCCCTGGCTGGGGTCGGGATCCTGCTGTACGGCTTCATTTGGGATACCGAGTGATGTTGCCCACGACCTACAGTTTCTTCACCGGGGCGCTGGCGGCGCTGTATGCGGTCGCGGGGCTATTCTTCCTCAGCTTCTGGAGACGGACGCGCGATGCGCTGTTCGCCAGCTTCGCATTGGCCTTTGCGCTGCTGGCGACCAATCAGATCGTGCTGGCACTGGGCGGGCTGGAGCGGGAGGAACAGAGCTGGGTCTATGTGTTGCGCCTGCTCGCCTTCCTGCTGATCATCGCCGGCATCGCCCGGAAGAACCTGGAGGGACGGCGGCGCTGACCGGTCATTTGCGGCCGTCGCCGAAACGGCGGCAGTCCCATTCGTCGGTCCCGGCCTCCGCCCGTCCGCCGTTGGAGGTGCGGTAGCGCGCATCGTCGCACCGGCCGTTGCCGGCATAGCGGCTGTAACCGCCGTGGCCCCGGCCTCGGTACCCGGTGTCATAGCCGTTGCCGTAATAGCCGCCATTGTCGTAGCCGCCGCGACGATGATGGTGCCGACCGCGGTTGTAGTCGCCATCGTCGTCGTCACCACCCGCGGTGGCGGCCAGTACGCCCAGCCCGACCACCGCGGCGCCGATCAGCAGGGCGCCCGCCATGTCGTCGTTGCCGTTGCCGGCACAGCCGGGCAAGGCCAGCGACACCGCCAGGCAAGCGGCCATCACGGTCCTGCCGCCGAAAACTCCGCGCCGTGTCACCGTTCCCATCGCCGCCTCCCGGAATAGGGCTTCATTTTCGCATGAACACATGAGCGGCGTTTTTCATCCGTTACCATTATAATTTCATTTTAGAAATGTTCGCTCTGCCATGGCTCCGCCCGATGGGTACGCAGGACAGGATTGCAGCGGGGCTTGGCCCGGCCGGCGGGAAGTCCTATGGTCGGGCAGCTGTCGCCAATATCGGGAGTGCGTGGATGTTCACCGCCAGGATCCTGCTGCTCGGTTCCGGGGAACTGGGCAAGGAATTTGTCATCGCGGCCAAGCGGTTGGGTTGCGAGGTCATTGCCTGTGACAGCTACGCCAACGCCCCGGCGATGCAGGTCGCCGATGCGGCGGAGGTGTTCTCCATGCTGGATGCCGACGCCCTGCGCGCCGCCATCGCCAAGCACCGCCCCGACTATATCGTGCCGGAGGTGGAGGCGATCCGCACAGAGGTGCTGCACGAGTTCGAGGATGCCGGCACCACGGTCGTCCCATCGGCCCGCGCCGCCACCATGACGATGAACCGCGACCGCATCCGCGAAGTCGCCGCGACCGAGCTGGGCCTGCGCACCTCGCGCTACCGCTATGCCGAGAGCCTGGAGGAGGTGCGCGCCGGGGCGGAGCACACCGGGTTCCCCTGCGTGGTCAAACCGGTGATGTCGTCGTCCGGCAAGGGGCAGAGCACGGTGCAGGACGCCGCCGGGCTGGAGGTCGCCTGGGACTATGCGGTGGCGAACATGCGCGGCGACCGCCGCAAGGTGATCGTCGAGGAGTTCGTCCCCTTCGAATACGAGATCACCCTGCTGACCGTCCGCACCCGCGACGGCATCCTCTATTGCGAGCCGATCGGCCATCGGCAGGAGCGCGGCGACTACCAGGAATCGTGGCAGCCTGTGGCCATGCCACAGGCGATGCTGGACGACGCCAAGGCGATGGCGGCTCGCGTGGTCGACAATCTCGGCGGCTACGGCATCTTCGGCGTCGAGTTCTTCGTGACCGCCGACGAGGTCATCTTCTCCGAACTGTCGCCGCGCCCACACGACACCGGCATGGTCACGCTGCTGTCGCAGAACCTGTCGGAGTTCGAACTGCACGCCCGCGCCATTCTGGGCCTGCCGATTCCAAACATCGTCTGCCGCGCCCCGTCGGCGTCGGCTGTCATCCTGGCCGACCGGGAGGCGGAGAATTTCCGCATCGAGGGGCTGGCCGATGCGCTGCGTCTGGGGTCGGTAGACCAGGAGGTCGACGTCCGCCTGTTCGGCAAGCCGACCACCCGCAAGAACCGCCGCATGGGCGTGGCGCTCGCCACCGGCACCGATACCGACGATGCACGGGCGCGGGCCAAGCTAGCCGCGGACAAGATGACGATCCGGTATCTGTGAAGCGTCAGGCGAGCCGGCGGGCACGGTTGATGCCCGCCGCCCGCCGCGCCTCCGCTTACGAAATTGCTGCCAGCGTCCCGGACATGGCGTCCGGCTCAAGCATCGGGGCCGCCCGTCCCGTCGTGGTCAGTGGGGCGGTGGAGCGCCCTTCGCGATAGCCAAACGTGACGTAGTGGGTGGCCGCAGCCGCCTCGGTGCTGCCCAAGGCACGCTGCACATCGGGATTGCGCGCCAGATAGGCCGCCGCATTGAAGGTGAGCGTCCGCCCTTCCAGGCGGCCGTTGCGGGCGTAGTGCAAAGCCGCTGCGGTCGTGTCGCTGCCGAAGGCCCGGATCAGATCCGGATTCGCCGCGATATAGCTCATGGCGTTGAAGGTCGTGCTGCGCCCTTCCGACCGGCCGAAAACGATGTAATGCTCCGTCGCGGCCGCGGTGTTCGTGCCAAGTGCGGCAGCAAGATCGGCGTTAGCTGCCAGATAGCTGGCGGCATCGAATGTCGTCGACCGGTTTTCCAGGTGCCCGGTCCGTGCGTAATGGACGAAGGCAGCCGTACCGTCGGTCCCGAACGCCGCCGCCAAGTCGCGGTTGGCCGCGAGATAGCTCATCGCGTCGAAGGTCGCGCTGGAGGCGGACACCATACGGTCGGAAAACCGGATATACTCGACATTCTGAATCAGATCGGAACCGTTGAGGCGGTCGATGATCGCAGACTGGCCGCCGTAGCTCATCAGTTTGTTGGGCGCATAGCTCTGGCTGGAGATGACCGTATCGACGCCGTCACCTCCGTCGATCGTATCGACTCCATACCCGCCGCTGATGAGATCATCACCGCCGCCGCCGCTGATATAATCGTTTCCGTTGTATCCATAAAGCGTGTCGGCATAGGACGATCCAAAGATTTGGTCGCTGCCGGACAGGATGTTCTGGGTAGTCAGCGTGTAGGAAAGGCTGTAAATGCTGTAAAAGCTGATGTTGGCATTGCTGAACGACAGCAATGGAGCCCCGCCGGGCAGGGTCGCCGACACGGAAGTTATCCTTCCGGACGCATTGTAATCGGTGATGTTGAACGACCCTGTGACGGTAACGTCCATCACCGGCGCCCCGTTCAGCGTATAACGGAACGCTATCTGCGAAGAGTTTTGCGTAAGAAGGGAGTAATTGTCGTAGACGATACCTGCGGTATCTCCAGACCCCGATAAATTGATCGAAACATTTGCGACGACAGTGGTCATTCCGGGGCCTCGAGAAATGCGATGGAAGTATGACTGAGGGGATGTTCTGCAGCAGATGATCTCAGGGGCGGCATCGCCGTGCCCTGCGTCACCGTTGCGTATCCCGTTCTACGGTCGCCTTCATGCCACCGGTTTGAAGCGGTGACCGTTAGGGCATGCTCAAAAGGATAAGATCGCAATCTTAGGATGTCGAGAGTGTGCGAGTGGAATTCGCTCCCGGCGTGTGGATGCGTCTACCGCCCCAGCAGCCTGTCCACCCGGCGCAGGGCCGGGAACATCACCGCCCACAGGCCGGCCAGCCCGACGGCGCCGACGCCGCCCAGAACCACCGCGGGCACCGCGCCGACCAGTGCCGCGACGCTGCCTGATTCGAATTCGCCCAACTGGTTGGAGGCACCGATGAACAGCGAAGTGACGGCACCGACCCGGCCGCGCATCTCGTCGGGGGTGGAGAGCTGGATCAGGGTCTGGCGGACGAACATGCTGACCTGATCGCAGGCGCCCACCGCCAGCAGGGCGATGAAGGACAGCACCGGATCGGCCGACAGGCCGAAGGCGATGGTGGCGACTCCGAATCCGGCGACAGCCACCAGCATCCAGCGGCCGGCATGGCGCTTCACACCCCATCGGGTGATGACCATCGCCATGGCGAGCGCCCCCAGCGCCGGCGCCGAGCGCAGCAGGCCGAGCCCCCACGGCCCGACATGCAGCACGTCGCGCGCATAGATCGGCAGCAGCGCCGTCGCCCCGCCGAGCAGAACCGCGAAGAGGTCGAGCGAGATGGCGCCCAGAATCTCCGGTCGGCTGCGGATGAAGGCGGCGCCGGCCAGCATGCTGGTGAGGCTCATGGCGCGCTTGGTCATGGTGACGGGGCGCGGCCGGCAGGCGGCGATCAGCAGCACCGACAGAACCAGCATCGCCGTGCTGACGCCGTAGACCGCCGCCGGGCCGGCAATGTAGAGCAGGCCGCCCAGCGCCGGGCCGGAAATCTGCGCCACCTGCACCCCTGACGACTGCCACGCGACGGCATTGGGGAGGTCCTCCACCGGCACGGTTGCCGATAGGATCGCCTGATTGGCCGGCCCTTCGAAGGATTTGGCGAGGCCGATCAGCGCCACCACGGCGAAGATCGCGTGGGGGGACAGCCCGCCGGCCATGGTCAACAGGAACAGGGCGGCGACCGCGATCATCTCGATCGACAGGGCGCCGAACAGCACCTTTTTGCGGTCGTTGTTGTCGACCACATGGCCGGCGACCAGCACCAGGGCCAGGGTGGGCAGGAACTGGAACAGCCCGACCAGCCCGAGGTCGAGCGGGTCGCCGGTCATCGCGTAGACTTGCCAGCCGACCGCCACCACCTGCATCTGGATCGCCAGCATCGAACAGACACGCGCGCTCCAGAACAGGGCGAAGGCGCGGTGACGGAAAGCCGACCGGAAACTATCCCCGGCCGTGGCGGCGCTGGTCATTCAAACTGGCTCCAGAAGTGTGGCGAGCCCCAGCCCGCCGCCGATGCCGAGCGTGGCGAGCCCCCGGCGGGGCGTGGTGCCCGCCGCCGGGAACAGCAACTCGGTGAACAGGCGCGTCACCAGGATCGCCCCCGACGCACCATAGGGATGACCGAGCGCCAGCGCGCCGCCGCCGACCGACACGCACGCCGGGTCGATGCCGAGCGCGTCGAGGCTGGCCAGCACCTGGGCGGCAAAGGCCTCGTTGAACTCGACGAGGTCGATGTCGGCGACGGACAGGCCCGGATTGCGGGCCAGCAGTTTTACCACCGCCGGGATCGGACCGGTGCCGAGAAGCTTGGGGTCCACCCCCGCTGCCGTGCTGTCGACCACAGCCAGTCCGCGGGTCAGGCCGAGCGCGCGGAACTTGTGCTCCGACACTACGGCGACGACGGCGGCACCGTCATTGACCGGGCAGGCGTTGCCGGCGGTCACCGTACCGTCGGGGCGCAGGATTGGGCGCAGAGCGGCCAGCTTTTCAAAGCTGGTATCGGCGCGTGGGCACTCGTCGCGGTCGATGACGCAGCCGTCGCGGAGGCGCAACGGCACGATTTCGCGGCCGAACCGTCCGGTGGCTTGCGCGGCGACGGCCTTGCTATGGCTGTCCAGGGCGTAGCGGTCCTGGCGTACGCGGTCGATGCCATAGGCGGCGGCGACATTCTCCGCCGCCTCGATCATCGACGGATCGCCGATCTCGTCGGGGGCGAAGCGGGCGCGGTCGTAGAAGGCCGGGCTGCGGTAGAGGCTGGATGGCTTGGCGATCCTCCAGGGGGCGGTGCTGGTGCTCTCCACCCCACCGGCGAGGACGACGTCGCAGGCGCCGGACTGCACCAGCCGGGCGGCAAGGTTGATGGCCTCCAGCCCAGATCCGCATTGCCGGTCCACGGTGACGCCGGGCACCGACACCGGCAGGCCGGCGGCCAGTGCCGACAGCCGCGCGACGTTGCCGCCGGGCCCGACCGCGTTGCCCAGCAGCACATCGTCCACCTCCGCCGGATCGATGGCGGCGTCGGCCAGCACGGCGCGGATGACTGGGGCGGCTAGGTCCTCGACGGGAATCTCGCGCAAGCTGCCGCCGATGCGGCCGACAGGGGTACGGCGTGCGGCGACGATGATGGGACGGTTGCTCACCCCACCACCTCCAGCCCACCGGCCTTCGCCCGCTCGCGAACATCGGCGCGGGCGATCTTGCCGCTGCCGGTCAGGGGCATGTCGGCCGCCGCGAAGACCCGGCGCGGGGCCTTGTAGGCCTCCAGCCGCTCCTGACACCAGCCGCGCAGCTCGGCGAGCGAGGCGCGTCCGCTCCCGCGCCACCAGACGACGGCGGACAGGGCGTCGCCCCAATAGGAATCGGGCAGGCCGAACACCACCGCCTCCGCCACTGCGGGGTGGGCGCGCAGGGCCGCTTCGACTTCCGCCGGATAGACGTTCAGGCCGCCGGTGATGACCATGTCGCCGGCCCGCCCGACCAGCCGAAGCCAGCCTTCTCCGTCGATCCAGCCGTAATCGCCGACCGTGCCCCAGCCGTCCTGCTCGCGATAGCCGGCGCCGTCGGTGGTGCCGAGATAGCCGTCGCTCAGCATGCCACTGCGAACCCAAACTGTGCCCGGCCGGCCGCGCTCCACCGGATTGCCGTCATCGTCGCGCAGGCTCAGTTCCACCCCGTGAAAGGGCCGGCCGACGCTGTCGGCGGGGGCGCCTTCTCGCGACGAGCGCAGGCTGACGAAGCTCAACTCCGATGCGCCGTAATATTCCAGCACAGTGGCATCGGGGCAGAGGGCGGACAGCCGGTCATGCACCGCGGGAGCGAGCTTGGCGCCGGAACAGACCACCCGGCGCAGGGCGGGAAAGCGCCGGCCGTCGCGTTCCGCCGCGTCGAGGATACCGACCAGCATCGTTGGCACCAGCACCAGCGTGGTGACGCCGCACTCCGCCAACTGCACTGCAGCGTCCGTCGCGTCGAACTTCGGCTGTACCCGCACGGTGGCGCCGGCCGACAGCCCTTCCACCGCGCCATAAAGGCCCAGGCCATGGACCAGCGGTCCCGGCACCAGAACGACGTCGTCGGGTCCGATGCCGAACTCCACCCGGCTTGCCTCCAGCGTCGCCAGCCAGGAACCCTGGTTGCGGATGAAGGCCTTCGGCCGCCCGGTAGTGCCGGAGGTGAAGCCGACCAGGAAAGGGGTTTTCGGATTGACCGCGGGCATGGTCCAGCCCGACGGCTGTGTGGCGATCCAGCCGGATGCCGTCTCCGTCGTCAGGTGCAGGTCGGGACGGAAGGTGTCGAGGGCTGCAGCAGTCTGCGCGGCGTTCCATTTCGGGTCGAGCAGTCCGACGATCCCGCCGGCCGCAACGATGCCGAAGAACAGAGCCGGCAGCTCCGCCCGGTTGCCGAGGCTGAGCGCCACGTGCGGCGGCGCTCCGTCCCGGCGTAGGGCGGACACCCCGGCCCCCACCCGCCGCACTTGGTCGAGCAGGGTGCCGTAGGACACCACCTCTTCGCCGAAGACCAGCGCAGGATGACCGGGTGCCTGTTTGGTGGCCAGTGCGAAGGGGCGGGCGAGATTATCCGCCCCAGGATAGCTGCCGGTCAGGGACGGTCGGTCAGGCGCCACACTCTCAGGCATGGATCGGCAGGATGCCGGCGCGGCGGACGCCAGAGGCGGCGACGGCGGCGACGCCGGCCTTGATCAAGTCGCCCGGCACGAAGGCCATCGAACCGAACAGTGCCTTCTCGATCGGCAGGCCGGCGACCAGCGACAGCCAGGGGATTCCGCCAGCATAGACGACCAGGATGCCGCCGAGGACGCTGACGGCGAACAGGCGGATCGGGTTGGCGTTGGTGGCGAACCGCTCCGCCAGCCAGCCGGTGACGAAGGCGGCGACCGGCCAGGACAGCACGAAGCCGCCGGTCGGCCCCATCAACACGCCGATGCCGCCGCGTCCGCCGGCCAGCAGCGGCAGCCCGGCGGCGACCAGCAGCACAAACAGCAGGGCGGCGATGCCGCCGCGCTTGGCGCCCAGGATCGTACCGGCCAGCATGACGCCCAGCGTCTGCGCGGTGATCGGCACCGGCAGGAAACCGAGCGGGATTGGCGGCGCCATGCCGAGCCCGCCCAGCAGGGCGGCGAACAGGGCACAGAGGACGAGGTCGCGGGTTGACAGCATGATGGACGCTTCCTTCGGCTGGTGTCTTTATCGTTGAGTGCTGTTTTTTGTTCCGGCATCGGCCGGGTCGTAGCCGCGCGCTTCCAGTGCGGCGGTCAGATCATCGGCCATGGTGAGGATCTTGACCAGCAGCGGAACGAACAGGGCGGCTATGTTGCGTTCCACGCCGCGGGCGCGCTGTGCCATCCGCACCTCGCGGACCTGTTCGCCCAGCAGCGGGATGAAGCGGATGGTCAGGGCCAGCATCAGCGCCATCTTCGCCGGGTTGACCCCGACCGGGCGCAGCAGTCCGAACAGCCGTTCGAACAGGTCGACCATGTCCATCACGCGGGTGGTCAGCGTGACCAGCGTCGCCAGCAGGATCAGAGCGGCGAAGCGGGCGACCGCGACGGCCGTTTCCTCCCACCCGCCGCCGGCCAGCAGGGCCTGGAAGCCGAACAGCAGGGCCAGCATGACGACCGGCGCCCGCAACTCGGCCAAGACCCGTCCGGCCGGCAGCCTTGCCGCGATTAGCACCGCCGCACCGATCAGAGCGGCGGCGAGCGCTCCCCACGCACCGGGGAGAGCCAGCACCGCCACCGTCACCAGCAGCAACCCGCCCAGCTTCGCCCCCGCCGGCAGGCGGTGGACGGGAGACTCCCGATGCAGGTAAAGCCCCAGCATCAACCGAGCCGCTCGATGTAGGCAGGCACGGTGTCCGCCGGAGGGCCGTCGGCGACGACGCGGCCATCCTCCAGCACCAGCGCCCGGTCGAAATCCCTGACCATGTCGAGGTCATGGGTGACGACGATCACCGTCTGCGGCAGCCCGCGCAGCAACTCGATCACCTTGCGGCGGTTGCGCAGGTCCAGCAGCGTGGTCGGCTCGTCGAAGATCACATAGGCCGGCTCCAGCACCAGCACCCCGGCGATGGCGAGCAGCTGTTTCTCGCCGCCGCTCATCTGATGGGCCGGCTGGTGGCGGTAGCGGTCGAGGCCGTAGCGCTCCAGCGCCCCGGTAACGCGGCGGGCGATCTCGTCCTTCGGCAGTTTGCGTGCCTTCAGTCCGAAGGCGATGTCTTCCTCGACCGTCGGATAGACGATCTGGGTATCGGGATTCTGGAAGACGAAGCCGACCCGCTGGCGCACGGCACGACCGTCGCTGCGGGTGTCCAGGCCATCGACGGCGACGGTGCCGGCCGTCGGCAGGATCAGGCCGTTCAACAGCCGCGCCAGCGTGCTCTTCCCCGAGCCGTTGCCGCCGAGGATGGCGATGCGCCGTTCCGTCAGCCGCAGCGACAAATCGTGCAGGACGGGGCGGTCGCCATAGGCGTGGGTGACGGACCGGAGTTCGATCATCGACGGAAACGGGGCTTTCGCGTTGCAGTTCTGTTGCGCGTGCGAAAGGTTCTTAGCCGGTTTATGGGCGGGGTGCCAGGGGAGAGCGTGGCTGTAGCGGCCTGGAGCGGATTTCTGTCCATGGCCGACCGCACGCTCGCCCGATTCTACCGCCTCTTCGTCTGATCGTACCCAGGCACCGAGTCATAAATCAGAAGGAGGGAACCGCCTTGCTCTGGCGTTTGTAATTTCCGGTGCCAGTAACATTTAGCCCCATCCCACAGGTGCCTTCTTGATTTACTTTGACTGCGCTCTCGGTAAAAATAAAATCGATTCTGCAAATTCCGTAATCGCTCTCATCGTTCGATAAAAACACCGCATGGTTTCCGTTGATATTCGCCACTCCCTCAATGTCGCCTGTGTTCATTTTATAAATAGCGCTCAGGTTGAACCTGATTATGCTGGCAGATTGTTGAGCAACGAGAAGCTCTCCGCCTGTGGCTTTATAGGTGCCGGAAACAGTTGCTCCTGAAGTTGAGGCTTGCTGCGGGGCGTTCAAGGCCACCAGCCGCGCTTGGTAAGCCGATGCAAGACAGGTCATGTCCGTACAACGATTTCGCTGTGCTACCCAATTCTTCTGTTCGGCCTTTAGATTCGCCGGATTGGCGCTGTTCTGAAGTGCAGCCTTGTAAGCCCGACCAAGATCGCTGTCGAGATTTGACAACCGTTCGTCGGAACAGATTGTCTTTTCTACTGGTGTGCTGGCTTTGCCGCAGTCGAAGCTTGCCGCGAAGCTGCTGCCACCGCCAATCACACTCAGGGCAGCGGCTAGTATTAGAACTCGCATATCGACCTCATTGAGTCACGAGCATGCATGCTCACGCGACCGTTACAGAAGCAGAGAGGGCTGCGCCTCAGATCAACTATAGATACATGTGCGACGGCAAGAGCATTCGTCTGCTTGCCGCAAGGGAAATTGTCGCATTCTGATCGGAGGGTCGCCGGCTCCAGTTCGAAGACGATCCGGCAACCGGAGAACTGCGGCCGGTCGACCCGGTCTCGGGCGACGATCAGGCGTGTTGTATCGTCAGCCCGGCGACTGGTTAGCGTTCCCGCATGTCGCAGGAATCAGAAGCTGTTCCGCTCATGGTACGTCTGCAAAAACTGCTGCACACGCGATTCGGTGGATTCGTGGAAGACCTCGCGCGGGGTGCCGAAGGCGGCGATGCGGCCGCGGTCGAGGAAGGCCACCTTGTCGGCGACGTTGGCGGCGAAGCCCATCTCGTGGGTCACCACCACCATGGTCATGCCGTCGGCGGCCAGATCGCGCATCACCTGCAACACCTCGCCCACCAGTTCCGGGTCGAGGGCAGAGGTCGGCTCGTCGAACAGCATCAGGTGGGGTTCCATTGCGATGACGCGGGCGATGGCGACGCGCTGCTGCTGACCGCCGGACAGGCGGGCGGGATAGGCGTCGGCCTTGGCGGCCAGACCGACGCGGTCCAGCATCCGGCCGGCATGCGCGGCTGCCGACGCCTTGTCCATGCCGCGGACCTGCACCAGCGCCTCCGCCACATTCTCCAGCGCGGTCATGTGGGGCCACAGGTTGAACTGCTGGAACACCATGCCGACGTTGCGGCGCAGGCTGCGCAGGTCGCGGTTCGACAGGCGGCGGCGCGGCGTGTCCTCGGTATAGCCGACCAGCGTGCCTTCGATGCGGATCTCGCCGCGGTCGTAGACCTCCAGGAAGTTGATGCAGCGCAGAAGCGTGCTCTTGCCCGATCCGCTGGGGCCGATCAGGCAGACGACCTCCGACTTGTTGACCGTCAGGTCGATGTCGCGCAGCACCTCGTTGGTACCGAAGCTCTTGCCGACGCCGCGGATCGAGACCATCGGCACGGCATCGCCGGCGGTCGGGGTGCGCGACGGGGCGGCGGTTTGGGAAACGGCGGTCATCACGCCCTCGCGGTTGCGGTCTCGGTCGACGACCCCTGCGGCGAGGCATGGGTCAGGAAACGGGTGACGCGCGCCTCCAGCCGGCGGCCCAGGCGCGAGACCACCTCCACCAGCAGCCAGTAGAACAGCGCCATCCCCAGGATGGTCTCGAAGGTGGCGAAGGTCTCCGCCGCCATCGTCTGCATCTCGTACATCAGTTCCGGCACGGTGATGATCGACAGAACCACCGTCTCCTTGGTCAGGATCGCCATCATGTTGACGATGGCCGGGATGGTCGACACCAGCATCGCCGGCACGATCACCCGGCGCAGGATGGAGGCGTAGGACATGCCGAGGCTGAGTGCGGCCTCCACCTGTCCCTTCGGCACCGCCTGATAGCCGGCGCGGAAGATCTCGGCGAAGTACGCGCTGCCGTAGATGCCGAGGCCGAGGATGCCGGCGGTTGTCGCCTCCAGCCGCAGGCCGATGGACGGGCCGCCGCTGTAGAGCAGGAACAGCTGGATCAGGAAGGGCGTGCCGCGGATCACTTCGATATAAGCGCGGATGACCCAGCGCAGCGGCTTGACCGGCAATTGGCGAAGCAGCATCAGCACGAAGCCCAGCACCATGCCGATCAGGCAGCCGGCCCCCCAGCACAGGATGGTGACGCCGAAGCCGTGCAGCAGCGCCGGGCCGTACTGGACGAGAAGGGAAAGGTCCAACATCGGATCAGGCCTGTTGCAGGCGGCGTTCGACCAGCGTGCCGAACAGGGCCAGCGCGCCGTTGATCGCCAGATAGATGAGGCCGGCCGCCAGATAGATTTCCAGCGGACGGTAGTTGCTGGCCGAGATGGTCTGGCTGGTCCGCGTCAGTTCCGCCACCCCGACGACGGAGATCAGCGAGGACGCCTTCAGCAGCAGGATCAGCTCGTTGACCAGGGCGGGGACCGAGATGCGGAAGGCCTGCGGCAGCAGGATGCGCGTCCAGATCGACTGGGCGGGGAAGCCCAGTGCCAACGCCGCTTCCGACTGGCCATGCGGAACGGCGTTCAGCGCGCCGCGGTAGATCTCCGACACATAGGCGCCGGACGCGAGGCCCAGCGCGGCGACGGAGGCGACCAGCGGCGGCACGTCGATGCCGATCAGCGGCAGCATGTAGTAGATCAGCAGAAGCTGGATCAGCAGCGGCACGCCGCGGAAGAAGCTGACATAGACGCCGCCCGCCATGTCGGCCGCCCGACCACCGGACTGGCGCGCCACGCAGACGACGACACCGATCACCTGCCCCAGCAGTACGCCGAGCAGCGAGACCCAGATGGTCGTGACGGCCGCCCCCAGCAGATAGGGAAGGGCGTCGATGATGACGCTGAACTTCATCGAGTGGGCCTTCGTCGGCGGTAGCGGAATCGGTCCCCTCTCCCTCGAACGGGGGAGAGGGGAAAATCCCGGTCGAGTCAGCTTACAGCTGCGGTTCCGGAACGGTGGTCGGCAGGTCCTGCGAGACACCGAACCACTTCTTCTGGATGGTCGCCATGCGGCCGTCCTTCTGGATCTTCACCAGGGCGGCGTTGACCGCCTCGATCAGGCTCTTGTCGTTCTCGTCCAGGCGGCCGACCCAGGAGAAGTAGGACGGCTTGCCGAAGGGCGGCAGGACGACGGCGAAGGTGTCCTTGCGCTTGGAAGCGGCGAAGTTCAGGTTCGGCAGCGAGTTGACCGAGGCGTCGACGCGGCCGGCGGCCAGATCGGCGTAGGACTGGTTGCTGTCGACATATTCACGGACGTCCGGCGGGGTCGGCAGGGTCTGGCCGTATTCCTTCAACTGGGCAAGCTGCGAGGTCCCCTTGCCGCCGCCGACCTTCTTGCCGGCGATGTCTTCCGGCTTGTTGATGGTCTTGTCGTCGGCGCGCTTCATCAGGGCAGCGGTCGCCTCGGAAATCGGAACGGTGAAGGCGTAGCGCTTCATGCGCTCCTTCGTGATCGTGACCGGGGCGATGACCAGATCGAACTTCTTGGCTTCCAGGCCGGGCAGCACGCTGGTCCAGGGCAGGTCCATGTACTTGGCCTTGACGCCCAGCTCCTTCGCCACCTCGTCGATCAGGTCGCGGTCGACACCCTTGTATTCGTTGTTCTCGAGGAAATCGAAGGGCGGGAACTGCATCTCGGTGGCGACGGTCAGGACGCCGGCCTTCTTCACGTCGGCCAGCGTATCGGCCATCGCCGTGCCGGCGGCGGCACCGGCGACCAGCATCGTGGCGCCCAGCAGCGCCGCCTTGACCATCGTCCGAACCATAGCCTTGCTCTCCATCATGAAAGAACCCCCTGTTGCGGCCGGCGGCTGTCGCCGGTCCTTTTGTGTTTACAAATTCAACTCTGTCGCGCTGTCGGTGATCGATGACCCGCTGAGGCTGAAGCGGTCGCCAACCGACAGGAAATGCACCAGCGTCACCGGCCGGCTGAGATGCATGGTCTGCCGCCGGATCGACAGGCAGGCCGTACCCGCCTCCACCCCCAGCAGCGCCGCCATCTCCGCCGTGGCGTTGACCGCGCGCACGGTGTGGTCGGCCGACGACCAGGGAACGCGGTCGACCAGCCAACGGCTGGGTGCCACGACGTCGAACGGTTCGTCAATCACCTCCGGCACGACGTCGAGGTTGACGAGGCGGCGTTCGTGCTGGATCGGCGTCCCGTCGCTGAAATGCAGGCACTCCAGCGTCAGGATCGGCGTTCCGTCAGGCAGGTCCGGCCAGCGAATGCCTTCGCCGTTGCGGAGGCTCCTGCGGTCGCGGATGCGGAATTCGTAGACACGCCCCTCCCGCGCCACCACATCGCCGATGTCCTCGATGGGCAGGGCGAAGCGGTCGCGGCGGCTGGTGGCGACGAAGGTGCCGGCGCGGCGGCGGCGGACCAGGAATCCTTCCCGCGCCAGCAGGGCGATGGCCTTGTGCACAGTCTGGCGGGAGACGCCGTAGAGGCTCGACAGTTCCGCCTCGTTGGGAAGGCGCTGGCCGGCCTGCCAGCGTCCACGCAGGATCTGGCCGGCGACGGCGCGCTTGATCTGGTCGAACAGGGGGCCGCGGCCGTCCAGGGCACCATCCAGGGGCAGGCCACCTTGCACCGGATCGCCCGGCTGAGAAGCCGGTCCGCCACTGCGGTCCTGTCCGGTCAGGCTTTGCCGTACCAACCCCTGCACCCCGCTCTCCGCGCCGCGTTGCGATGTGACGTTTCGGCGATAATGTATGTACATAAACTTTCGGTCAATCGCGAAATCCCGAACCCGGTCCTGGCCCGACGCCGACCATGCTGCGGTGCGGCGGATTTCCGCCTATCCGCTTCGCAAGGGCTTGCGCAGCCGTTCAAAAAAGCCAATTGGAGAGCGGGTTTCGCAGTATTGAAGGCTTGAGTGCGTGCATGTCGGTCGGATTGGGCAAGGAAGGGTTGAGGGGGCCGGTGGCGGAGGTGCGTGACGATCTCGTCGCTTGCCACGACTGCGGACGCCTGCACCGCATCCGCCTGCCGGCACCGGGGCACCGGGCCGAATGCACCCGCTGCGGGGCGGTGCTGTTTCGGCACACCAGGGGCGGGCTGCACCATGCGCTGCCAGTGGCGGTCGCCGGCGCCCTGCTGCTGCTGCTGATCGTCGCCAACCCGCTGATGGGCGTGAACATCCAGGGCAACGACCGGATCAGTCTGGTCACCACCGGGGTTGAAACGCTGGCCGATCAGGGCATGTGGCCGCTGGCGCTTCTGGTCGGTGCGCTGGTGCTGGCCGCTCCCTTCGCCCGCAACATGGCGGTAATCGCCGTTCTGCAGCGCCTGCACGAAGGCCGCCCACCCGTCCATGCGCGGGAGACGGCGCGCCTGTTCGCTTGGGCGGAGCGGCTGCGGCCGTGGGCGATGCTGGACGTCTTCCTGCTGGGACTCCTGGTTGGCTATTCGCGGCTGAAGGGCTTCGCCAATGCCGAATTCCTGTCCGGCGGGCTGGCTCTGGGCGGTTTCGTGCTGGTCCGCACGCTGATGGATTTGGCGCTCGACAGCCGCCGGATCTGGCAGGCCATCGACCATGTTCCGCCGCCCGATGCGCCGGCACCGGCGCGCTGGGTCGCCTGTACCGTCTGTCAGCGGATCCATGGCTGCGACCATGGCCCGGCGCCGGAGCGTTGCACCCGTTGCCACAGCCGACTGCACGCGCGCGAGCCGAACTGCCTGGAGCGCACCGCTGCGCTGGTGACGGCCGGCGCGGTGCTCTACATCCCGGCCAACCTGCTGCCGGTGATGACCGTCATCAATTTCGGCCAGGGCGCCCCCAGCACCATCCTCAGCGGCGTGCACGAGCTGGCGGAAGCCGGGTTGTGGCCGCTGGCCATTCTGGTCTTCGTCGCCAGCGTCGCCGTGCCGGTGTTGAAGCTGGCGGGGCTCGGCTGGTTCCTTCTGGCCGCGTGGCGGCGTTCGGCCGCGAGGCTGCATGCCCGGACGCGGCTGTACCGTATCATCGACGCCATCGGGCGCTGGTCCAACATCGACGTGTTCATGATCGCCATCCTCACGGCCCTGGTGCAGTTCGGCGCCGTCGCCTCCGTCCGCGCCGATCCCGGCGCCATCGCCTTCGCCTCCGTGGTCGTGCTGACCATGCTGGCGAGCCATGTCTTCGACCCGCGCATGATGTGGGACCGGGCGGAGGAGGGCGCGCCAGAATCGACTCCCGATGAACAGACGGGGGTGGCGCGGCATGGCTGACGAGACCCCGAACGGCCAGCCGCCGGCCAATCAACCGCCGGCCAATCATCCGCCAGAGGTCGCGACGCCGGCGCGCCGGCGGCTGTCGCCCTTATGGATTCTGCCGCTGGTGGCGGTGCTGATCGCAGGCTGGCTCGGCTGGCGCTGGTTCGAAGAGCGTGGGCCGCAGATCGTCATCACCTTCCAGTCCGGTGACGGGCTGGAGGCCGGGCGGACCCGCATCAAGCATAAGAACGTCGATCTGGGTGTGATCGAATCTGTGCGGCTGTCCGACGACCTGTCGCAGGTGATCGCCACGGCCCGCATGGACCGCACCGCCATCCGCCACCTGAAGGAGGGCACCCGCTTCTGGATGGTGGCGCCGCGCCTCAGCCTGGGCGGGGTGTCGGGGCTCAGCACGGTGGTGTCCGGCACCTATGTGGAGATGGAGCCGGGCGGCGGCGACGACCGGCGGGTGTTCGACGCGCTGGACGAGCCGCCGGTGATCCGCGCCGACGTGCCGGGCCGCAGCTTCAACCTGAAGACGGAACAGCTGGGCTCGCTGGCCCAGGGCTCGCCCGTTTATTTCCGCGGCGTCCAGATCGGCGAGGTGATGGGCTACAACCTGTCGGCGCAGGACCGCACGGTTTCGGTGTCGGTCTTCGTCCGCGCGCCCTACGAGGAGCTGGTGCATGAGGGAAGCCGCTTCTGGCGGTCGTCGGGCATCCAGTTCTCCGCCGGGGCCGACGGCATCAAGTTCCAGACCGAATCGCTGAAGTCGCTGGCGCTGGGCGGCGTCGTCCTGGAAACCCCGCCCGATCCGGAGGCCGGGGCGCAGGCCAATGAATGGGCCACCTTCACCCTATACGAGGATCAGGCTTCCGCGGCGGCGGCGCGCGACCGGCTGCGCGTGCGCTACCGGCTGGAATTCCCGGGCTCGGTGCAGGGGCTGCAGGCCGGTGCGCCGGTGCTGATGCGCGGCCTGACCGTGGGCCACGTCGCCGCCGTGCGGCTGGAGTATGACGAGAACAAGCAGGAACTGCACATCCCGGTCGACATCGACTTCGAACCCGATCTGGTCGCGCGGACCTATGCCGTGATCGACGGCAAGCCGATGGACGAGGCGGCGGTGCGCAAGTTGATCGCCACCCAGGTGCAGAAGGGACTGCGGGCCCGGCTGGCTTCGGGCAACCTGATCACCGGGCAGAAGCTGGTGTCCTTCGACTATGCGCCCGGCTTGCCGCCCTCGCCGGGATCGGAGCGGTCGGAACTGCCGACGGTGGCGTCCAGCGACCTCGATTCGATCATGGCGTCTGCCGGGGTGGTGATGGAGAAGGTGGCGGCACTGCCGCTCGACGCGCTGCTGGCCGATCTGCGCGGCACCTTGCAATCGATCAGTGGCGTGGCCGGCTCGCCCGACCTCGCGCGCTCGCTGGCGTCCCTCGCCAAGGCGCTGGGCAGCGCCGACGCGCTGATGCGCGACGCCGACCGGCAGTTGCCGCAGCTGGTGAAAAGCCTGCGCGGCGTGGCGACCGCGGCCCAGGGCACGCTGAAAAGCGCCAACGGGCTGCTGGGCGGCGGAGGTGGACAGGCCGATCTGGCCGGCGTGATGCGGCAGCTGAACGACGCGGCACGGTCCTTCCGCGTGCTCGCCGACTATCTGGAACGCCACCCGGAGGCACTGCTTCGGGGCAAGAGGTAACGGAATGGGGAGGAGAGGGTGATGGATTGGGTGCGCGGATTGCGGAACGCCGCGCTGGCGGCGCCGCTTCTCGTGCTGGCGGCCTGCCAGTCGACGCCGGACAGCCGGCTCTACACGCTGGCGGTGGTCCCGCCGGTCGAGACGGCGCAACCGGTGCGATCTGCGCCGCAAACCCTGGCTCTGGGGTCGCTGGAGCTGCCGATGCTGATCGACCGGCCGCAGATCGTCCGGCGGATCGACGGCAACAGGGTGGAAACGCTGGAGTTTGATCGTTGGGCCGAGCCGCTGGCCGACGGGCTGCGCTCCACCCTGGCCGGCGACCTGTCGGCGCGCCTGCCGGGCACGACGGTGCTGCCGACGGCCGGAAGCAACGTGGGGGAGGGAACGGCGGTGCTCGCCGTCACCGTGCTGCGCTTCGACGCTGACGCCACTGGCCGCGTGGTTCTGGATGCGCAGTGGAGCCTGTCGCCGGGCGGCGGTTCCGGCGGGCGCAAGAGCGGCCCGACGCGCGAAACCGTCGAGGTGCCGTCCGCCGGAACCGGACCCGATGCCCAGGTCCGGGCGATGAGCCAAGCGGTCGGAACGCTGGCCGACCGCATCGCCGCCGGCGTGCGGCGCTAACCAAGCGGGACCTTGCCGGCGCCTCAATGCAGCAGGGTGGCGCCGCGGTCCGCGCTGTGGTGCGGCCGTTCCATGCGGCCGACGGCTGGACGGTCCGGCCTGGGCGTGTCCTCCGCCGGGGCCGGCAGATGCAGCCCGGCCCGGCCGAGGGCGGCGGCCAGGACGCAGAGCGGGGCCATCGCCATGCGCACGCCGGCCAGCGGCAGCCAGTCGTTCATCAGCAGCCCGGCCTCGGTCATGCCGTCCTGCCAGTGCGGGTGTTGACGTTCCGGCTCCCGCAACGTTTCCGCCCACAGCCGCAGAACGGAGACGACCAGCGCCTCGGCACCGCGCAGGTCCTGGAAGCGCTCGCGGCCGGGCATGGAGCGGCGATGGGACTGCATGCTGGACATGACGGACTCCGCTTGGATTGGACGAGCGGAGGGTAGGCTGTTCATTATGCGAATGCAAGTTATTCGCATTTAGTCGGGCTTTGAAAGGGGCGAAATTTCTCAGTGCTGCGGCGGCTCCCGCCCCCGCCATCCGGCGCTTCCCCGCCACCGGTGGTGGAGGCGGGGGCGGAGGTCTGGCGAGGGGCGGGCGGCGTGCGCGATCAGGCGGTCGCCGGTTCGGCCACCAGCGAGCGGACGGCGGCGACCACCGCATCGGCCTGCGGCACGAAGGCCTGCTCCAGCGGGAAGCTGGCCGGGGCCGGCGCGTCGGGCCCGGTCAGGCGCAGCACCGGCGCCCGCAGGCTGGCGAAGGCCTTTTCCGCCACCAGGGCGGCGATCTCCGCACCGACGCCGCACAGCCGGCTCGCCTCATGCACCACGACAAGCCGTCCGGTCTTGGCGACGGAGCGCAGGATGGCGTCCTCGTCCAGCGGCTTCAGGCTGCGCAGGTCGATGACCTCGGCGTCGATGCCGGCGGCGGCCAGCGTGTCGGCCGCGGCCATGCAGGTGCCGACCGTCTTGGCGTAGGAGACCAGCGTCACGTCGCGACCCTCGCGCCGCACCGCCGCCTTGCCCAGCGGAATGGCCTCGGCATCCTCCGGCACCTCGCCGGCGCTGTAGCCGAGCGCGATGTCGGCGAAGACCAGAACCGGGTTGTCGTCGCGGATCGCCGATTTCATCAGCCCCTTGAAGTCGGCGGGGGTGGAGGGCATGACGATCTTCAGGCCGGGGCTGTGGACGAACCAGCTTTCCACATTGTGGTTGTGCTGGGCACCGACTCCCCAGCCGGCGCCGGTCATCGCCAGCACCACCATCGGAAACTTGAACTGCCCGCCGGAGATGTAGCGCAGCTTTCCGGCGCTGTTGACGATCTCGTCCATCGCATAGCAGAGGAAGGGGGCGAACAGCAGGTCAACCACCGGGCGCAGGCCGGTGGCGGCGGCCCCGGCGGCGGTGCCGGCGATGATGCCCTCCGCCAGCGGGGTGTTGCGGACGCGGGCGGCGCCGAACTCCGCCAGCAGGTCGTGGCGCTTGGTGGCGACGCCCTCGCCGAAGATCATCACGGTGGGATCGAGCCGCATCTCCTCGGCCAGGGCGGCGGAGATTGCGTCGTTGACGGTCATGCTGGTCATGATGGTGGGCCTCCGCTCAGGCGTAGACGTCGGTGGTCAGGGCATCGAGGCCCGGATAGGGGCTGGCGTCGGCGAAGGCCGTTGCGGCTTCCATCGTCGCGCGGACGCGGGCTTCGATGGCGGCGACACCGTCGGCCGTGAGGCGGCCTTCGCGTTCCAGCCGGGCGCGCAGGCACAGGATCGGGTCGCGGTCGCGCCAGTGGGCCAGCTCGGCCTTGTCGACATAGCCCTGGTCGTCCGGCTCGAAATGGCCGCGCAGGCGGTAGGTCATCGCCTCCAGCAGGAAGGGCTTGCCGGTGCGGCGGATGCCGTCGATGGCGGCGCTGGCGGCATCGAACACCGCCAGCGGATCGTTGCCGTCGACCACCGCGCTCTCCACCCCCAGCGCCGCCGCCTGACCTGCGATGCCGTCGGCCAGCATCGTCTCCTTGCGGTGGACGAAGGCCTGCCACTGGTTGTTCTCGCAGACATAGAGGATCGGCAGCTTCCACACCGCGGCGAGGTTCAGCGATTCCTGGAAGCGCCCTTCGGTGGCGGCCCCGTCGCCGAAGAAACAGGCGACAATGCCCGGCTCGTTGAGCATCGTCCGCGACAGCCCGACGCCGGTCGCCAGGGCCAGTTCCCCGCCGACGATGGTGGAGGTCAGCACGACGCCCAGTTCCTTGGCTGAGATGTGCAGCGACCCGCTCTTGCCGCCGCAATAGCCGTCCTGCTTGCCCATCACCTCCGCCAGCATGCGGCCGGGATCGGCGCCGCGGGCCAGCAGATGGCCGGCGCTGCGGTGGTTGGTCAGGATCAGGTCGTCGGCGGTCAGGGCCGCGACGACGCCGACGGCCGGCGCCTCCTGCCCCACCGAGGTGCAGGTCCCGGCGGCGCGCCCGCGCCCGTGCAGGTCGATCAAGGTTTCTTCATAGGCCCGGATCAGCATCATGCGTTCCAAGGTCTGGACGGGATCCAGTGGATTGATGGTCATGGTGGCGGTCTCCCTGAATTGGGGACCGTCCGGATGCGGAGATTCTCTTTCGCTGCACTCTCATGCCCGCTCTTCAGCGAAGCGGCGGGGGATGCGGCGATGTTGCATTCCGAACGGCCCGTGTTCGGAAGCGACCATAAGCGCGCTAATCGGCTTTCGGGTACTAACTGTTTCTTACCGGAATGCTAAAAGATTATTAAGTGTCTCGCACAAGATAACTAACTGAAATATCGCGGCTTTTCAGCGTTGCGACCAGCGCGTCAGCCATCCGGCCAAGCGGTCGAATCCGGCATCGATCACGACGGCAAGAGCGGCAACGATCAGGGCGCCCTGGATGACGTAGGCTTGGTTGGACCCGTTCAGCCCGACGATGATGGGCAGGCCGAGGGTCTTGGCGCCGACGGTCGACGCGATGGCGGCGGTGCCGACATTGATGATGACGGCGGTGCGCACGCCGGCCAGGATCACCGGGGCGGCCAGCGGCAGCTCCACCCGGAACAGCATCTCCGCCGGTCCCATGCCCAGGCCGCGGGCGGAGTCCAGCACCGGGGCGGGAACGCCGTCCAGCCCGGCGACCGTATTCTCCACCACCGGCAGCAGGGCGTAGAGCGTCAGCGCGATCAGCGCCGGCTCCGCCCCAAATCCCATCACCGGCACCGCCAGCGCCAGCACCGCCACCGGCGGAAAGGTCTGGCCCATGGTGGCGACGGTTTCCAGCAGGCCGCGGAACTCCCGCCCCCAGGGGCGGGTGACGGCGATGCCGGCCCCGCCGCCGAGCAGGATCGCGGCGATGCTGGAGACGCCGACCAGCGCCATGTGGTCGAGGGTCAGGCGGACGAAGCTCTCCGCCTCGTACAAAGGGCGGTCGAGGCCGGGATAGAGCGTGGCGAACAGCGGCTTCAGCGTGGGCATGCCCAGCACCAGCGCCACCAGCGCCACCAGACCCAGCATCAGCCGGTCGGTCAGAAACTCGCGCGGGGCCATGCCGGCGACGGTCATGCCGTTCCACCCGTATCGGGGCGCACGAGGTCGGACAGGTGCAGCACGCCGGCTGGCTGGCCGTCGCCGTCCACCACCGGCAGCCGTTCGGTGCCGCGGGCGACCATCTCCGACAGGGCGCGGTGCAGCGGGGTCTCGGCGGCCAGAGGTTCGCCGGCTGCGCTTTCCTGCCGGCGGGCACGGTCGCCGACCGTCTCCACCGCCAGCCGCTTCAGCCCCCATTCCTCCCGGCCGACGAGGTCACGCACCAGCGGGCTGGCCGGGCGGGTCAGGATGTCGAGCGGGGTGGCGCACTGGATCAGCCGGCCATGGTCCATCACCGCAATGCTGCCGCCCAGCCGCAAGGCCTCGTCCATGTCGTGGGTGACGAAGACCACGGTCGTGCCGGTGCGGCGGTGGATGGCCGACAGCTCCGTCTGCAGGCTGGCGCGGGTGATGGGGTCGAGCGCGCTGAACGGCTCGTCCATCAGCAGGATGCGTGGTTCCGCCGCCAGCGCGCGGGCGACGCCGACCCGCTGCTGCTGCCCGCCGGACAGCTGGTGCGGATAGGCGCCGCGGTAACGGCGGGGGTCGAGGTTCAGCAGTTCCAGCAGCGCGGTTACCCGGTCGCGGATGCGCGCCCTGGGCCAGCCGAGCAGGCCGGGGACGGTGCCGATGTTGCGCTCCACCGTCCAGTGTGGGAACAGGCCGACCGACTGGATGACGTAGCCCATGCGTCGGCGAAGCTCCTCCGGCTTCAGCGAGGCGATGTCCTCGCCGTCGATGCGGATGGCGCCCTCGTCGGCCGGGATCAGCCGGTTGACCATCCGCAGCACCGTCGATTTGCCGGAGCCGGACGGCCCGATCAGCACGCGGAACTCCCCCTCCGCCACGGTGAAGGAGACGGAGTCGACCGCCGTCCAGGAGCCGAAGCGCTTGGTCACGCGCTCGAAGTCGATCATGGCGCACTCCTTCCCGGCAGAACGCCGATGCGGTGGGTGGCGGCGGCGATGCCGATGGACAACAGGGCGTCGGCCGCCACCGCCAGCAGAATGACGGGAACGGCCCCCAGCAGTACGAGGTCCAGCGCGTTGGCGAAAAGCCCCTGGAACATGATGGCGCCCAGCCCGCCGGCGCCGATCAGCGCGGCGACCGCCGCCAGCCCGACCGCCTGGACCACGGTGATGCGCAGCCCCGACAGGAAGACCGGCAAGGCCAGCGGCAGGTCTACGCGCAGGAAGATCTGGCGCGGCGTCAGCCCCATGCCCCGCGCCGCCTCCCGCACCGGGGCGGGCACGCCGTCAAGCCCGACCGCGGTGTTGCGCACGATCGGCAGCAGCGAATAGAGCGTCAGCGCGATCACCGCCGGCAGCGGCCCGACCCCGCTGATCCCCGACCCCGGCAGCATCGTGCCGAGTGCGGCCAGCGGCGCCATCAGCAGTCCGAACAGGGCGATGGACGGCACCGTCTGCACCACGTTCAGGACCGGGAACACCGTGCGTCCGACCGCCTGCACCCGGTGAGCCGCCACGCCCAGCGGCACGCCGATCAGCAGCGTCGGTGCCAGCGCCGCGGCCACCAGCATGGCGTGACGCAGCACGGCGTCGGCGAACACGTCCCGCCGGTTGGCGTATTCCTTGAGGATCGACAGCGCGTCGAGATGGCCGGAGACCAGCTGCAGGGCCACCAGCCCGGCGATCGCCGCGCCGACCGCCATCCGGCCGACGGCGCCCAGCCCCAGCCGCCGCGCGGCATCGACCGCCGCCAGCAGGCCCGCCGCCGCCATCACCCAAAAACCGGAGGCGAAGGAGGTGCGCGCCGCCGCGGACGCCCCCTGCGCCAGCGCCGCCGCCTGGGCGCCCGCCAGCCAGACCAGCCCGGCCGTGAACAGCCCGCCGGCCGCGACGGTCAACCCAAGGCCGAAACGGGTGGGCCGCAGGAAGGGCGCCGTCAGCAGGACCAACCCCGGCAACAGCGCCACGGCTCCGCCCAAACCCTGCACCGCTGTCCATAGCAGCACCGGCCGGCCGGACAGCAGACGGTTCGGCGCGAATCCGAGGAACGGCAAGGCGACGGCGCCGACCAGAGCGGCCAGGGCCATCAGCAGGGCGACGCGGTTGTGCAGGCGAAGGCGGCTGGTCACGTCGTCGGCTTACTTCAGGAAGCCCTTGGACTTCAGGTACTCGGTTGCGACCTGCTTCTGGTCCTGCCCCTCGACCGAAATCTTGGCATTCAGCCCGCGCAGCGTTTCGGCATCCAGGCTGGCGAAGACCGGGCTCAGCAGGTCGGCGATCTTCGGGTGCGCCGCCAGAACCGATTCGCGGACCGTGGGCGCCGGCTCATACACCATCTGCGCACCCTTGGTATCGGCCAGCACGACGAGGTCTAGGGCGGCGATGGCGCCGTCGGTGCCGTAAACCATGGCGGTGTTGACTCCGGAGGCCTGTTCCGCCGCCGCACGGATGGTCGCGGCGGTGTCGCCGCCGGCCAGCACGAGCAGCTGGTCGGGCTTCAGCGTGAAGCCGTAGGTCTGCTGGAAGGAGGGTAGGGCCGCCGGGCTCTCAACGAACTCGGCGGAGGCTGCGACCTTCGCCTTGCCGCCGCCGGAGACCCACTTGGCGAAATCCTCCATCGTCTTCAGCTTGTTGGCATCGGCCACGTCATGGCGCACGGCCAGCGCCCAGGTGTTGTTGGCCGGGGCCGGCTTCAGCCAGACGATGTTGTTCTTCTCCTTGTCGAGCTGGCGGACCTTGTCATAGCCGGCACCGGCCTTCTTCCAGACCGGATCGCTGTCGATGTTGAAGAAGAAGGCGCCGTTGCCGGTGTATTCGGGATAGATGTCGATCTCGCCGGACAGCAGCGCGCCGCGCACGATCTTGGTCGGACCCAGCTGAATCTTGTTTTCCGTCGGGATGCCGTTGGCCTGCAGCACCTGGAGGATCATGGTGCCGAGCAGTCCGCTCTCCGCATCCAGCTTCGACCCGACGCGGACCGCATCCGCCGCCTGCGCCGTACCGGCGATCAGGCCCACCACAAGCGCCGCCGCGCCCATTATGGCGCGACCCTTGTTGAAGATCGTGAACACCCCTGAACCTCCCCCTGAAAGTATTGGGGAAAGGATGGGTGACGGCGCCGCTTACGGCAAGCCGCGCTTTTCGTCTGTCCGGTCCCGGATATGCGTTTCAGCCTATTCCGCGGAGGAACTTCCCATCGCCGGGGGCTGTTGAGCGGGAAACCGCAACAGGAGGACCAGATGTCCCAGGGCGACAAGGACAAATACACCGACAAGCAGAAGCGCAAGGCCGAGCATATTGAGGAAGGTTACGAAAAGCGTGGCGTCTCCCACGACGAGGCGGAACGGCGCGCCTGGGCGACCGTCAACAAGCAGGACGGCGGCGGCAAGAAGGGTGGATCGGGCGACAAGGCCTGAACGGCGGCCGCCCGACACGCCCGGTGAGTTACAATCTTTCGATGATCCCGGCGGTGGTGGTCACCTCGCAGAATTCATAGCGCAGCGTGGCGACATGGACGGCGTGGACCTGTTCCGCCGGGATTGTTCCACCCTGACCGTCCGGCAGTTCGAAGCAATCGCAGGCATCGCTGACCAGCGTGATCGGCCATCCCAGATTCGCGCCGGTGCGGATCGTCGTCGACACGCACATGTCGGTCGAGATGCCGAACACCACCAGCCGTTCGATGCCGAGCCGGCGCAGCCGCAAATCCAGGTCGGTGCCGATGAAAGCCGAATTGACGCTCTTGCTGACCACCGCCTCGGCGTCCAGCGGCTCGAATCCTTCGCGGAATCGGTTGCCGGGCTGCCCAACGCGAAGGGTGGAGGCCGGCCCCACCGAATCGTGACGCACATGGATGACCGGCCGGCCGCTGCGCCGCCAGGCTTGAAGAAGGCGCAGGCCGTTGTGGTCGGCCGCGCGGTTCCAGCGCTTCGGCCAGGACGGTTCGTCAAAGGCGCGCTGCATGTCCACCAGCAGCAGAAGCGAGGCGTCCGGAAGCAAGGTCATTGGATACTCCGTGCAAATCGTCCATGGTCCCTGTCCGCTAAGTTCCGCCGAAAGGCTGCCGGTTGCAGCCCGGCAAGATGCCGGCCGACCGGCATTTCGCCGCCGAGTTTGGGCGCAGGTGTGTGGGGACGGGGATGGACGAGAAGGACAGGCTTCTGCTGACGGCCTTGCGCAAGGACGCCCGCCGCACGCTGGTGGCGCTTGCCCGCGATGTCGGGCTGTCGCGCAGCGCCACCCAGGAGCGGCTGGACCGGCTGCTGAAGTCGGGGGTCATCCGGGGCTTCACGACGGTCGAGGATGGCCCGGCCGCCGACGGTATCGCCGCCTATTTCCTGCTGCGCCATGAGCCTGGGCGCACCTGTGCCCAACTGGTTCCCAAGCTGCGGCGGATTCCCGGCATCGTCGCCATGGATGCGGTTGCCGGGGCCATCGATCTGGTCATCCGGGCGGAGGCCCCCGACATCCGCGGCATCGAGGCGGTCCGCGCCGCCATCGCCGAAATGCCCGGCGTGGCCGACGTGACGACGCAGATGGTGCTCGAACGGTTCCTATAGAAGCGGAAGGTCAGGTGCCGCGATAGGTCCACTCCGTCCCCAGCGCCGCGGCATCGCGGTCGCGCAGCACGGCGACATCCGCATGGGCGGGTGACAGTTCGCACACCGGGTCGGTGGCATCGGCACTGCCCGCCAGCGCCAGGGCCTGACAGCGGCAGCCACCCCAATCCTCTTCCTTATGATCGCAGGACTGGCAGGGTTCCGGCATCCAGGCGGTGCCGCGGTAACGGGTGAAGGCCGGGCCGTCGCGCCAGATGTCGGACAGGCTGCGGTCGTGCACCGTCTCGAACTCCATTCCCGGAATCGTCTCCGCCGCATGGCAGGGCAGGACCCGGCCGCGTGGGGTCACATTCATGAAGCGGCGCGCCCAGCCGCCCATGCAGCTCTTCGGCCGGCGAGCGTAATAGTCGGGCACGACGTAATCGACCACGATCCGCCCGGCCAACTCAGGCAGGCGGGCGCGCACCGCGGCGTCCATCGCCAGCAGTTGTTCGCGCGACGGCATCAGCGCCGCGCGGTTGGCGAGCGCCCAGCCGTAATACTGCACGTTGGCGATCTCGATCCGCCCGGCGCCGAGGTCCATCGCCAGATCGATGACGTCGTTCACCCGGTCGATGTTGTGGCGATGCAGCACCGCATTGATGGTCAGTGCCAGACCCTGCCGGACAACCGCCCGCGCGACCTCCAGCTTCTTCGAATGGCCGCCCTTGAAGCCGCCGACGCGATCGGCTCCGGCGGCTTCCGCATCTTGCAGGCTGATCTGCACATGCTGAAGCCCGGCCCGCTGCAACCGCTCCAGCCGCGGCTGGTCGAGCAGCACGGCCGAGGTGATGAGATTGCTGTAGAGGCCGATCTCCGTCGCGTGGGCGACCAACTCCTCCAGATCCTTGCGGACGCAGGGCTCGCCGCCGGAAAAATGGACCTGCAGGGCGCCGACGTCGGCCGCCTCGTCCAGCACGCGCTTCCAGGTGGCCGTGTCCAGTTCGGCGCTGGCGGGGTCGAGGGCCACCGGGTTGGAGCAGTAGGGGCAGCGCAGCGGGCAGCGGTGCGTCAGCTCCATCAGCACGGCGAAGGGCGGGGCCGGCTCGGCATTGGAAGCGGCGGCGAAGGCGGGCAGGGCGCAGCTCATCGAACGTTCCTCCTGGGGACGCACCTCCCGGGGCACCTCATGTGACGACATAGCCCTTGATGCGCAGGTCAGTCAGCATCTCCAGCACGTCGGCGGCAACCTCGGTGCGCGGGGCATCATATTCCACGGTCAGCCGATCGATGCCGGCCGCCACGTCGGCGATCTCCGGCCCGACACAGGCGCGGACAATCGCCAGCGCCATCTCGTCCAGCACCAGAAGTCGTTCCGGCCCCATCAGCATCCACTGGCCGCGGCGGCGGTCGTTGCGCAACATGACGCCGGGGGCCAGCCGCAACCGGTCGGTCTCGACAACGTGGGGGGCGATTGCGTTCACCGGCTGTACCGCGTCGGTTCCATGTCCGCCGGCACGAAGGCGCCGGGCGGGATCAGGTTGGGGGTGACATAGGCATGGTGCAGAGCGTCCAGCTGCGCCCACAGCAGCTCCGTCTTGAAGCGCAGGGCGCGCAGGCATTGCTGCTGCTGTTCTGCTGTATGGGCATTGGTCAGCACATAATCCAGCCCGAACTCCACGTCGCGCGGCGCCTCATCCAGACGCTTGCGGAAATAGGACAGCGTGCTGTCGTTGGCGAAGGCATAGTTCTGCTCGAAGCCGGCGATGCGCTCGCGATGGATCGACGGCGCGAACAGCTCGGTCAGCGAGGACGCCACCGCCTCCAGCAGCGAGTGGTCGCGGACGAAGTTGACATAGGCGTCCACCGCGAAACGTGTGGCGGGCAGGATGCCGTCCAGCGACTTCACATAGTCGCGATCCAGCCCCAGCCCGTCGGTCAGGCGCAGCCAGCGTTCGATGCCGCCAACCTTGGTCTCGTCCAACTCGCCGGTCTGGGTCAGCCCGTCATGGTCCAGCACGCGCTGCATCCAGGCACGGCGCAGCGCCGGGTCGTCCATGCGCGACATGATGGTCAGATCCTTGCGCGGGATCGACACCTGATAATAGAAGCGGTTCAGCGCCCAGGCCTGGATCTGCCCCTTCTGCAGCTTGCCGCCGTGGAGCAGCTGATGGAACGGGTGGAGGTCGTGATACTGCCGCTCGCCGATGGCATAGAGGGCGGCGCGGAACTCCTCGCGGGACATGAATTCGGTCATAGGGTCAGCTCCAGCCCATCATGGGCGATGCGCCAGCCGGCCGCCTCGGCCTCCGCCCGTTCGGGCGAATCCTCCAGCAGGGCGGGGTTCGTGTTGTTGATGTGAATGTAGATCTTGCGCGCCACGTTCAGCGGCGCGAAGGCGGCGATGCTGCCGGTCGGACCCGACATCGGCATATGGCCCATCCGCGCCGCCGTCTTGATGCCGGTGCCGCTGCGGATCATCTCGTCGTCGGTCCAGGTGGTGCCGTCGAACAGCACCAGCGGTGCGCCGAACAGCCGGTCGGCCAGCCAGCTCGGCATTCCGGCGCAGCCGGGGATGTAGAAAAATCCGTCGCTGGAGCCATCGGTCGGTCGGATGCGCAGCGCCACCGTATCCTCTGCGACGGACCCGAAGCCAGGACCGGCCGATGCGTCCTCCAGATAGAGCGCCACCTTGCCCGGCACCGCGAAGGCTTCCACCTCCAGCCCAAGCGGGCGGCCATCGGCGCCGGCGGGCTGGAAGGGCTGGCCCAGCGCCATCGGCCGGCGTGCGACCAAATCCGGGTTCAGCACGTTGAAGACGCTGTTGGCAGCCAGCACGCCATGGACGCGCGGCGTGGCATAGACGGCGAAGGGGTGTGATTCACGCAGGGTCAGAAGCCCGGCGACATGGTCGATGTCGGCGTTGGTCAGCAGGGCTGCGCTGATCGGATTTCCGCGCAAGGACCCTTGAGGATGAAGCTGCGGGCTGGCGAGCAACTGCGTGCCGAGATCGGGCGAGGCGTTCAGCAGCAGCCAGCGGTCGCCGTCGGCGGTCACCGCCAGCGATGATTGAGTGCGCGGCTTGGCCGCCGGGTCGCCGGAACGGGCACGGCGGCATCCCTCGCAGGCGCAGTTCCATTGCGGGAAGCCCCCGCCGGCTGCCGAACCGAGTACGAGAATTTTCATGGCCACCGTCTTATGCACGGTCCTGAGAGAAAGGGTCTGGGAGGGAAGGGCCGGGGAAGAGGATGTCACGCCGTGCTTCCCCGGTACCATTCCGTCCGGCTTACAGGCCGGCGCAGGCGTAGGCGTTGATCTCGGTGCCGACGGCGATCTCGGTGGTCTTCGGTTTGCGCCAGGTCTTCATCGCGTGATACTCCTGCTTGCTGACTGTTGCTGACCATGATGGTTGGCAAGATGAAGAGTAGCGGTCCAGGGCGGCCGACCGCCATGCTACCATGGTGTAATCCGCCACCTCTTTCGGCGCCGGACCACCCCCGGTGTCAGGGGGCGGGAACGGCCGGCGGCGGCAGCGGATGCGCCTCCTCCGTCGGCAGACCGGCTTCCATCCAGCCGTCGATGCCCGTCGGGTACCAATGGACCCGGGCATACCCAAGCAACACCGCCCGCTTGGCGGCGTTCCACGAAAGCCAGCAATCGGACAGGCAGTAGAACAAAAGATCGCGCGCCCGGTCGCCGCTGGTCAGCCGATCCAGATGGGATTCGAACCAGCCCAGCGTTGCGGCGTCCGGTGCGCCGACGCCGACATTGGGCAGCCAGACGCTGCCGGGAATTTGCCGGTAAGGCTTTGATTGCAGCCAGGGACCGCCGGGCAACGTGCTGCGCTCCAGCCGCTGGACGAAGATCGGGATGACGCGGCCTTGCGACAGCAGGGACTGCACGGCCTGCGTGTCGACCGTCGTCGCGCCGGTCACGCCGTCGGGCGTTGGGGAGCGGTAGTCGGACAGGCGGTAGCCTTCCGGCTGAGGCTCCCCGGCTGCAAG
Organism: uncultured Azospirillum sp.; assembly: GCA_965650625.1. GTDB lineage: Bacteria > Pseudomonadota > Alphaproteobacteria > Azospirillales > Azospirillaceae > Azospirillum. Next base: position 6,408 of record CBFGPE010000036.1, on the reverse strand, counting down.
GGAGACTGCGGGGAGGGCCAGGGTAAAGGCCAGAAGGAGGGCAACCGTCTTCGGCAGGTTGGCCTCCCGCACAGCGGAGGACGGCCGGGGTGAAGGCAAAGCGGAACCTTCCCTCACCGCCGGTCGGCCAGAACGCGGTTGGCGATCACCACCGCCTGGGTGCGGCTGTAGACCTTCAGCTTCTGCAGGATGGCGGAGACATGGGCCTTCACCGTCGTCTCGGTGATGCTGAGGTCGAAGGCGATTTCCTTGTTCAGCTTGCCGGTGCCCAGAAGTTCCAGCACCCGCAGTTGCTGCGCCGTCAGCGTGGCGATGCGGCGCGCGATCTCCGCGGTTTCGGCATCTTCCGGATCCTCGGCGCCTGCCTCGTCGGTGGCGGAGGGGGGAACATAGAGTTCGCCGTTCAGCACCTGCCGCAGCGCCGCGGCAATGGCGTCGCGCGGGGTCGATTTGGGGATGAAGCCGGCGGCACCGCTCTCCATCGCCTCACGCACCCAGCGGCGCTCCTCATGGGCGGAAACGACGACGACCGGGGTGGCCGGAAAGCGCTGGCGCAAGGTGCGCAGCCCGCCCAGCCCGTTCATGCCGGGCATGTTGACGTCCAGCAGAACGAGATCGAGGTCGCCCCGCTCCTCAAGCGCCTGCATGACGCTGTCGAGCCGGTCCGCTTCCATCACGTCGGTGGCTTGGCAGGAATAAAGCACTGCGCTGCGCAACGCATCGCGCACCATCGGGTGGTCATCGGCAATCAGGATCCGGGTCATGGCCTGCGGCTCCTTGCACAGCGGCAGATGGAACGAACTGCGGGAACGCTTCCCGCATCCATTGTGTCAGACCAAAATGGGGTGGCGCAACATCGCGAATGACGCCAATTGTTTTGTGCGCGAACATGCCGCACCGCCATTGGACGTATCCCCCATCGTCTGGACTCTGCCGTCATTCCTCATGCACGGTTTCCAGCCAGGAACGGATTGCCCACAGAGCCTCCTGTCCCAGCGCCTCGCCGAACTTGGGCATATAGGTCACGCCGTTGCGGATCGAGCCGTTGGTGACGCGCTCCTTGAACCACTCGTCGCCGGCGTCGCCCTTTTCCAGATAGCGCAGGTCGGGAGCGATGCCGCCGGACACGGCGCCCAGCCCATGGCAGCGCGCGCAGTTCTGGTTGAAGGCCGACGCGCCGATCTCGATGGCGCGCTCGTTGCCGCGGTAGGGATTGCTGTCCCGCCAGGTCTCGCCCAGCTTCTCCAGACCCGTGGTGTCGACCGGCTGCGGGGTGACATCGCCGTGGGCGAAGACCGGACCTGCGAGGCCTGCCGCCAGCAACCCGGCGAGAGCGAAGGGCGCCAGACGGCGGAGGCGTTTGGGCGGCGTGGTGGAGCTGTGCGTCATCTGTGCGTCCTCTTCCTGCATCCGTCATTCGGCTTTTGCTTAGCGTCCTGCCGCTGATCCCGGTTTCGCGGGTGCGCAGGACGGTTGCCGGTTCTGATTGCGGCCGAGGATAGCAATCGTTCGTTCGCGTAATTATTCGACGATGGTACAAGACCGTCCATCACGGCCACGCTCACGCCACCGCGTCTTGGTCGATCGTCGGATGACGCATGCGGCATGCTGCCGGCCGGCAGCCTTGTGATCCGCGATCGTCAGGTCAGGGGCGGCAGCCGTCCGGCATTGATCGCCGCCTTCACCTTGGCCAGCTGCCGCACCGCCGGGGCGCCCAGCCGCAGCGCCACGCCGGTCGACAGCACGTCGATCAGCGTCAGATGCACCAGCCGCGAGGCCATCGGCGTATACATCTCGGTATCCTCAACCGGCTGGCTGGCGATAACCACGCTCGCCATCGCCGCCAGCGGGGATCGCGGCGCCGTGATCGCCACCACTGCGGTGCCCTGCGCTCGTGCTGCAGCCGCCAGCTCGTTGATCGTCCCGCTGCGCCCGGTGTTGGACAGCGCCAGCAGCACCCCGCCGGCCACCATATTGACCAGCAGCATGCGCGCCAGCACCGGGTCGGCACAGGGCTGGGCGTCGGCGCCGAAACGCAGCAGCTTGTGCGCTGCGTCCTGGGCCAGCGCGCTCGACCCGCCGGTGCCGACGCACAGCACGCGCGGCGCATCCGCCAGCAGTGCGATGGCCCGCTCCAGCGCTCCATCGTCGAGGGCGGCGGAAGCAGCGGTCAGGGCGGCTGCACTCGATGAAAAAATTTTTCGCGCCAGCGTGCCGACATCGTCGTCCGCCGCAACGTCCTGGCTGACATAGGGTGTGCCGCCACGAACCTCGTCCCGCAAGGCGTCGCGCGCCTGGGATTCGGCGAGCCGCAGCTTGAAGTCTGGGAAGCCGCCGCAACCGACACTGCGGCAGAACCGCACGACCGTCGCCTCGCTGACCTCTGCCGCCTGAGCCAGCGAGGTGACGTTGAGGTCGAGCACCCGCCGCGGATCGCTCAGCACCAGGTCGGCGATCTGCCCCTCCGACCGTTTCAGTTCGCCCCGCAGACGGCGAACCTCTTCCAATATGTCCATTGGTGCAGGGTTGGCGGCTGCGCTGTTGACCGGGGATGCCATGACGTAAAGTTAACTCCCTGGATAGGGCGGACCTGCAGGTGGCCGGACAGGCGCGGTGCCGGAAGGAGCGCTCCTATCACTATGAAGAATTTTGCCGCGCATGGCGAGAAATCCCACCGCCACACCCTATATATGAAAAAATTTTTCTTCACAGCCCGCTATCCCTGGCGTATGGTCCGTTTTGGAAATCATCGCCTCCCACAAACGGTCGAGACGCGATCATGAGCAAGCCCGCCCCCCTGAATTCTGTCGTCGCCCGCGTGACGGAGCGCATCGCCGAGCGCAGCCGCGACCGCCGTGCCGCCTATCTGGCGCGGCTGGAGAGCGCCGGCGGGAAGCCGCGCCGCCACCGTCTTGGCTGCGCCAATCTCGCCCATGCCTTCGCGGCCTGCGGGGCGAACGACAAGGCGGCGTTGCGTGGCGAGTCTCAGCCGTCGATCGGCATCGTCACCGCCTACAACGACATGCTCTCGGCTCACCAGCCCTACGAGCGCTATCCCGCCATGATCCGGGAGTCGGTGCGCGCGGCCGGCGGCGTGGCGCAGGTCGCCGGCGGCGTGCCCGCCATGTGCGACGGTGTCACACAGGGTTACGAGGGGATGGAGCTTTCGCTGTTCAGCCGCGACGTGATCGCGCTGGCGACCGGCGTCGCGCTGTCCCATGCCACCTTCGACGGTGTGCTGTGCCTGGGCATCTGCGACAAGATCGTTCCCGGCCTGATGATCGGCTCGCTCGCCTTTGGCCATCTGCCGACGATCTTCGTGCCCGCCGGCCCGATGCCGTCCGGCCTGTCGAATGCCGACAAGGCCAAGGCGCGCCAGCTCTATGCCCAGGGCAAGGTCGGCCGCGAGGAACTGCTGGAGGCCGAGTCCAAATCCTACCACGCGCCCGGCACCTGCACCTTCTACGGCACGGCCAACACCAACCAGATGCTGATGGAGATCATGGGCCTGCACCTGCCGGGCGCCAGCTTCGTCAACCCCAACACGCCGCTCCGCGACGCGCTGACCGATGCGGCGGCCCGGCGGGTGGTGGCGATGACCACACCCGGCGCCGGCACTCCCATCGGCCGCATCGTCGATGAGCGCGCGCTGGTCAACGGCATCGTCGGGCTGCTCGCCACCGGCGGCTCGACCAACCATACCCTGCATATCCCGGCCATCGCCGCCGCCGCCGGCATCGAGCTGAACTGGGAAGATTTCGCGGAACTGTCGGCGGTCGTTCCGCTGCTGGCCCGCGTCTATCCCAACGGCACCGCCGATGTGAACCGCTTCCATCAGGCCGGCGGCATGCCCTTCATCATCGGTCAGCTGATCGATGCCGGCCTCGTCCACACCGACATCTCCACCATCTATGGCGAGGGCGGGCTGGAGCCCTACCGCAGCATGCCGGAACTGGACGAGGGCGGCGCCCTGACCTGGACCCGCTCGGCCACCGACCAGAGCGGCGACCCGTCCGTCGTCGCCACCACTGCGGCTCCCTTCGCGGCCGAAGGCGGCCTGCGCGTGCTGACCGGCAATCTCGGCCGCGGCGTCATCAAGACCTCGGCGGTCAAGCCGGAGCACCGCGTGGTGGAGGCCCCGGCCCGCGTCTTCGACAACCAGGAGGCCGTGCAGGCCGCCTTCCGCGCCGGTGAACTCGACCGCGACGTGATCGTCGTCGTCCGCTACCAGGGCCCCGGCGCCAACGGCATGCCGGAACTGCACAAGCTGACGCCGCCGCTGGGCGTGCTGCAGGACAAGGGCTTCAAGGTCGCGCTGGTGACCGACGGCCGCATGTCCGGCGCGTCGGGCAAGGTGCCGGCCGCGATCCATGTGACGCCGGAGGTGAAGGGCGGCGGGCCGCTCGGCCGCGTGTGCGACGGCGACATCCTGCGGCTGGATGCGGAGGCCGGGACTTTGAATGCCCTGGTCGACGCCGCCGAATGGGAAGGCCGCGGCGCTCCCCCGCCGCCGAGCGAGGATGCCTCCCACGGCTGCGGGCGGGACCTGTTCTCCCTGTTCCGCAACAACGCGGGTCCGGCGGAAAGCGGCGCGTCCGTCCTCAACCTGCTGGGCTGAGGCAGCAATTCCTGAACGTTGGGCCGGCAGCGGGCCGTGCCGGCCCGCATTGTGACCGGCCCATCCCTGTGGCACCATGACGCACGGGCTGATCCAAGGCACCGTGCCATCGACGTCGAGAGGTCCGAAGATGCACTCCCGCTCCACCGTCGCAGCCCCCGCACTGCCTCCTTTCGACTATACGGTGTTCGGCGGCACCGGCGATCTGGCCCTGCGCAAGCTGCTGCCGGCGCTCTATCTGCGCGACAAGGCGGGGCAGGTGGCCGACGGCAGCCGCATCATCGGCGTCTCGCGCAGCCCGCTCGCTCCCTCCGACTATCGGGCCAAGGCGGAAGAGGCGATCCGCGAGCATGTGCCTGCGGACGAACGCGACACGGCTGTCATCGCCCGTTTCCTGGAGCGGCTGGATTATGTGCCGGTTGACGTCACGTCCGACGATGGTTGGGACGAACTGGCGGACCGGCTGACCAATCCGCCGTCGCGCAGCAACGATGCGGTCCGCATCTTCTATCTCGCGACGTCTCCCAGCCTGTTCGGCCCGGTCAGCGACCAGCTGCGGGCCTTCGGTCTCGCCACCCCGGACTCACGCGTCGTGCTGGAAAAGCCGATCGGCCGCGACCTCGCCTCGGCGCAGGAGATCAACGACCGGGTCGGCGCTGTCTTCACCGAACCGCAGATTTACCGCATCGACCATTACCTCGGTAAGGAGACGGTGCAGAACCTGCTGGCTCTGCGCTTCGGCAACTCCCTGTTCGAGCCGCTGTGGAACGCCGACCATATCGACCATGTGCAGATCACCGTCGCCGAGACGGTCGGTGTGGAGGAGCGTGGCGGCTATTACGACCAGTCCGGCGCGCTCCGCGACATGGTGCAGAACCATCTGCTGCAGCTCGTCTGTCTGGTCGGCATGGAGTGCCCGATCTCGCTCGCCCAGGAATCGGTGCGCGACGAGAAGCTGAAAGTCCTGCGTTCGCTCAAGCCCATTGGGCCGGACGAGATCGGCGGCTGCACCGTCCGCGGTCAGTATCGCGCTGGCGCGGTTGCCGGCGGCGCAGTGCCCGGCTATCTCGACGAACCCGGCATTCCGGCCGGCAGCGGCACCGAGACCTTCGTCGCGCTGAAGCTGGAGATCGACAACTGGCGTTGGGCCGGCGTGCCCTTCTACCTGCGCAGCGGGAAGCGGCTGCCGGCCAAGATGTCGGAGATCGTTATCCAGTTCCGTCCGATCCGTCATTCCATCTTCCCGCAGGCGGCCGGCGAGTTGCAGGCCAATCGTCTGATCGTCCGGCTCCAGCCCGACGAGAGCATCCGCCTGCATCTGATGACCAAGGAGCCGGGACCGGGCGGCATGCGTCTGCGACCGGCGGCCCTGAACCTCAGCTTTGCCCAGACCTTCGGCGGCCGGTTCCCGGATGCTTACGAGCGGCTGCTGATGGATGTGGTTCGCGGCAACTCCACCCTGTTCATGCGCCGTGACGAGGTTGAGGCGGCGTGGCAGTGGGCGGAGCCGATCATCGACGGCTGGACGGCCCGGCACGAGATGCCGAAGCCCTACATCGCCGGCACCTGGGGACCCTCGCAATCCATCGCCCTGATCGAGCGCGACGGCCGCACTTGGCACGACGACGATATCCCGTCGGCCGCCTTCTGAGGGCCCCCGGCCGAAAAATCGTCATCTGGGTGAAAAAAGGTCTTGCGTGGATCGGGGGGTGCCGCCTATAAAGCGCCTCCCGACGCGAACGACGCTGGCGCCGCCGAACCGGCAGCGACTGGTAGCGCGAAACGGGAAG